>NZ_JBEYUY010000008.1:0-388079 GCF_040643775.1 Streptomyces sp. NPDC047081 | reverse complement strand
CCGATCAGTACCCCGAGGTCCAGCCCGACCTCCCGCCCCGCACCCGCGGTGTCATCGGCCTGTTCGAGGAGAACTGCACGGTCTGCATGCTCTCCCGCCCCCAGGCCCGCCGCCCCGCACCGGCCCGCCCCTCGGCCCCGAACCTCCTGCGCCTGGGCAGCCCCCGCCCCCGGCTGCGCATGGTCAGCCTGGCGCTGACCCTGGTCCTGATCGCCTTCGTCGTACGGCTGCTCCAGGTCCAGGCCGTCGACGCGAGCACGTACGCGGCCCAGGCCGACCAGAACCGTTACGTCGGCCAGGTCCTGCCCGCCGTGCGCGGCGGCATCACCGACCGCAACGGCGTGGCCCTGGCGACCAGCGTGGACGCGTACGACCTCACGGCCGACCCGACGATGTTCACCCGCAAGCAGCTGAAGATCGACGACGGGCCCGAGCAGGCGGCCGCGCTCCTCGCGCCGATCCTCGGCGTGGACCAGGAGTCCCTCGTCGCCAAGCTGCGCCCCAAGAACAAGGCGCTGCGCTACGTCCTGCTCGCCAGCCGCCAGACCCCGCAGGTCTGGTCGCAGATCAAGGACCTCAAGGCCGCGCTCGCCGACAAGCCGGACACCGCCAACGTCCTCGCCGGCGTCTTCTCCACCCCCAGCAGCAAGCGTGTGTACCCGAACGGCGATCTCGCCGCCGGGATACTGGGCTGGGTCAACGCCGACGGCAAGGGCGGGGGAGGCCTTGAGCAGCAGCTGAACAAGGAACTCGCCGGCAAGGACGGCAAGATCCGCTACGCCCAGTCCGGCGGCCGTCTGGTGCCCACCGCGGGCTCCACCGAGACGCCCGCGGTGCCCGGAAGCGACGTCGAGCTCACCATCGACCGCGACATCCAGTGGGCCGCGCAGAACGCCATCACCGAGCAGGTGAAGAAGTCCAAGGCCGATCGCGGGTACGTGATAGTGCAGGACACCCGGACCGGCCAGATCCTCGCCATGGCGAACTCGCCCGGCTTCGACCCGAACGACCTCTCCAAGGCGAACGGCGGCGCCCTGCACAACTGGGCCGTGGAGGACGCCTACGAGCCGGGCTCCACCGCGAAGGTCATGTCGATGGCCGCCGTACTGGAGGAGAACGTGGCCACGCCGCTGACGCACGTCGTCGTGCCGAACCGGCTGCACCGCGGCGACCGGCTCTTCAAGGACGACATCGACCACGCCACCTGGAACCTCACGCTCAACGGCGTCCTCGCCAAGTCCAGCAACATCGGCACCATCGAGGCCACCGGCCAGCTCGGCAAGACCCAGACGCAGGCCAACAAGGTCCTCTACAAGTACCTGCGCAAGTTCGGCCTCGGCAGCTACAGCGGGCTCGACTTCCCGGGCGAGACCAAGGGCATCCTCGCGCCGCCCGACAAGTGGTCGACCTCGCAGCAGTACACGATTCCTTTCGGCCAGGGCGTGTCGATCAACGCGATCCAGGCGGCCTCCGTCTACTCGACCATCGCCAACGGCGGCGTTCGCGTCGAACCCACGCTCGTGCGCGGCACGAAGGGGGCCGACGGGCGCTTCACACCGGCCGCGACGCCCAAGAAGACAAGGGTCGTCAGCGCCAGGACGGCGAAGGAGCTCGCCCAGATGCTGGAGTCGGTCGTGGACGACCAGGAGGGCACCGGCACCAAGGCGCGCATCCCCGGCTACCGGGTCGCGGGCAAGACGGGTACGGCCAACCGCGTGGATCCGGCCACCGGCAAGTACCGCGGATACACGTCCTCGTTCGCCGGATTCGCCCCCGCGGACAACCCCCGGATCACCGTCTACTGCGCCATCCAGAACGCCACGAGCGGCAGTTACTTCGGCGGCCAGATCTGCGGGCCCATCTACAAGCAGGTGATGGAGTTCGCGCTGAAGACCCTTCAGGTCCCGCCCACCGGGGCGAAGGCCGCGAACCTGCCCGTCACCTTCCAGCCCTGATCAGCGCAACCAGCCAGGAACGCTCCGTGACCATGATCACTTCCGACTCCGGCAACCCGGGCACGCCCCGCCCCTCACTTCGCTCGCAGGCGGGTGAGCCCGGTACGCTCACCGCCGTGCCACACGCTGATCAGTCCCAAACCACCCAGAAGGGCGTTTCCGTGACATATCCGGGGCCGCCACGACCGGTTCAGGTCTCCGCCACACCCCTCGCGGAGCTCGCCGATCAGCTGGGTGCCGCCGCGCCGGACAGTCCCGCCGAGGTCACGGGCATCACCCATGACTCGCGCGCCGTCCGCCCCGGCGACCTGTACGCCGCCCTCCCGGGCGCCCGCCTGCACGGCGCCGACTTCGTCACCCAGGCCGCCGGCCTCGGCGCGGTCGCCGTGCTGACCGACCCGACCGGCGCCGAGCGTGCCGCGGCGACCGGACTTCCGGTCCTTGTGGTCGACGATCCGCGCGGGCGGATGGGCGAGCTGGCGGCCACGATCTACGGCCACCCGGGCCGCGACCTGCTCCAGATCGGCATCACCGGCACCTCCGGCAAGACCACCACCGCCTACCTGGTCGAGGGCGGTCTGAAGACCAAGAGCAACACCGGCCTCATCGGCACGGTCGAGATGCGCATCGGCGACGAGCGCATCAAGTCCGAGCGGACGACTCCCGAAGCGACCGATCTCCAGGCCCTGTTCGCGGTCATGCGCGAGCGCGGGGTCGAGGCGGTCGCGATGGAGGTCTCCAGCCACGCGCTGGTGCTCGGCCGGGTCGACGGCTGCGTCTTCGACATCGGCGTCTTCACCAACCTCAGCCCGGAACACATGGAGTTCCACTCCGACATGGAGGACTACTTCCGGGCCAAGGCGCAGCTGTTCACGCCGAAACGCAGCAGACTCGGCGTGGTCAACGCCGACGACGAGTACGGCCGCCGGCTCGCCAAGGAGGCCACCGTCCCGGTCGTCACCTTCTCCGCCGAGGGGCACCCGGACGCCGACTGGCGGGCCGAGGACGTGCAGGTCGGCCCGCTGGACTCGACGTTCACCGTGATCGGCCCCGAGGGCGAGCGCGTCGAGGCCAGGGCGCCGCTGCCGGGCGGCTTCAACGTGGCCAACACCCTCGCCGCGATCGTCGCCCTGGCCGCCGCGGGCCTCGACCCGCAGGCCGCCGCCGAGGGCATCGCCGCCGTGCCGGGCGTGCCGGGCCGCCTGGAGCGCGTGGACGCCGGGCAGCCGTATCTCGCGGTCGTCGACTACGCCCACAAGACCGACGCCGTCGAATCGGTCCTGCGCGCCCTGCGCAAGGTCACCGAGGGCAGGCTGCACGTCGTGCTCGGCTGCGGCGGGGACCGTGACAGGACCAAGCGCGCGCCGATGGGCGCCGCCGCGGCCCGGCTCGCCGACACCGCCGTACTGACTTCGGACAACCCCCGCTCCGAGGACCCCCTGGCGATCCTTGCAACCATGCTCGAGGGCGCCGCGTCCGTACCAGCACACGAACGCGGTGAGGTCCAGGTCTTCGAGGACCGGGCCGCCGCGATCGCCGCCGCCGTCGCCCGAGCACGGCCCGGGGACACCGTGCTGGTCGCGGGCAAGGGCCATGAGCAGGGCCAGGACATCGCCGGGGTGGTCCGTCCCTTCGACGACCGCCAGGTGCTTCGAGAAGCCATCCAGAAGACCCAGGGATGAACTTGTGATCGCCCTCTCTCTCGCCGAGATCGCCTCAGTCGTCGGCGGGCAGACGCACGACATACCGGATCCGTCCGTCCAGGTCACGGCTCCGGTCGTCCGGGACTCCCGCGAGGTGGAGCCCGGCAGCCTCTTCGTCGCCTTCGTCGGCGAACGGGTCGACGGCCACGACTTCGCCGAGCAGGTCGTCCGGGCGGGCGCGGTCGCCGTGCTGGCGTCCCGGCCCGTCGGCGTGCCCGCGATCGTCGTCGAGGACGTCCAGAGCGCCCTCGGCGCCCTCGCGCGTCATGTCGTACGACGACTCGGCGCGACCCTCGTGGCCCTCACCGGCTCCGCGGGCAAGACCAGCACCAAGGACCTGATCGCCCAGGTGCTGCGGACCAAGGCGCCGACGGTGTTCACGCCGGGCTCGCTCAACAACGAGATCGGGCTGCCGCTGACCGCCCTGTCCGCCACCGAGGAGACGAAGTTCCTCGTGCTGGAGATGGGCGCGCGGGGCATCGGCCACATTCGTTACCTGACCGAGCTGACGCCCCCGAAGATCGGCCTCGTCCTGAACGTCGGCACCGCCCACATCGGCGAGTTCGGCGGCCGCGAGCAGATCGCGCAGGCCAAGGGCGAACTCGTAGAAGCGCTTCCGGAAGACGGCGCGGCGGTCCTCAACGCGGACGACCCCCTCGTACGGGCCATGGCATCCCGAACGAAGGCGAAGGTGCTCCTTTTCGGAGAGGCCGACGAAGCGGACGTACGCGCCGAGAACGTGCGACTCACGGACACCGGACAGCCCGCCTTCAGGCTCTGCACACCCTCCGGTGCAAGCGACGTGACCATGCGCCTGTACGGTGAGCACCACGTGTCGAACGCGCTCGCCGCGGCCGCCGTCGCCCATGAGCTGGGCATGTCCGCGGAAGAGATCGCCACCGCGCTCTCCGAGGCGGGCTCCCTCTCCCGCTGGCGCATGGAGGTCACCGAGCGACCGGACGGCGTGACCATCGTCAACGACGCCTACAACGCGAACCCCGAGTCCATGCGAGCCGCCCTGCGCGCGCTCGCGGCCATGGGCCAGGGGCGGCGGACCTGGGCGGTGCTCGGCAAGATGGCCGAGCTCGGGGACGAGGCGCTCGCCGAGCACGACGCGGTCGGACGGCTCGCCGTCCGGCTCAATGTCGGCAAGCTCGTCGCGGTCGGGGGCAGGGAAGCGTCCTGGCTGCAACTGGGCGCATATAACGAGGGTTCGTGGGGTGAGGAGTCGGTGCACGTGTCCGACGCACAGGCGGCGGTCGACCTGTTGCGCAGCGAGTTGCGCCCGGGGGACGTCGTACTCGTGAAGGCGTCCCGTTCGGTCGGCCTCGAGAGCATTGCCCAGGCGCTGCTCGAGACCGGTGCCGAGGGTGAGGTTGCCGCCCGATGATGAAGCAGATCCTGTTCTCAGGAGTCATTGGTCTCTTCCTCACCCTGGTCGGCACCCCGCTGCTGATCAAGCTCCTCGCCCGCAAGGGCTACGGCCAGTACATCCGGGACGACGGCCCGCGCGAGCACGCCAGCAAGCGCGGTACGCCGACCATGGGCGGTATCGCCTTCATCCTGGCGACCGTGGCCGCGTACTTCCTCTCCAAGGTCATCACCGGCTACGCCCCGACCTACTCGGGTGTGCTGGTGCTCGGCCTGATGTGCGGCATGGGCCTCGTCGGCTTCCTCGACGACTACATCAAGATCGTCAAGCGGCGTTCGCTGGGTCTGCGGGCCAAGGCGAAGATGGCCGGCCAGCTGATCGTCGGCATCAGCTTCGCGGTGCTCGCCCTGCAGTTCCAGGACGCCCGCGGCAACGCCCCGGCCTCCACCAAGCTGTCGTTCATCACGGACTTCGGCTGGTCGATCGGCCCGGTGCTGTTCGTGGTCTGGGCGCTGTTCATGATCCTCGCGATGTCGAACGGCGTGAACCTGACGGACGGTCTGGACGGCCTCGCCACCGGCGCCTCGGTGCTCGTCTTCGGCGCCTACACCTTCATCGGCGTCTGGCAGTTCCAGGAGTCCTGCGCCAACGCGACGACCCTGACCAACCCGAACGCCTGCTACGAGGTGCGCGATCCGCTGGACCTCGCGGTCATCGCCTCCGCGCTGATGGGTGCCTGCCTGGGCTTCCTGTGGTGGAACACCTCGCCGGCCAAGATCTTCATGGGCGACACCGGTTCGCTCGCGCTCGGCGGTGTCCTCACGGGCCTGGCGATCCTCTCCCGCACCGAGCTGCTCGTCGCCATCATGGGCGGTCTGTTCGTCCTCATCACCATGTCGGTGGTCATCCAGGTCGGCTCCTTCCGCCTCACCGGAAGGCGCGTCTTCCGGATGGCGCCACTCCAGCACCACTTCGAACTCAAGGGCTGGTCCGAGGTCCTTGTGGTGGTCCGCTTCTGGATCATCCAGGGCATCTGTGTGATCGTCGGACTGGGCCTCTTCTACGCGGGATGGGCAGCGGACAAGTGACCTCCTCGGTGCCTGAAGGATCCTCCGAGTTCCAGGGCAAGCACGTCACCGTCGCCGGGCTCGGTGTCTCCGGTGTCCCGGCGGCCAAGGTGCTGCACGCGCGTGGAGCGATCGTCACGGTCGTCAACGACGGTGACGACGCACGCGCGCGTGAACAGGCCGCGGAGCTGGAGGCCTTGGGAATCACCGTGCGCCTCGGCGACGGAGCGACCCTGCCTGAGGGCACCGAACTCATCGTCACCGCACCCGGCTGGAAGCCCGACAAGCCCCTGTTCGAGGCGGCCCGCGCGGCCGGCGTCGACATCTGGGGCGACGTCGAGCTGGCCTGGCGCCTGCGCGGCCCGGACGCGGCCCCCTGGCTGGCCGTCACGGGCACCAACGGCAAGACCACGACCGTCCAGATGCTGGCGTCGATCCTGACGGCCGCGGGCCTGCGCACGGCCGCCGTCGGCAACGTCGGCGTCTCCGTGCTGGACGCGGTGCTCGGCGACCAGGAGTACGACGTGCTCGCCGTGGAGCTGTCCAGCTACCAGCTGCACTGGGCGCCCTCGCTGCGCCCGCACTCGGCCGCGGTGCTGAACCTGGCGCCGGACCACCTCGACTGGCACGGCTCCATGGAGGCGTACGCCGCCGACAAGGGCCGTATCTACGAGGGCAATCGGGTCGCCTGCGTCTACAACGTCGCCGACAAGGCCACCGAGGACCTGGTCCGGGAGGCCGACGTCGAGGAGGGCTGCCGGGCGATCGGGTTCACGCTCGGCACGCCGGGTCCCTCCCAACTCGGGGTCGTGGATGGCATCCTGGTCGACCGCGCCTTCGTGGAGAACCGGCAGAAGAACGCCCAGGAGCTCGCCGAGGTCACCGACGTCAACCCGCCGGCCCCGCACAACATCGCCAACGCCCTTGCCGCGGCGGCCCTCGCGCGCGCGTTCGGGGTGCCCGCGGCGGCCGTACGGGACGGGCTCAGGAACTTCACGCCGGACGCGCACCGCATCGCGCACGTGGCCGACGTGGACGGGGTCGCGTACGTCGACGACTCCAAGGCCACCAACACACACGCGGCGGAAGCCTCGTTGGCGGCGTACGAGTCCATCGTCTGGATCGCGGGCGGGCTCGCCAAGGGCGCGACCTTCGACGAGCTGGTCGCCAAGTCGGCAAAGCGACTTCGCGGTGCCGTGCTCATCGGCAGGGACCGCGCCCTCATCCGGGAAGCCCTCGCGCGACACGCGCCGGAAGTACCCGTCGTCGACCTCGACCGGACCGACACTGGGGCGATGCTCGCGGCTGTCCAGGAGGCCCGGCGGCTCGCGGCCGCAGGCGACACGGTGCTGCTCGCCCCGGCCTGCGCCTCCATGGACATGTTCGCCAACTACAACAAGCGCGGCGACGCGTTCGCGGAGGCGGTTCGCGAACTCGGCGTCTGACCGACGTAGCGGAGGCGTCTGATGCCCAGTAGCCGTACCGGACGGCCGTCCGTTCAGCGGGCGGTCAGACGTCCCGCCGCTTCCCGGGCGCCTCGCGACAACCCCGTGCGCCGGCTGTATCTCAACGCCAAGCGGGCCTGGGACCGGCCGCTGACCGCGTACTACCTGATCGCCGGCGGCTCGGTGCTGATCACCGTGCTGGGCCTGGTGATGGTCTACTCGGCCTCCCAGATCACCGCGCTGCAGATGTCGTTGCCGGGTTCGTACTTCTTCCGCAAGCAGCTGCTCGCGGCCGTCATCGGCGGTGTCCTGCTGCTGATCGCCTCCCGGATGCCGGTCAAGCTGCACCGGGCGCTGGCCTACCCGATCCTCGCCGGTGCCGTCTTCCTGATGGCGCTCGTGCAGGTGCCGGGGATAGGGATGTCGGTCAACGGCAACCAGAACTGGATCTCGCTCGGCGGCTCCTTCCAGATCCAGCCCAGCGAGTTCGGCAAGCTCGCCCTGGTCCTGTGGAGCGCCGACCTGCTCGCCCGCAAACAGGACAAGAACCTGCTGAACCAGTGGAAGCACATGCTGGTGCCGCTCGTCCCGGTCGCCTTCATGCTGCTCGGGCTGATCATGCTCGGCGGCGACATGGGTACGGCGATCATCCTGACGGCGATCCTGTTCGGGCTGTTGTGGCTGGCGGGGGCCCCGACGCGGCTGTTCGTCGGGGTTCTTTCGATCGCCGCGACCCTCGGTGTGATCCTCATCAAGACCAGCCCGAACCGCATGGCCCGCCTCTCCTGCATCGGCGCGACCTCACCGCAGTCGGGCCCGGTGGACTGCTGGCAGGCCGTGCACGGCATCTACGCCCTCGCATCCGGCGGAATCTTCGGATCAGGGCTCGGCGCCAGTGTGGAAAAATGGGGCCAACTCCCGGAAGCGCACACGGACTTCATCTTCGCCGTCACCGGTGAGGAACTGGGCCTCGCGGGGACGCTGTCGGTGCTCGCCCTCTTCGCGGCTCTAGGCTATGCGGGTATCCGCGTGGCCGGCCGCACGGAGGACCCCTTCGTCAGGTATGCCGCGGGAGGCGTGACCACCTGGATCACGGCCCAGGCCGTGATCAACATCGGTGCGGTGCTCGGCCTGCTGCCGATCGCCGGCGTCCCCCTCCCGCTGTTCTCCTACGGAGGATCCGCCCTGTTGCCGACCATGTTCGCCATCGGGCTGCTGATCGCCTTCGCGCGTGACGAGCCCGCTGCGCGGGCGGCGCTTTCGATGCGGCAACCTCGCTTTGGTAGAAAGCGGGCCAGAGGCGCCGCATCGGCACGGGGGCCTCGGAGATGGAACACGATGCGACGGCGTGCCTCGGCGGCGCGCTCGTCCGGAGAGCGGTGAATTTCGGTGCATGTCGTACTCGCCGGTGGGGGGACCGCCGGCCACATCGAGCCCGCGCTCGCCCTCGCGGACGCCCTGCGCAGGCAGGACCCCACCGTGGGGATCACGGCCCTGGGCACGGAGCGGGGGCTTGAGACCACGCTCGTACCGCAGCGGGGCTACGAGCTCGCGCTCATCCCGGCCGTGCCGCTGCCCCGCAAGCCCACGCCCGAGCTGATCACCGTCCCGGGCCGGCTGCGCGGCACGATCAAGGCGACCGAGCAGATCCTGGAGCGCACCAAGGCCGACGCGGTGGTCGGCTTCGGCGGTTACGTGGCCCTGCCCGGCTACCTCGCGGCCAAGCGCCTCGGTGTGCCGATCGTCATCCACGAGGCCAACGCCCGCCCGGGCCTGGCCAACAAGATCGGCTCGCGGTACGCCGCCAAGGTCGCCGTCTCCACCCCGGACAGCAAGCTGCGTGACGCCCGCTACATCGGCATCCCGCTGCGCCGCACCATCGCCACCCTGGACCGGGCCGCCGCGCGCCCCGAGGCCCGCGCGATGTTCGGGCTCGACCCCAACCTGCCGACGCTGCTGGTCTCCGGCGGCTCGCAGGGCGCCCGCCGCCTCAACGAGGTCGTGCAGCAGGTCGCGCCCTGGCTCCAGCAGGCCGGCATCCAGATCCTGCACGCGGTCGGCCCGAAGAACGAACTGCCGCATGTGCAGCAGATGCCGGGAATGCCCCCGTACATCCCGGTAAGTTACCTGGACCGGATGGACCTCGCGTACGCCGCGGCCGACATGATGCTCTGCCGCGCGGGCGCGATGACCGTCGCCGAGCTCTCCGCCGTCGGACTCCCGGCCGCGTACGTCCCGCTGCCCATCGGCAACGGCGAACAGCGGCTGAACGCCCAGCCGGTGGTCAAGGCCGGCGGCGGACTGCTGGTCGACGACGCGGAACTGACGCCGGACTGGGTCCGGGCCAACGTCCTGCCCGTGCTCGCCGACCCGCACCGGCTGTACGAGATGTCCCGCGCCGCCGCCGAGTTCGGCCGCCGGGACGCCGACGACCTGCTCGTCGGCATGGTGTACGAGGCGATCGCCGCCCGTCGTGCACATCATTAGGAACGGCATTTCCATGTAGGCGAAGGGCAGGAAGCGTGGCCGGACCGACCACCGCGGAGCAACGCGGTGAACGTGAGCAGGAGTCGTCCGGCCCGCCTCTCACCCGCCGGTTGAGGCCGACACGCCTCCGCCTCCGCCTTCGTACGATCATCATCCTCGCCATCGCGCTCACCCTCCTCGGCGCGGGCACCGTCTGGCTGTTGTACGGATCCCGGTGGCTCCGCGTTGAACGCGTATCGGTCTCCGGCACCCGGGTGCTGACGCCCGAACAGGTTCGCGCCGCCGCCGAAGTCCCCGTCGGGGCACCGCTGATTTCCGTCGACACCGATGCGATCGAGTCGCGACTGCGCTCGAAACTGCCCCGAATTGACACGGTTGACGTGGTCCGTTCCTGGCCGCACGGAATCGGCCTGAAAGTGGTCGAACGCACTCCGGTTCTGATTGTCCAAAAGGGCGGAAACTTCGTCGAAGTGGACGATGAAGGTGTCCGTTTCGCCACGGTTTCTCGGGCTCCGAAAGCCGTTCCCGAACTGGAATTGAAGCTCTCCTCCACCGGTTCCACCGGTGCGAGCCTGCGCCGTTTCGGCGAGGACCGGCTGGTGCGCGAGGCGGTACGGGTCGCCGGTTCCCTGCCGAGCGCAGTCGCCCGGATCGCGCGGACCGTCAAGGTGCGTTCCTACGACGACATCTCGCTGGAGTTGAACGACGGACGGACCGTCGCCTGGGGGAGTTCCGAGCGGGGTGCGCTGAAGGCGCGTACGCTCACCGCTCTCATGAAAGCGGCGCCGGATGCGCGGCACTTCGACGTCTCGGTTCCCACCGCCCCTGCGTCATCGGGGAGTTGACGCACATCCGCGCAGGCCAGCACCCTGGTTGGGCACCGCTACGGCTGATCACATAGGGTGAAAAGAAAAACGGGAGGTTCGGCGTGTTCGTTGAACGCGCGCCACTTGTCGACTTAGTGTCCTGTTCAGAAGACTTCAAGGAACAGACACACTGGTAACCCTAAACTTCAACGTTAGGGTTCGGGTCGGCGCTACGGACCGTCCCATTCGGCATCCGTCGTCGGATCGCATGACCCGCGATACGGCGACACGTAACTCGAGGCGAGAGGCCTTCGACGTGGCAGCACCGCAGAACTACCTCGCAGTCATCAAAGTCATCGGTGTCGGCGGCGGTGGTGTCAATGCCATCAACCGGATGATCGAGGTCGGTCTCAAGGGCGTCGAGTTCATCGCCATCAACACCGACGCGCAGGCGCTGTTGATGAGCGACGCCGACGTCAAGCTCGACGTCGGCCGCGAACTGACGCGCGGACTCGGCGCCGGAGCCAACCCGGCCGTGGGCCGCAAGGCCGCCGAGGACCACCGCGAGGAGATCGAGGAGGTCCTCAAGGGGGCCGACATGGTCTTCGTGACGGCCGGTGAAGGCGGCGGCACCGGCACCGGCGGCGCGCCCGTCGTGGCCAACATCGCCCGCTCCCTGGGCGCCCTCACCATCGGCGTGGTCACCCGCCCGTTCACCTTCGAGGGCCGGCGCCGCGCCAACCAGGCCGAGGACGGCATCGCGGAGCTCCGCGAAGAGGTCGACACCCTCATCGTCATCCCGAACGACCGGCTGCTGTCCATCTCGGACCGCCAGGTCTCGGTGCTCGACGCCTTCAAGTCCGCCGACCAGGTGCTGCTCTCCGGTGTCCAGGGCATCACCGACCTGATCACCACGCCGGGCCTCATCAACCTCGACTTCGCCGACGTGAAGTCCGTGATGTCCGAGGCCGGTTCGGCCCTCATGGGCATCGGCTCGGCCCGCGGCGACGACCGCGCGGTGGCGGCGGCCGAGATGGCGATCTCCTCGCCGCTCCTCGAAGCCTCCATCGACGGCGCCCGCGGCGTCCTGCTCTCCATCTCCGGCGGCTCCGACCTCGGCCTGTTCGAGATCAACGAGGCCGCCCAGCTGGTCAGCGAGGCCGCCCACCCCGAGGCCAACATCATCTTCGGCGCGGTCATCGACGACGCCCTCGGCGACGAGGTCCGGGTCACGGTCATCGCGGCCGGCTTCGACGGCGGCCAGCCGCCGGCCCGCCGGGACACGGTCCTCGGTTCCTCCTCGGCCTCCGCCCGCCGCGACGAGCCGACTCCGGTACGGCAGCCCGAGTCCCGCCCGTCCTTCGGCTCGCTCGGCAGCGTCACGCCGAAGGAGGACCCGGAGCCCGCGCCCGAGCCGGCCGCCGACCTCCCGGTCGCCCCGCCGGTCCCGCCGTCCCGGTCCTACACGGACAGCGCGGCCGAGGAGCTGGACGTGCCGGACTTCCTGAAGTGATAGGACAGCGCGACACCGTGAGCGGCGCGCACTTCGCCTTCACCGACCGGTGGGGTGGGGTGAGCGCCGTTCCGTACGAGGAGCTCAACCTCGGCGGAGCGGTCGGCGACGACCCCGACGCCGTACGCGCCAATCGCGAGCTGGCGGCCAAGTCCCTCGGCCTCGAAGCCGCGGACGTGGTCTGGATGAACCAGGTGCACGGCAACGACGTCGCGGTGGTCGACGGGCCCTGGGCCCCCGGCGCCGAGATCCCGTCCGTCGACGCGATCGTGACCGCCCGCCGCGGACTCGCCCTCGCCGTCCTCACCGCCGACTGCACACCCGTCCTGCTCGCCGACCCGGTCGCCGGTGTCGTCGCCGCGGCCCACGCGGGCCGGCCCGGCATGGTCGTCGGCGTCGTCCCGGCCGCGCTACGCGCGATGACCGAACTCGGCGCGGACCCGGCCCGGATCGTCGCCCGCACCGGGCCCGCGGTCTGCGGCCGGTGCTACGAGGTGCCGGAGGCGATGCGGGCCGATGTGAGCGCCGTGGAACCGGCGGCGTACTCCGAGACGAGTTGGGGTACGCCCGCGGTCGACGTGACCGCCGGGGTGCACGCGCAGCTCGGACGGCTCGGGGTGCGCGACCGGGAGCAGTCCCCGGTGTGCACGCTGGAGTCGGGCGATCACTTCTCGTACCGCCGCGATCGCACCACGGGGCGACTCGCGGGATATGTCTGGCTGGACTGAGGGGCATGACGGACCGTAAGGACGAACTCGCCGAAAACCTGGCGAAGGTGGAGCGTCGGATCGCCGACGCGTGCGCGGCCGCCGGCCGGGGGCGCGAGGAGGTGACCCTGATCGTGGTCACCAAGACCTATCCGGCGAGCGATGTGCGGATCCTGTCGGAGCTCGGTGTTCGGCACGTGGCCGAGAACCGGGACCAGGACGCCGCCCCGAAGGCCGCCGAATGCGCGGATCTGCCGCTGACTTGGCACTTCGTCGGTCAGTTGCAGACCAACAAGGTTCGTTCCGTGGCCGGTTATGCCGATATGGTGCAGTCCGTCGACCGGGCCCGGCTGGTCACGGCGCTCTCCAAGGAAGCGGAGCGGCAGGGGCGGGAGCTCGGCTGTCTGGTCCAGGTCGCACTCGACGCGGAGGCGAGCGGCCGCGGGGAGCGCGGAGGCGTGGGGCCCGGCGGAATCGAAGAGTTGGCCGAACTCGTGGCCGCTGCACCGGGGCTGCGGCTGGCGGGTCTGATGACCGTCGCGCCACTCACCGGCGAGTACGCGGGACGTGAACTGGCGGCGTTCGAGCGGTTGATGGATTTGTCGACCGACCTGCGCCGAATCCATCCGGCTGCGAACATGGTCTCGGCAGGGATGAGTGCGGACCTCGAACAGGCCGTGGCGGCCGGAGCGACACATGTGCGCGTCGGCACCGCGGTACTCGGAGTCCGCCCGAGGCTCGGGTAACGTCGCCAGGAAGTCGGACCACAGCAGAAAATATGGTCAATGCCGCCGAAAGGCGGGCGTAACGACCTCGTGGATCGCGGGCACTTGGCAGTCGTCAGCCGATCCACCACAGAGCGGAGGACTCAGAGCATGGCCGGCGCGATGCGCAAGATGGCGGTCTACCTCGGCCTCGTGGAGGACGATGGGTACGACGGCCGGGGATTCGACCCCGATGACGACTTCGAGCCCGAACTCGACCCGGAGCCGGAGCGGGACCATCGACGGCACGAGCCGTCGCACCAGTCGCACGTCGCACATCAGTCCCAAAGGGACGAAGAGGTACGAGTCGTGCAGCCGCCCGCTCCGCGCGAACCGGTCGCCCGTTCCGCTTCGCTACCCGCGGAATCCGGCCGTCCGGCGCGCATCGCGCCCGTGGCGTCCATCACACAAGAACGCGCAAGCCTGGAGAAGAACGCACCGGTGATCATGCCCAAGGTCGTGTCGGAACGAGAGCCTTACCGGATCACCACACTGCACCCGCGGACCTACAACGAGGCCCGTACCATCGGGGAACACTTCCGTGAGGGCACCCCGGTGATCATGAATCTGACTGAGATGGATGACACAGATGCGAAGCGACTTGTCGACTTTGCGGCCGGTTTGGTGTTTGGTCTTCACGGCAGCATCGAGCGGGTGACCCAGAAGGTGTTCCTGTTGTCTCCTGCTAACGTCGATGTCACGGCGGAGGACAAGGCCCGTATCGCAGAGGGCGGGTTCTTCAACCAGAGCTGAGACGCACGACCGGAAACAGCAGTACAAGTAGTACCGAGCAGCACGGAAACAGGGGAGAGGGAAGCACCAGCAATGAGCGTGGTCCTGGATGTCGTCTACATCGCGCTGATGTGCTTCCTCATCGTGCTCATCTTCCGGTTGGTCATGGACTACGTCTTCCAGTTCGCCCGCTCATGGCAGCCCGGCAAGGCGATGGTGGTCGTTCTGGAGGCCACCTACACTGTCACCGACCCACCGCTCAAGCTTCTGCGGCGGTTCATCCCGCCGCTGCGCCTCGGGGGCGTGGCGCTCGACCTGTCCTTCTTCGTACTGATGATCATCGTCTACATCCTGATCTCGATCGTGAGCCGGCTGTGACCGATGTGACCTACCGTCTTGCCGAATGCCGACGACTACGTTGAGGTGAAGAGATGCCGTTGACCCCCGAGGACGTGCGGAACAAGCAGTTCACGACCGTCCGCCTCCGAGAAGGCTATGACGAGGACGAGGTCGATGCCTTCCTCGATGAGGTCGAAGCCGAACTGACCCGCCTGCTCCGCGAGAACGAGGACCTGCGCGCCAAACTGGCCGCGGCCACGCGCGCTGCTGCCCAGAACCAGCAGAACATGCGCAAGCCCCCGGAGGGTCCCGGCGGTCCCGGTCCGCAGGACCAGGGGCAGGGCATGCCCCAGCAGGGGATGCGCGGTCCGGGCGCCCCCGTGCCGGCCGGCATATCGGGCCCGCCGCAGCAGCAGATGGGCGGCCCCATGGGCGGCCCGCCCCAGCTGCCGAGCGGTGCGCCGCAGCTGCCCGCCGGTCCCGGTGGACAGGGCGGCCCGCAGGGTCCCGGCCCGATGGGCCAGGGTCCGATGGGTCCCGGCCCCATGGGCCAGGGCCAGATGGGCGGCCCCATGGGCCAGCCCCCCATGCAGCAGCAGATGGGCGGCCCGATGGGTGGCCCCATGGGCGGTCCGATGGGCGGCCCCGGTCAGGGTCCCGGTGGCGACAGCGCCGCCCGCGTCCTCTCGCTCGCCCAGCAGACCGCCGACCAGGCGATCGCCGAGGCCCGTTCCGAGGCCAACAAGATCGTCGGCGAGGCGCGTTCGCGTGCCGAGGGTCTCGAGCGTGACGCCCGTGCCAAGGCCGACGCCCTGGAGCGGGACGCGCAGGAGAAGCACCGCGTCGCGATGGGCTCCCTGGAGTCCGCCCGCGCCACGCTGGAGCGCAAGGTCGAGGACCTGCGTGGCTTCGAGCGCGAGTACCGCACCCGCCTGAAGTCCTACCTGGAGTCGCAGCTGCGTCAGCTGGAGACCCAGGCCGACGACTCGCTGGCTCCGCCGCGCACCCCGGCCACGGCCTCCCTGCCGCCGTCCCCGGCGCCCTCGATGGCTCCGGCCGGCGCGAGCGCCCCGTCCTACGGCGGCAACCAGGGCATGGGCGCGCCGAGCCCCGCTGCTCCGTCCTACGGCGGCCAGCAGCAGATGTCCCCGGCGATGACCCAGCCGATGGCCCCGGTCCGCCCGCAGGGCCCCGGCCCGATGGGCCAGGCTCCCTCGCCGATGCGCGGGTTCCTGATCGACGAGGACGACAACTGACGGCCGCGGCACGGTAGGTAGTACGCCGTAGGCGTCGGCAGCGTTCAAAGGGGCGGGCCCCGGACTTTCGTCCGGGGCCCGCCCCTTTTACGCGGGTTGCCTGGTCCCACCTAAGGGGCGCGGGGCTGTATCTATTTGCGGCTCCGCCGCGTGCGCGCGACCAGCCCCCACGCACCCGCAGTCGCCAATGGCGAGGATCACACCTTCCGAAGGCGGAAAGTCAGAGACAGCCCCTCGTCGGTGAACGGCTCGCCATACGAGTCATCCGCCTCACCCTGGCCGAAGTCCGTCGACAGGACCTCGTCGGCGATCAACCCCGCATGCTCGCTCAGCGCCGCGATCACCGCAGGATCGGTCGACACCCACCGCAACGCGATCCGGTCGGCCACATCCAACCCGCTGTTCTTACGGGCCTCCTGGATCAGCCGGATCGCATCCCGGGCGAGCCCGGCCTGCCGCAGCTCCTCCGTGATCTCCAGGTCCAGGGCGACCGTCGCACCGGAGTCCGAGGCCACCGACCACCCCTCACGCGGCGTCTCTGTGATGATCACCTCATCGGGAGCGAGGCTGATCGTCTCACCGTCGACCTCCACCGACGCCGTACCCTCACGCAGGGCCAGCGACAGCGCGGCCGCGTCCGCGTCCGCGACCGCCTTGGCCACATCCTGTACGCGCTTGCCGAACCGCTTGCCCAGCGCGCGGAAGTTGGCCTTCGCGGTGGTGTCGACCAGGCTGCCGCCGACCTCGGAGAGGGACGCGAGCGAGCTCACGTTCAGCTCCTCCGTGATCTGCGCGTGCAGTTCACGGTCGAGGGTGTCGAAGCCGGTCGCCGCGATGAGCGCACGGGACAGCGGCTGACGCGTCTTCACGCCCGACTCCGCGCGCGTGGCACGGCCGAGCTCGACGAGACGGCGGACGAGGACCATCTGCCGCGACAACTCGGGGTCGATGGCGGAGAGGTCCGCCTCCGGCCACGAGGACAGGTGGACCGACTCCGGGGCGCCCGGGGTCACCGGCACGACCAGGTCCTGCCAGACCCGCTCGGCGATGAACGGGGTCAGCGGGGCCATCAGCTTGGTGACCGTCTCGACGACCTCGTGCAGGGTGCGCAGTGCCGCCTTGTCGCCCTGCCAGAAGCGGCGACGGGAGCGGCGGACGTACCAGTTGGACAGGTCGTCGACGAACGCCGACAGGAGCTTGCCGGCGCGCTGGGTGTCGTACGCCTCCAGAGCCTGTGTCACCTGGTCGGTGAGCGCGTGGAGTTCGGACAGCAGCCAGCGGTCCAGGACCGGGCGGTCGGCCGGGGCCGGGTCCGCCGCGCTGGGCGCCCAGTCGGAGGTGCGGGCGTACAGGGCCTGGAAGGCGACCGTGTTCCAGTACGTGAGGAGCGTCTTGCGGACGACCTCCTGGATGGTGCCGTGGCCCACCCGGCGGGCCGCCCACGGCGAACCGCCGGCCGCCATGAACCAGCGCACCGCGTCCGCCCCGTGGCGGTCCATCAGCGGGATCGGCTCCAGGGTGTTACCCAGGTGCTTGGACATCTTGCGGCCGTCCTCGGCGAGGATGTGGCCCAGGCAGACCACGTTCTCGTACGAGGACTTGTCGAAGACCAGCGTGCCGACCGCCATCAGCGTGTAGAACCAGCCGCGGGTCTGGTCGATCGCCTCGGAGATGAACTGTGACGGGTAGCGGCTCTCGAACAGCTCCTTGTTCTTGTGCGGGTAGCCCCACTGCGCGAACGGCATCGAACCCGAGTCGTACCAGGCGTCGATGACCTCCGGCACGCGCGTGGCCGTCTTGGCGCACTTCGGGCAGTCGAAGGTGACGTCGTCGATGTACGGGCGGTGCGGGTCGAGTTCGGACTGGTCCGTGCCGGTCAGCTCGGTGAGCTCCGCGCGGGAGCCGACGACCGTGAGGTGGTCGTCCTCGCAGCGCCAGATCGGCAGCGGGGTGCCCCAGTAGCGGTTGCGGGACAGCGCCCAATCGATGTTGTTGTTCAGCCAGTCGCCGTACCGGCCGTGCTTGACCGTGTCCGGGAACCAGTTGGTGTTCTCGTTCTCCTGGAGGAGGCGGTCCTTGACGGCCGTGGTGCGGATGTACCAGGAGGGCTGCGCGTAGTAGAGGAGCGCGGTGTGGCAGCGCCAGCAGTGCGGGTAGCTGTGCTCGTACGGGATGTGCTTGAAGAGGAGGCCGCGCTGCTGGAGGTCCTCGGTGAGCTTTTCGTCCGCCTTCTTGAAGAAGACGCCGCCGACCAGCGGGACGTCCTCCTCGAAGGTGCCGTCCGGGCGCACCGGGTTCACGACGGGCAGGCCGTAGGCGCGGCAGACCTTGAGGTCGTCCTCACCGAAGGCGGGGGACTGGTGGACCAGACCCGTGCCGTCCTCGGTCGTGACGTATTCCGCGTTGACGACGAAATGGGCCGGTTCCGGGAACTCCACGAGCTCGAACGGTCGTTGATACGTCCAGCGCTCCATTTCGGCGCCGGTGAAGGACTGGCCGGTGGTCTCCCAGCCCTCGCCGAGGGACTTGGCGACGAGCGGCTCGGCGACGACGAGCTTCTCCTCGCCGTTCGTCGCCACGACGTAGGTGACGTCGGGGTGCGCGGCGACCGCCGTGTTGGAGACCAGCGTCCAAGGGGTCGTCGTCCAGACCAGGAGCGCGGCTTCGCCGGCGAGCGGACCGGAGGTGAGGGGGAAACGGACGTACACGGACGGGTCGACGACCGTCTCGTAGCCCTGCGCCAGCTCGTGGTCGGAGAGGCCGGTGCCGCAGCGCGGGCACCAGGGGGCGACGCGGTGGTCCTGGACCAGCAGGCCCTTGTTGAAGATCTCCTTGAGCGACCACCAGACCGACTCGATGTACTCGGGGTCCATCGTGCGGTACGCGTCGTCGAGGTCGGTCCAGTAACCCATGCGGGTCGTGAGCGCCTCGAAGGCGTCCGTGTGCCGGGTCACCGACTCGCGGCACTTCGCGTTGAACTCCGCGATGCCGTACGCCTCGATGTCCTGCTTGCCGGAGAAGCCGAGCTCCTTCTCGACCGCGAGCTCCACCGGGAGGCCGTGGCAGTCCCAGCCGGCCTTGCGGGCCACGTGATAGCCACGCATGGTGCGGAAGCGGGGGAAGACGTCCTTGAAGACGCGTGCCTCGATGTGGTGGGCGCCGGGCATGCCGTTGGCGGTGGGCGGGCCCTCGTAGAACACCCATTCGGGGCGGCCCTCGGACTGCTCCAGGGTCTTGGCGAAGATCTTCTGCTCGCGCCAGAAGTCGAGCACCGCGTGCTCGAGCGCGGGCAGGTCGACCTGGGCGGGCACCTGGCGGTACGTCGGCGTTGTCATCAGCGAGCTTCCTCCGGCGGACTTGCTGCCTTCCGTCCGGAGGGACGAGAGCTGTCTTCTGTACGCCGCTTTCGGCGCGCTCCCGCGGTACCACCCTCCTTGGCCCCCCGATGCGCCGTGCGCTCCGGTGAGCCCCCTCATTGGGGTCGCGATGCCGGGTCTACTTGCCCTCTCAGGCGTTCTTCCGGCGGCTCCGGGGTGATCTTCACGTCGCGCTCGCCCCCGGGCTTCCACCGTCCCCGGGTCGCTCTGGGCTGCGTACGCCGCTACTCGTCCCCATCCACGCTTCTCGCTCCGCCCAGTGTACGGCGCCGCGCGGACAGCGGCCGACCGGTTTTCGGCGCCCCGGGGGACCGGGCGCGGTCGGCGCGGAGATGACCCGAATGGAGCGGTACGCGTGTTCGGATTCTGGGACGGGGTGTCCGGCGGATTATGCCGCGGGGAGCTGGGCACAACGGATGCAGGCTTGCGTCGCGGCATGCGTGAGCCGGGCGAATCGGGCGGTGTGCCCCGTTGCCGCGGGGCTGAAGTCGATTTATCGTCCCAGCACGATTCGCGTGCAAGATCACAATATGTGAAGGGGCCGCGGCCATGGTGGCGAAGAAGACCGCCGTACAGCATTCGGCGTCGGGCAGGTCCACGCAGGCCTCGGGCGGTGCGGCCAAGGACGTGAGCGGGAAGAAGAGCGCGCAGGGAGGGGCCTCGGCGCAAGGGAAGAAGGCGGCCGGAGCGGTGAAGCGGGTGCGGGGGGCCGTCGAGGAGGACGGGCCGGAGAGACCTGCCGGTACGAAGAAGGCCGTGGCCGGCAAGAAGGCGGCGACGAAGAAGACGGCCGCCAAGAAGACGGCCGCCAAGAAGGTGGCCGCCAAGAAGGTGGCCGCCAAGAAGGTGGCCGCGAAGGAGACGGCGGCCACGGGGACAGTGGCCGCGGGGACGGTTGCGAAGAGGACCGCGGCCAAGGAGACGGCCGCGAAGAAGACGGCGGTCGGCAAGAAAGCGGCGGTCGGCAAGAAAGCGGCGGCGAAGAAGACGGCGGCGGCCGGGAAGGCGGCGGAGGCGAAGGTCCCCGTGAAGAAGGCCCCGGCCAAGAAGGCGGCGGCCAAGAAGGTCGCTGCGAAGAAGGTGGCTGTGAAGGGGACGGCGGCCGAGGAGACGGTCGCGGAGAAGGCGGTCGCCGCACAGGCCCCGGCCGGGAAGAGCGCGGCCAAGAAGAGCAAGAGCACGGCCAAGAAGGCGGGCGCGGCGCAGGCCGCGGAGCAGACGGGAGCCACGACGGTGGTTGCGAAGAAGACTCCTGGCACGGCCACGGCGGCGAAGACCGCCGTACCCAAGGCTCGGGTCGCCGCGGCGGTGGAGCCCGGCGAGCTCGCCGTGCGCCCCGGTGAGGACCCCTGGACCCCGGAGGAGGTCGAGGAGGCGCGGGCCGAGCTGCAGTCCGAGGTGCTGCGGCTGCGCGCCGAGATCACGTCCTCCGAGGACGCGCTGCAGGGCCTGATGCGGGACTCCGGGGACGGCGCGGGCGACGACCAGGCGGACACCGGCACCAAGAACATCACGCGCGAGCACGAGCTCGCCCTCGCGGCCAACGCGCGCGAGATGCTCACCCAGACCGAGCACGCCCTGGTGCGGCTCGACGAGGGCACGTACGGCCTGTGCGAGAACTGCGGCAACCCGATCGGCAAGGCCAGGATGCAGGCGTTCCCGCGGGCCACCCTGTGTGTGGAGTGCAAGCAGAAGCAGGAACGCCGGTACTGAGGGCGTACACGCGCGTGCCGTACCCTCGTGCTCAGTCAGGTACCTAGGTTGAGGGACTCACGTGGCAGAGGCGGAGCGCATCATCGGTACGCCGGATACCCCGGAGGCGGCGGGGGCCGAGCCGGAGCAGGTCGCGGCGGCAGGGCCCAGGGGCAAGCGCCGGATCGCCGTGCTGTTCGCGGTGGCCGCGTTCGCGTACCTGCTCGACCTGGGCAGCAAGCTGCTCGTGGTCGCCAAGCTGGAGCACCACGAGCCGATCGAGATCATCGGGGACTGGCTGAAGTTCGAGGCGATCCGCAACGCCGGCGCGGCCTTCGGCTTCGGGGAGGCCTTCACCGTGATCTTCACGGTGATCGCGGCGGCCGTGATCGTGGTGATCGCGCGGCTCGCCCGCAAGCTGTACAGCCTGCCCTGGGCGATCGCGCTCGGCCTGCTGCTCGGCGGTGCGCTGGGCAACCTCACCGACCGGATCTTCCGCTCGCCGGGCGTCTTCGAGGGCGCGGTGGTCGACTTCATCGCCCCGAAGGGCTTCGCGGTCTTCAACCTGGCCGACTCGGCGATCGTGTGCGGCGGCATCCTGATCGTGCTGCTGTCCTTCAAGGGGCTCGACCCGGACGGCACCGTCCACAAGGACTGAGCCCGCGGTTCCGGCCGATCGCGGTTTTCCACAGACCGGGTTTTCCACAGGCTTGTTCGGGGCCCTCGGCGGTGTCCGTCATACTCGACGGGTGAGCACGATTCCCGAGATCCGTACCCTGCCCGTGCCCGACGGCCTGGAGGGCGAGCGCGTCGACGCCGCCATCTCCCGTATGTTCGGCTTCTCCCGTACCAAGGCCGCGGAGCTTGCCGCGGCGGGGAAGGTCACGGTCGACGGCTCGGTGGTCGGGAAGTCCGAGCGGGTGCAGGGCGGCGCCTGGCTCGAGGTCGAGATGCCGCAGGCGCCCGCGCCCGTGCAGGTCGTCGCGGAGCCCGTCGAGGGCATGGAGATCGTGTACGACGACGATGACGTGGTCGTGATCGTCAAGCCGGTCGGCGTCGCCGCGCACCCCAGCCCCGGCTGGACCGGGCCGACCGTCATCGGCGGGCTGGCCGCCGCCGGCTACCGGATCTCCACCTCCGGTGCCGCCGAGCGCCAGGGCATCGTGCACCGGCTCGACGTCGGCACCTCCGGGCTGATGGCGGTCGCGAAGTCGGAGCGCGCGTACACCTCGCTGAAGCGGCAGTTCAAGGAGCGCACGGTCGACAAGCGCTACCACACGCTCGTGCAGGGCCACCCGGACCCGACCAGCGGCACCATCGACGCGCCCATCGGCCGCCACCCCAACCACGACTACAAGTGGGCGGTCACGGCCGACGGCAAGCCCTCCGTCACGCACTACGACCTCATCGAGGCCTTCCGCGCCGCCTCGCTGCTGGACGTGAAGCTGGAGACCGGCCGCACCCACCAGATCCGCGTCCACATGGCCGCCCACCGCCACCCCTGCGTCGGCGACCTCACCTACGGCGCCGACCCGACGCTCGCCAAGCGGCTGAAGCTGACCCGCCAGTGGCTGCACGCCGTCCGCCTCGGCTTCGAGCACCCCGGGGACGGGCAGTGGGTGGAGTTCGAGAGCGACTACCCGGCCGACCTGCAGAAGGCGCTGGACCAGGTCCGCGAGGAGACGTACGGATGAGCACGCGCGCGTACGCGGTGCGCATCGCCGAGGACCCGGCCGACCTGGAGGCCTGCTTCGCCGTACGCAAGGAGGTCTTCGTCGGCGAGCAGGGGGTGCCCGAGGATCTGGAGTACGACGAGTTCGACGCCGTGGCGGTGCATGTGCTGGCCGTGCGGGAGGACGGGACGCCGCTCGGGACCGGGCGGCTGCTGCATGGCGCGGTGGCCGCGGCGAAGGTCGGCGGGGACCTGACGGTGGGTTCGCTCGGGCGGCTCGCGGTGGCCCAGGAGGCGCGGGGCCTCGGGGTAGGCGTGGCGCTCGTGCGGGCCATCGAGGACGCGGCACGCGCGCGTGGGCTCATGGCAGTGGACCTGCACGCGCAGACGCATGCGCTGGGGTTCTACGAGCGGCTGGGGTACGAGGCGTACGGGCCGGAGTACCCGGAGGCGGGGATACCGCACCGGGCGATGCGGCGCGCCCTGTAGCCGAGGCCCGCGAGAGCGCTGGTGAGATCGAGGGCGTGGCAGGCTTGAGGCCTGCCTCGCGTACGTCGATCTCCCGGAGTGCTGAGCGTGGATCAGTTGGCCCTGCTGTTCGTGCTGTTGCTCGGGGCCGTGGTGAGTGTCCCGGTCGGAGACCGGTTCGGGCTGCCGGCGCCCGTGCTGATGACCCTGCTCGGGATCGTGCTCGCGGTCGCCGACTTCGTGCCCAACGTCAATGTCCCGCCGGATCTGATCCTGCCCCTGCTGCTGCCGCCCCTGCTGTACGCGGCGGTACGGCGGACCTCCTGGCGCCAGTTCGCGGCGAACCGTCGGCCGATCTTCCTGCTGGCCGTGGCCCTCGTCTTCGTCACCACCCTCTGCGTGGCCGTCGTCGCCAACGCGATCGTGCCGGGGCTGCCCGTGGCCGCCGCCGTCGCGCTCGGTGCGCTGGTCGCGCCGCCCGACCCGGTCGCCGCGACCGCCGTCGCCGGCCAACTCGGGCTGCCGCGCCGGCTGGTGTCCATCCTGGAGGGCGAGGGCCTGTTCAACGACGTGACGGCCATCGTGCTGTACCACGTCGCCGTCGCCGCGGCCGTCAGCGGCGAGTTCCACGCCGGGCGCGCCGCCCTCGACCTCGTGCTGTCCGCCGTCGTCGCCGTCGCCGTGGGTGTCGCCCTCGGCTGGGGCGCCAACCGGCTGCTCGACCTGCTGGGCGACGCGACGCTGCAGGTCGGCCTGACCCTGCTCGTGCCGTACGCCTCCTACGTCCTCGCGGAGGAGCTGCACGGCTCCGGTGTGCTCGCCGTGCTCACCACCGCGCTGTTCATCGCCGAGTACGCCACCGACCCCGACGACGTGCTGACCAGGCTCGCCGGGCACACCTTCTGGGACATCGTCGACACCCTCGTCACGGGCGTCGCGTTCGGGCTGATCGGCCTGGAGCTGCACAACGCCATCCGTACGGCGTCCGGGCGGTGGGGCGAGATGCTCGGCTGGGCTGCGGCCGTGCTCGGTGTGGTCGTGCTCGTACGGCTGGCGTGGCTGCTGCCGGCGACCTGGCTGACCAAGCGGCTGCACGCCAAACGCGACCACGACGAGGACATCCCGATGAGCTGGCGGGAGACCGTCGTCATGTGGTGGTCGGGGATGCGGGGCGTGGCCTCGGTCGCACTGGCGCTGGCGATTCCCCTGAAGACGGACGACGGTTCGGCCTTTCCCGACCGGGACGAGATCGTGTTCGTCGCGTTCGGCGTGATCATGGGCACGCTGGTGCTGCAGGGGTTGACGCTGCCGTGGCTGGTGAAACGGCTCGGGGTGCAGGCCGACACCGAGCGCGAGAAGGCCTTCGAGAAGGAACTCGCCGTGCGCGCGGCCAAGGCCGCCAAGCGCAGGCTCCGGGAGATCGAGAAGGCCGAGGAGCTGCCGGAGGAACTGTCCGAGCAGATGCTGCGGCGGGCCTTCGAGATCGGGGTGCGGATCAGCCCGGAGATGGGGGAGGAGGAGCGGCGGGAGGCGCACGACATGCGGGTGCGGCGGCTGAAGCGGATGCGGCGGATCCAGGGGGAGTTGCTGAGTGCGGCGCGGCATGAGGTGCTGGCGGCGCGGAGTGAGGCGGGGGCGGATCCTGAGATCGTGGACCGGGTGCTTCGGCATCTTGATGTGCGTAGTTTGAGGTGATCTCTCACCCGCGCACCGCCCGTTTCCAGTTGGCTGGAAATCGGGGCTCTCCCGTGGGGCCTGAGCGCCGTCGGCGGCTTTCGGTGCCTAGGGTTGAATCATGGCTCGTAATGTTGTGATCAGTGGTGGTGGTACGGGGATCGGGCTCGCGGCCGCGCAGGTGTTCGCCGCGGACGGGGATCGGGTGCTGTTGCTCGGGCGGCGGCGCGAGGTGCTGGAGAAGGCCGGGGTGCCGGGGGCGTTGACCTATGCGGCCGACTTGAGCGACCCGGTCGGCGTGCGCGGGGTCGTCGACCTCGTCGCCCATGAGTTCGGGGCCGTGGACGTGTTGATCCACAGTGCCGGTGGGACCGGGCAGTTGGAGCCGGCGGCCGCGAGCGACGACCCGCTCGATCGGGTGCTGCACAACTGGACCGTCAACTTCAGGCTCAACACCCTCACCGCCGCCCTGCTCACCGAGGGGCTCAAGGACCGGCTCGCCTCGCCGGGCGGGCGGGTGCTGTTCGTCAGCTCCATCGCCGCGTACCGGGGGTCCGGGAGCGGGGCGTACGCGGGGGCCAAGGCCGCGTTGCATCCGTACGCCCATGATCTGGCGCGGGAGTTGGGGCCGCGCGGGATCACCGCGAACGTGGTCGCGCCCGGGTACATCGAGGACACCGAGTTCTTCGGGCCCGCGATCGACCCGGCCCGGCGCGAGCGGCTCATCGGCGACACCTTGGACCAGCGCGCCGGCACCCCCGGCGACGTGGCCGCGACCCTGCACTGGCTCGCCTCACCGGGGGCGGGGCACGTCACCTCGCAGGTCGTCCAGGTCAACGGGGGCGCCGAGCGCGGGCATTGAGGCCCACGCCGGGGCGTACGGTTTCAGCCACGCCCCGTCCGAGGCGGCTCGTGGGCCCGGCGGGCCACCGCTCCGTCCGGGTCGGGGCGGGGGACGTTGCCGTCCGTGGAGGCGGTGGGGGACGGCCAGCCGGGGGGCAGGGTCGCGTCGGCCGTGTTGACCCGCGGGAGGGCGTACGGGTGCTCCCTGCAGAGCCAGCCGATCATCCGCTCGCGCACCGTGACCCGTACCGTCCACACGTCGTCCGCGTCCTTGGCGGTCACCAGGGCGCGGACCTGGAGGGTGTTCGGCGTCGAGTCGGTGACGGCGAGGCCGTAGTCCCGGCCGTCCCAGGCCGGGCACTCGCGCAGGATGTCACGGAGCTTCTCGCGCATCGCCTCGATCGGCGCGGAGTGGTCCAGGTGCCAGTAGACGATGCCGGTCATCTGCGGGGTGCCGCGAGACCAGTTCTCGAACGGCTTGGATGTGAAGTACGACACCGGCATGGTGATCCGGCGCTCGTCCCAGGTCCGCACGGTCAGGAAGGTGAGCGTGATCTCTTCGACCGTGCCCCACTCGCCGTCCACCACCACCGTGTCGCCGAGGCGCACCATGTCGCCGAAGGCGATCTGCAGCCCGGCGAACATGTTGGCGAGGGTGGACTGGGCGGCGACACCGGCGACGATGCCCAGGATGCCGGCCGAGGCCAGCAGCGAGGCGCCGGCCGCGCGCATCGCCGGGAAGGTCAGCAGCATCGCGGCGACCGCCACCACACCGACGATCGCCGTCACCACGCGCATGATCAGGGTCACCTGGGTGCGCACCCGGCGGACCCGGGCGGCGTCGTGATGGGCGCGCGCGTAACGGGTGTACGTCGACTCGACGATCGCCGCCGCGATGCTCACCACCAGCCAGGCCGTGGCCCCGATCAGCACCAGGGTCAGCGTCTGGCCGACGGCGGCGCTGTGCTCCCGCGTCAGCTTGGCCTGGTCGTAGGAGCCTCTGAGCATCGCCGAGCACAGCACGAGTTGGTAGGGCACGCGGCCGCGGCGCAGCAGACCCCACAACGGGGTCTCGCCGTGCCGTTCGTCGGCCTTGCGCAGCAGCAGATCGGTGACCCAGCCGATGATCAGCGTGAGCACCACCGAGCCACCGATCACGATCAGCGGGCGGAGTACGTTCTCCATGCCTTCGAACGTAACCGGCGACGGGCGGTCATGAACATGGGGGCCTGTTTACGGTGCGCCGGGCGTTGTCGGTCCCGGCTGGCACCATGGCCTCATGAACATCGTGCTCTTTCACTCGGCCTATGGGCTCAGGCCCGCGGTGCGCGAGGCCGCGGACCGGCTGCGCGCCGCCGGACACGAGGTGTGGACCCCGGACCTCTTCGAGGGGCGTACGTTCGAGACGGTCGAGGAGGGCATGGCCGCCAAGGACGACATCGGCAAGGACGAGCTGCTCAAGAGAGCCGTGCTGGCCGCCGCACCCTACTCGGAGCGGGGGCTCGTCTACGCCGGGTTCTCGCTCGGCGCGTCCATCGCGCAGACCCTCGCGCTCGGCGACGAGCGGGCCCGCGGGCTGCTGCTCCTGCACGGCACCTCGGACATCGCGGCCAGTGCGTCGGTGGACGAACTGCCGGTCCAGCTGCACGTGGCCGAGCCGGACCCGTTCGAGACCGACGACTGGCTGAGCGCCTGGTACCTCCAGATGGGCAGAGCGGGCGCGGACGTGGAGATCTACAGATACGCCGGCGCGGGCCACATCTACACCGACCCCGGCCTGCCGGACTACGACGAGGAGGCCGCCGAGGCCACCTGGCGGGTGGCGCTCGGCTTCCTCGAAACCCTGTGACCTACACCGGGTCGTACGTCCGCTCGACCTTCTGCGTGCCGGTGCGGGTGCGGTAAGAACGCTCCCAGGACGAGCTCGCGTTCTTGTCGGTGCGGTCGGACAGGACGTAGTAGTCCATCTGCGCCCGGTCCGCCGTGATGTCCAGGACGCCGTAGCCGTGGCGGTCGGTGTCGACCCAGTGGACGTGCCGGTTGGCGGCCCTGATGATCGGCGAGGCGATCGCGGAGACGGTGCCCTCGGGGACCTTCACGATGTCGTCGAGGTTGTCGGAGGTCACCGAGGTGATGACGAACTCCGTGGCGGCCGAGGCCGACAGGGGGTAGGTGCCGGCGTCCACCGGGACGTCGTTGGCCCACGACATGTGGATGTCACCGGTCAGGAAGACGGTGTTGCCGATGGCGTTCGAGCGCAGATGGGCGAGGAGTTCGCGCCGGTCGTCGGTGTAGCCGTCCCACTGGTCGGTGTTGAGGGCCAGGCCCTCCTGCGGCAGGCCGAGCAGCTTGGCGAGCGGCTTCAGCAGGTCCGCGGAGAGCGAGCCGATGGCGAACGGCGCGATCATCACCGAGTTGCCGACCAGCCGCCAGGTGGTGTCGGAGGCCTTCAACCCGGCCTTCAGCCAGTCGAGTTGGGCCCGCCCGGTGATCGTGCGGTCCGGGTCGTCGACCGAGCCGGAACCGGTGGAGGCCTGCTGCGAGCGGAAGGACCGCAGATCGAGCAGCGACAGGTCGGCGAGTTTGCCGAAGCGCAGCCGGCGATAGGTGGTGCCCGCGATCGCCGGACGCACCGGCATCCACTCGAAGTAGGCCTGCTTGGCGGCCGCCTTGCGGTCGGTCCAGGTGCCCTCGGCGCCCTCGGTGTGGTTGACCGCGCCGCCGGACCAGGCGTTGTCGGCGAACTCGTGGTCGTCCCAGATCGCCACGACCGGCGCCTTGTGGTGCAGGGCCTGAAGATCCGGGTCGGTCTTGTACTTGCCGTGCCGGGTGCGGTAGTCGGCGAGCGTGATGATCTCGTTCGCCGGCGCGTGCGGGCGCACGACCGTGCCGCGGGCCGCGTACTCCCCGGACTTGTACTCGTAGATGTAGTCGCCGAGGTGCAGCCAGGCGTCCAGGTCGTTACGGGCCGCGAGATGGCGGTACGACGCGAAGTAGCCGGCCTCCCAGTTGGCGCAGGAGACCACGCCGAAGCGCAGGCCGGACACCGAGGCGTCGGCCGCCGGCGCGGTGCGGGTGCGCGCCACCGGGGAGTCGGTCGGGCCGGCCGAGAAGCGGAACCAGTAGTCGGTGGCCGGCTGCAGGCCCCGTATGTCCGCCTTCACGGTGTGGTCGGAGGCGGCGCTCGCCGTGGTGGAGCCCTTGGCGACGATGTTCGTCAGCGCCTTGTCCTTGGCGACGACCCAGCTCACCTCGGTGTCCGGGCCGAGCCCGGAGCCGGGCACCGCCTCGGCGGTGGGCGTCACCCGGGTCCACAGCAGGATGCCGTCGGGCAGCGGGTCGCCGGAGGCGACACCGTGCAGGAAGGCGGGGGCGTCCGCGGCGGCGCGGGCCGGCAGCGCGGCGGCCAGCGGGCCGGCCAGCACAGCGGTCGCCGCCGCGGCCTTGACGACCGTACGGCGGCGAGGAGTAAGCGAGTTGGCGCCCTCGGACAGCGAGCCGGCGCTCCCGGGTGCTCTGTATCGACTGGTCACGAGCGCTCAGGTTACTGGCCGGTAAGCGCTTGAGCGGGCGAACTCGCAAAAGTTCGCCCGCTCTTCTACTGCACGTCGGTTCAGGCCTTGAGGGCCGCGTCCACCACCTGGTTGAACTGGGCCACGGTCATGGGCGGGTTGCCCTGGCTGTCGGCCGTGAGAATCTTGCCGTTCATGACGAAGCTCGGGGTGCCGGTGACGCCGTCCTTGTTGGTGTCCCAGGTCTTCGACATGGCGAGCGCCCAGGCGTCGTACTTGCCGCTCTTGACGGCGTTCTGGAAGGCCGTGTTGTCCTTCAGGGCGGGCACGGTCTGGGCGACCTTGATGAGGTAGTCGTCGCTCTTGAACTTGTCGTCGGACTCGTCCGGGTGCCACTTCTTCGAGTACAGCGCGGTCTTGTACTCCAGGAACGCCTCGTCGCTGACGTTCAGCGCGGCGCCCATGGCGGCCATCGCGCTCTTGGAGCCCTCGCCGCGCGAGCCGATCTGGCCCTTGCCGAGCGCGTCGCCGTCGAGGAAGGTGCCGCCGATGTACTGGATCTTGAACTTGCCGTCGTCGATGTCCTTCTTGACGGTCGCTCCGACGACCTGCTCGAACTGCGCGCAGATCGGGCAGCGCGGGTCCTCGTACACCTTGAGGGTCTTCTTGGCGCTCGCCTTGCCGATGATGACGGTCGTGCCGTTCGTGCCCGTGGTGTTGGCCGGGGCGACGACCTTCTCGTCCTTCACGGCCTCCCAGTGGCTGGGCTTGTTGGCCTGGACGACGGCGTAGCCTATGCCGCCGGCCGCCGCGAGGACCGCGACGACCGAGGCGGCGACGATGATCTGCCGCTTGACCTTGGCCTTCTTGGCCTGGCGCTCGCGCTCGGCGCGCAGCCGCTCGCGGGCCGCCGTCTTCGCCGCCGCGCTGTTCCGCTTGCTCATGTTGGTGATCTCCATATGGGACGCGCACACGTCGTACGCGGGATACGTGTGGGGGAGTGCTGGTGCTCAGTGCTCTGGAGCGCTCTTCGGATGCTGTTCAGACGAGAGCGACCGGGCACGGCGGGCCACGCCGTCCCAGGGAGTGCGCGAGGAGCAAGTCGCGGACGACCGAGGCGCGCGGGCCGGGGCGCCGCGCCGGCCGGGCCTCCGGAGCCGTCCGTACCGTCACCGCGGCGACCGCGAGCAGCAGCGGCCGGAACGTCGTCGCGGCGACCGCCCGCAGCAGCTGGGCCAGCGCCCGCTCGCCGCGGCGCAGCCAGGCGGCGGCGACCAGGCCGACGCCGACGTGGGCGCCGAGCAGCAGCCAGGCGGTGGCCGGGTCGGCGTGGGCCAGCAGGGCCGCGAGGCGGTCGGTGCCGGTGCCCGTCACGTCCGTCACCCGGACCAGCGGGGTGCCGACCTGGGTGTTGCTGCCGCACAGCAGGTCCCAGCCGACGGAGCGCAGGGGGCCCGCGACCGGGCCGCCCGCGGCGCCGTAACAGACGTGCTGGCCGGTGGTGAAGACCGTGTCGGCGGCCAGCTCCAGCGGGATCAGCAGGGCGGCGATGGGTCCGAAGCCGCGCTCGCGCCCGGCCAGCGCGTAGGCGAGCACGAACACGGCGGCGGCGACCGCGGCCACCGTGTTCAGCGGCAGCGGGACCCGCGACAGCAGCACGTGCGACGCGGTGCTGAGCGTCACGACCAGTGTCGTGAACAGCGCCGCGCGAAGCGCTCTGATGCGGGTCCCGGATATGTCCATGGCGTGGAGAGTCTGTCATGGGGTCCTGTAAGGGACCCCTAAAACCTCCCTGTGAGATTACGGACTGTTAGAGACCCGGAATCCGGCCGTTGCGGAACAGGTCCACGAAGATCTGGTGGTCGGCACGCGCGCGTGCGCCGTAGTCGTGCGCGAAGCTCACCAGGAGGTCCGCGAAACCGTCCTCGTCGGCGGCGATCGCCGCGTCGATGGCCCGCTCGGTGGAGAACGGCACCAGGGACTCGCCCGAGGTGTCGTCGGCCGCCGCGTGCATGGTGGCGGTGGCCCGTCCGAGGTCGGCGACGACGGCCGCGATCTCCTCCGGGTCGTCGATGTCGCCCCAGTCCAGGTCCACCGCGTACGGCGAGACCTCGGCGACCAGCTGGCCCACCCCGCCCAGCTCGGTCCAGCCCAGCCACGGGTCGGCGTGCGCCTGCAGGGCGCGCTGGGAGATCACCGTGCGGTGGCCCTCGTGCTGGAAGTACCCCGCGATCGCCGGGTCGGTGATGTGCCGGGAGACGGCCGGGGTCTGGGCCTGCTTGATGTAGATCACGACGTCGTTCTCCAGGGCGTCGCTGTGGCCCTCCAGCAGGATGTTGTACGACGGCAGCCCGGCCGAACCGATGCCGATGCCGCGCCGGCCGACGACGTCCTTCACGCGGTACGAGTCCGGGCGGGCCAGGGAGGTCTCCGGCAGCGTCTCCAGGTAGCCGTCGAAGGCGGCCAGCACCTTGTAGCGGGTGGCCGCGTCCAGCTCGATGGAGCCGCCGCCCGGGGCGAAGCGGCGCTCGAAGTCGCGGATCTCCGTCATCGAGTCGAGCAGCTCGAAGCGGGTCAGCGAGCGGGCGGCGCGCAGCGCGCCGAGCAGCGGTCCCTCGGCGGTGTCCAGCGTGAACGGCGGCACCTCGTCGCTCTTGGCGCCGGTCGCCAGCGCGTGCACCCGCTCGCGGTACGCGCCCGCGTACACCCGCACCAGCTCGCTGATCTGCTCGTCGCTGAGCGCCTTCGCGTACCCGATGAGCGCCACGGAGGCGGAGAAGCGCTTCAGGTCCCAGGTGAAGGGGCCGACGTAGGCCTCGTCGAAGTCGTTGACGTTGAAGACCAGGCGGCCGTTGGAGTCCATGTACGTGCCGAAGTTCTCCGCGTGCAGGTCGCCGTGGATCCACACGCGCGAGGTGCGCTCGTCGAGGTACGGACCGCTGAATATCCTCCCACCACCCCGCCCGGCGTTCTCCGCGTCGAGGTCGTGGTAGAAGAGGCACGCCGTGCCCCGGTAGAACGCGAACGCGGAGGCCGCCATCTTGCGGAACTTCACGCGGAACGCGGCCGGGTCGGCGGCCAGGAGCCGGCCGAAGGCGGTGTCGAAGACGGCGAGGATCTCCTCGCCGCGCTGCTCGTCGTTGAGCCGGGGTACCGACATCGCGGGGTGCCTCCTGGTACATGGATGTGTACGACAGCGTTTCTGTCGTTTCCAACGTGCGACGGATCGCGGAAGTGCCCGCGATCCCGCTGTGAAGGTACGCGGGGCAGCCGTCGGATTGTCAGTCCCCAGGCATAGACTTCGACGCTGACCCCAGGACTGTCCGCCAGCCCGTCGCCGCGCGTTTCCCTTGGAGGCCCCACCGTGTCAAAGCCGCCGTTCACGCACCTGCACGTCCACACCCAGTACTCGCTGCTGGACGGTGCCGCGCGGCTCAAGGACATGTTCAACGCGTGCAACGAGATGGGCATGACCCACATCGCCATGTCCGACCACGGCAACCTCCACGGGGCGTACGACTTCTTCCACACCGCGCAGAAGGCCGGGGTCACCCCGATCATCGGGATCGAGGCGTACGTCGCCCCCGAGTCCCGGCGCAACAAGCGCAAGATCCAGTGGGGCCAGCCGCACCAGAAGCGGGACGATGTGTCCGGTTCCGGTGGTTACACCCACAAGACGATGTGGGCCGTGAACAACACCGGCCTGCACAACCTCTTCCGGCTCTCCTCGGACGCGTACGCCGAGGGCTGGCTGCAGAAGTGGCCCCGGATGGACAAGGAGACCATCTCCCAGTGGTCCGAGGGGATCGTCGCCTCCACCGGCTGCCCCTCCGGCGAGCTCCAGACCCGGCTGCGCCTCGGCCAGTACGACGAGGCACTGAAGGCCGCCGCCGACTACCAGGACATCTTCGGCAAGGACCGCTACTTCCTGGAGCTGATGGACCACGGCATCGAGATCGAGCACCGGGTCCGCGACGGCCTCCTGGAGATCGGCAAGAAGCTCGGCATCCCGCCCCTGGTCACCAACGACTCGCACTACACGTACGCGCACGAGGCGACCGCCCACGACGCCCTGCTGTGCATCCAGACCGGCAAGAACCTCTCCGACCCCGACCGCTTCAAGTTCGACGGCACCGGCTACTACCTGAAGTCCACGGACGAGATGTACGCCGTGGACTCCTCGGACGCCTGGCAGGAGGGCTGCCGCAACACCCTCCTGGTGGCCGAGATGGTCGACACCACGGGCATGTTCGAGAAGCGCGACCTGATGCCCAAGTTCGACATCCCCGAGGGCTACACCGAGGTCACCTGGTTCAAGGAGGAGGTCCGCCGCGGCATGGAGCGCCGCTTCCCCGGCGGCATCCCCGAGGACCGCCAGAAGCAGGCCGACTACGAGATGGACGTCATCATCCAGATGGGGTTCCCGGGCTACTTCCTCGTGGTCGCCGACTTCATCATGTGGGCCAAGAACAACGGCATCGCGGTCGGCCCCGGCCGAGGCTCCGCGGCCGGCTCGATCGTCGCCTACGCCATGGGCATCACCGACCTCGACCCGATCCCGCACGGCCTGATCTTCGAGCGGTTCCTCAACCCCGAGCGCGTCTCCATGCCCGACGTCGACATCGACTTCGACGAGCGTAGGCGCGTCGAGGTGATCAGGTACGTGACGGAGAAATACGGCGCCGACAAGGTCGCCATGATCGGCACGTACGGCAAGATCAAGGCGAAGAACGCCATCAAGGACTCCGCGCGCGTACTGGGCTACCCGTACGCGATGGGCGACCGCCTCACCAAGGCGATGCCCGCCGACGTCCTCGGCAAGGGCATCGACCTCGACGGCATCACCAACCCCTCCCACCCGCGCTACAACGAGGCGGGCGAGATCCGGGCGATGTACGAGAACGAGCCGGACGTGAAGAAGGTCATCGACACCGCCAAGGGCGTCGAGGGCCTGGTCCGGCAGATGGGTGTGCACGCGGCCGGCGTGATCATGTCCAGCGAGCCGATCGTCGACCACGCCCCGATCTGGGTGCGGCACACCGACGGCGTGACCATCACGCAGTGGGACTACCCGCAGTGCGAGTCGCTCGGCCTGCTGAAGATGGACTTCCTCGGCCTGCGCAACCTGACGATCATGGACGACGCCGTCAAGATGGTGAAGTCCAACAAGGGCATCGACCTCGACCTGCTGAGCCTCCCGCTCGACGATCCGAAGACCTTCGAACTCCTCCAGCGCGGCGACACCCTGGGCGTCTTCCAGTTCGACGGCGGCCCCATGCGCTCCCTGCTGCGCCTGATGAAGCCCGACAACTTCGAGGACATCTCCGCCGTTTCGGCGCTCTACCGTCCCGGCCCGATGGGCATGGACTCGCACACCAACTACGCGCTGCGCAAGAACAAGCTCCAGGAGATCACCCCGATCCACAAGGAGCTGGAGGAGCCCCTGGAAGAGGTCCTGGCCGTCACCTACGGCCTGATCGTCTACCAGGAGCAGGTGCAGAAGGCCGCCCAGATCATCGCCGGGTACTCGCTCGGCGAGGCCGACATCCTGCGCCGCGTGATGGGCAAGAAGAAGCCCGACGAACTGGCCAAGAACTTCACCATCTTCCAGGCCGGCGCCCGCAAGAACGGCTACAGCGACGAGGCCATCCAGGCCCTGTGGGACGTCCTGGTCCCCTTCGCCGGCTACGCGTTCAACAAGGCGCACTCCGCCGCGTACGGTCTGGTCTCGTACTGGACCGCCTACCTCAAGGCGAACCACCCCGCCGAGTACATGGCCGGTCTGCTCACCTCGGTCAAGGACGACAAGGACAAGTCGGCCGTCTACCTCAACGAGTGCCGGCGCATGGGCATCAAGGTGCTCCCGCCGAACGTCAACGAGTCGGTGCACAACTTCGCCGCCCAGGGCGACGACGTGATCCTCTTCGGCCTGGAGGCGGTGCGCAACGTCGGTACGAACGTGGTGGAGTCGATCATCAGGAGCCGCAAGGCCAAGGGCAAGTACGCCTCCTTCCCCGACTACCTCGACAAGGTCGAGGCGGTCGCGTGCAACAAGCGCACCACGGAGTCGCTGATCAAGGCGGGCGCCTTCGACTCCCTCGGACACACCCGCAAGGGCCTCACCGCGCACTTCGACACGATGATCGACAACGTGGTCGCGGTGAAGCGCAAGGAGGCAGAGGGGCAGTTCGACCTCTTCGGCGGGATGGGCGACGAGGACAGCAGCGAGCCCGGCTTCGGACTGGACGTCGAGTTCACCACCGAGGAGTGGGACAAGACCTATCTGCTCGCCCAGGAGCGGGAGATGCTCGGTCTGTACGTCTCCGACCACCCGCTGTTCGGCCTGGAGCACGTGCTCTCCGACAAGGCCGACGCGGGCATCGCCCAGCTCACCGGCGGCGAGCACGCGGACGGCGCGGTCGTCACCATCGGCGGCATCATCTCGGGCCTCCAGCGCAAGATGACCAAGCAGGGCAACGCCTGGGCGATCGCCACCGTCGAGGACCTCGCCGGCTCCATCGAGTGCATGTTCTTCCCGGCGACCTACCAGCTGGTGTCGACCCAACTCGTCGAGGACGCCGTGGTGTTCGTCAAGGGCCGCCTCGACAAGCGCGAGGACGTGCCCCGCCTTGTCGCGATGGAGCTCCAGGTCCCCGACCTCTCCAACGCGGGCACCAACGCGCCGGTGATCCTCACCATCCCGGCGCTGAAGGTCACCCCGCCGATGGTCAGCAGGCTCGGTGAGATCCTCAGCCACCACAAGGGCGAGAGCGAGGTCCGCATCAAGCTCCAGGGCCCGAGCAAGACGACGGTCCTGCGCCTCGACCGGCACCGAGTGAAGCCGGACCCGGCGCTCTTCGGTGACCTGAAGGTGCTGCTCGGACCGTCCTGCCTGGCGGGCTAGGCGTGAGCGTGAGAGGGCGCGTCCGTGCACGGACGCGCCCTCTCGTGTGCCTGGGTCTCAACAACCCGTTATGCAGATGTCAGTTGTGACCGAAGCTCTTCTGCCGGCCCTTCCGGGCCATGTCGCCCGGCGTGACCTGCGTGGCACGCTGCTCGGCCTGAGCCTCCATCGAGGTCTGCTCGGCCTGCTGCTGCCCGCGCTCGGACTGCGGCTGCTTACGGTTCTGCTTCTTGTTCTTGGCCATGGTGATCTGCCTCCTGAAGGGAATCTAGGGGCCAGGGCCGGGACCAGATTCACATAGGCTGACAAGGAGCGCATTTCGGATAATTACCGTCTGTGACATGGCTTGTCGGAGCGCGCGGGTTCCCGGCGCACCCCGAAACGCCACGCCGAAGATCGAGTTCGGGCCGTTAACCCCTGCGTAGTCGGGCAGACTCGAAGGAAGCCCGAAGCAAGCCTCCCGGGAAGAGGGTGAGTCGTGTGGACCGCTGCATCGTCCTGGTGGACGCCGGGTATCTGCTGGGGGCCGCCGCGAGTCTCCTTGCCGGGGAGCCCTCCCGCTCCCGCATCACCGTCGACCACGCCGCCCTCATCCAGGGCCTGCGCGAACGCGCCGAGTCCGACACGGAACGGCCGCTGCTGCGCATCTACTGGTTCGACGGCGCCCCCGACCGCGTCCCGCAGCCCGAGCACCGCCGGCTGCGCGTGATGCCCCGGGTGACCGTCCGGCTCGGCGCCCTGACCCGCAGCGACGGACGCTGGGCCCAGAAGGGCGTGGACGCCGCCATGCACGCCGAGCTCACCGAGCTGGCCAGAAACCGCGCCTGCTCCGACATCGTCCTGGTCACCGGCGACGGCGATCTGCTGCCGGGCATGATGGCCGCCAAGGAGCACGGCGTCGCCGTACACCTGTGGGCCGTGCAGGCGGCCGACGGGGACTACAACCAGTCCGAGGACCTGGTCGCCGAGGCCGACGAGCGGCGGGTGCTGGACCGTACGTGGATCACCAAGGCCGTACGGGCGAAGGAGCTCGGCGGGGTCTGTGCGCCGCCGCCCGCGCCGCGGCCCGAGATCGCCGCGATCCTCTCCGCGCCGCTGCCGGACTCCGCGCTCGCCCCGGCCCCCGAGCGGCCCGCCGACGAGGGCGAGCACGTGCCGGCCGCCGGGGTGTCCGAGAACGGCACGCAGGAGCGGGTGCCCGCGCCCAAGGGTGTGCCCACGCCCAAGGACCTCGCGGCCCTGCGGGCGCCGGGCGTGCAGCCCGCGCCGCAGCCCGCGAACGCGACCCTGCGCTGGTCCTCCGACAAGGGCTGGGTCGACCGCCCGGCTGCGGAGCCGCCCGAGGCCGCCTCGATGCCGACGCTCGCGCAGCTGACCACGGCCGAGCAGCGGTGGGCCGACCGGGAGGAGGACATCACCACGGTCGGCGGGGATCCGTACGAGGTCGGGCAGGTGTTCTCGCGGCGGTGGATGGAGCGCCTCGGCGACCAGAGCCACCTGCAGAAACTCTCCGGGATGTACCCGCGCATCCCGCACCGCATCGACGGCGAGCTGCTGCGCTACGCGGCCCGCTTCGGGCTGCTCGCCCACAAGGACGACCAGATCGACGAGCACGACCGTTACGCCATCCGGGCCGGGTTCTGGCGGGAGATCGACGTACGCACGGAGGCGGAGCGCGCACCCGCCGGTGAGTAGTTCTTTACCGGCGATTGTGCAGTTATGGGCCGACCCGGGAGCGGGCAGGCGCTCCCGACCCCGTACTCTCGTCCTTTGTGAGTACGCGCGTGGCACAGGCACTTCGGCAGGGTGGGGATGTCGTGTGCGCCGTGCGCGGACTGACCAAGACCTATCCGGCCGTGCGCGGGCGGCGCGGCGCGCCGGGCACGCCCGCGGTGCGGGCCACGGACGACGTACGGCTGGACATCCGGCGGGGTGAGATCTTCGGGCTGCTCGGGCCGAACGGCGCCGGCAAGTCCACCCTCGTACGGCAGCTGACCGGGCTGATGCGGCCCGACGCGGGCCGGGTCGAGATCCTCGGGCACGACATCGTGCGCCACCCGGAGCGGGCCGCGCGCATCCTCGCCTACCTCGGGCAGGAGTCCAGCGCCCTCGACGAGCTGACCGTGTCGCTGGCCGCCGAGACGACCGGGCGGCTGCGCGGCCTGGAGGCGCGGCAGGCGCGGGCCGAGCGGGACGCCGTACTCGACGAGCTCGGGCTTACGGCCATCGCCGGGCGGCCGCTGAAGAAGCTGTCCGGTGGGCAGCGCAGGCTCGCGTGTCTCGCCGCCGCGCTGGTCGGGGAGCGGCCGCTGCTGGTGCTGGACGAGCCCACCACCGGAATGGACCCGGTGGCGCGGCGGGCCGTGTGGGCGGCCGTGGACCGGCGGCGGGCCGAGCGGGGCACGACCGTGCTGCTCGTCACCCACAACGTCATCGAGGCCGAGACCGTGCTGGACCGGGTCGCCGTGCTCGACCAGGGGCGGGTGATCGCCTGCGACACCCCCGCCGGGCTCAAGGAGCAGGTCGCCGGGGAGGTCCGGGTCGAGCTGGTGTGGCGCGAGGCCGCGCCGCTGCACGTCCCGGAGGTCGCCGTGCTGCGCGAGCGGGCCGTCGAGTCCGGGCGCCGCTGGACGCTGCGGCTGGCGCCCGAGGAGGCCCGTACCGTCGTCGCCACCGTCACCGGCGGCAGCGCCTTCGCCGCGCTGGACGACTTCACGCTGGCCACGCCCAGCCTGGAGGACGTCTACCTGGCGCTGGGCGGCGCCGCGCAGCAGGGGTTGGTGAAGGCGTGAGCGGGTCGGCGGTCGTATGCGTATGGGACAGGACGACTGTCGGAGCGAGAAGGAGCAACCCGACGTGAGTGTCGTAAGCGCCGACGTCCTGCCGGGAAGCGCGCTGCCCGCCGGCGAGGAGGCCGCGGGGGTGGCCGAGCTCGGGCCGCGGGCGCGGATGTGGCCGTCGCTCGTGGCCGTGTACCGGGCGCAGCTGTCGCGCGCGCGGGTCGCGCGGATCCCGCTGCTGTTCGTGGCGACCTTCCAGTCGATCGGGATCATGATCCTGATGCGCGGGGTCGTGGACGGCGGGGGCGAGGCCGAGTCGGTGGTGGCCGGGGCCTCGGTGCTCGTGGTCGCCTTCGTCGCGCTGAACCTGCTCGCCCAGTACTTCGGGCAGCTGCGGGCCAGCGGCGGGCTCGACCACTACGCGACGCTGCCGGTGCCGCCGGCCGCCGTGGTGCTGGGCGCGGCGGGGGCGTACGCCTCCTTCACCGTGCCCGGGACCGTGGTCACCGCCGTCTTCGGGTGCGTGCTGTTCGGGCTGCCGCTCGCGCACCTGTGGGTGCTCGTGGCCGTCATCCCGCTGGCCGGGGCCGCCCTGTCCGGGCTCGGCGCGGCGCTCGGACTGCTCGCCCCGCGACCCGAACTGGCCACGCTGCTCGGCCAGTTGGGCATGTCCGCGGCGCTGCTCCTCGGCGTGCTGCCGGCCGACCGGATGCCGGAGGCCGTCCGGTTCGCCCGCGATCTGCTGCCCTCGACGTACGGCGTCGAGGCCTTCGCGCGGACCTTCGGGGACCACCCCGACTGGGCGTTCGTGCTCGGTGACCTCGCCGTCTGCGGCGTGGTCGGGGTCGTCTCGCTGGCCGTGGCCACCTGGGCGTACCGTCGGGCGGCCGTCCGGTGACGCGCCGCACAGACGGGCCTGGCACGATGTCAGGGTGACCGCACCGTTGACTCCGCCTCCGCCGCCGCATGAACAGCCCCCGCACAACGCGTGGCAGCCACCGGCCGCCGGGTACGTGGCCCCCGCGCCCCACGACGCCGTGTGGGACGGCAGCTACGGCCAGGACGGGCCGGGAATGAAGAGGGAACTGATGGAGGCGGCCGTGGTCACCGTGGCGGTGGCGGTCGCCGGCGTGCTGCTGGGGCTGCTGTGGTGGTGGCTGGCACCGCATGTGCCGCTGGTCGGGGACGTGGTCGACAAGAGCTGGGTCGTCTATCTCTCGGACAGCGAGGGCGAGCAGGCGATCGGCGTGGACGGAACGTTCACGCTGCTGGCGCTGGCCTTCGGCCTGGTGAGCGCGCTGGTGGTGTTCCTCGTGCGCAGGCGCGGGGGAGTGCCGCTGGTGGTGGCGCTCGGTGTCGGCGGGCTGCTGGCGTCGCTGCTCGCCTGGCGGCTGGGCGTGTGGCTCGGGCCCACGCACGACGTGATCGCGCACGCCAAGCAGGTGGGCAAGGGCGTCACCTTCTCGGCGCCGCTGAAGCTGGGCGCGATGGCCGCGCTGCTGGCGTGGCCGATGGCCGCGCTGCTGGTGCACCTCGGCCTGATGGCACTGTTCGGGCCCCGCGATCCGGAGCCGTATCAGCAGCAGGGTCCCGCGCCCAAGGATCCGTACGGGGCCCCGCTGCAGTAGTCACGCCGGACGGTGGCCGTGGTTGGAACGGCCCTTCTTGATACGCCACTTGCGTTTCCGCGTTTTCTTCGACATGTCCCTCGTACTTAACCGAGGGATCATCGGCCGTCGAGGGGTCACGCACGCCGAAGGCGCCGGTTCACGCACGCCCGATGGGCGCCAGCACCGCCTCCGTGAGCTTCGCGAGGTCCTCGGGGGCGAGTTCGACCTCCAGGCCCCGGCGGCCCGCCGAGACGCAGATCGTGGCGTGGGCTGACGCGGAGGCGTCGAGCACCGTCGGGAGCTTCTTGCGCTGGCCCAGCGGCGAGATGCCGCCCCGGACATAGCCCGTGGTGCGCTCGGCCAGCGCCGGGTCCGCCATCGCGGCGCGCTTGCCGCCGACCGCCGTGGCCAGGGCCTTGAGGTCCAGGGAGCCGGCCACCGGGACGACGGCCACGGTCAGGCTCCCGTCGACGTCGGCCACCAGCGTCTTGAACACCCGCTCCGGCGACACCCCCATCGCCTCGGCCGCCTCCTCGCCGTAGGACGGGTGGGCGGGGTCGTGGTCGTAGGAGTGGACGGTGTACGCCACTCCCGCGGAGGTCAGCGCCACCGTCGCCGGCGTGCCGCCCTGCTGCTGGCTCTTCTTCGGCTTCTTCGCCATACCGGCCTTCGCGGTCCCGTCAGTTGAGGCTCGTCCGGCCACGCGTCAGGTCCGACGCGGGCAGTGACGGCAGGTTACGGATGATGGCCGTCTCGGAGCGAAGGAGTTTCAGCTCGTCGCGCAGCCGGGACGCGGTGTCCGGGGCCTGGAGCAGACGCTGCTTGGTGGGGGTGTCCAGCATCATCGCCGCGGCCACCAGGTAGGAGACGACCGAGGGCTCGTCGGGGAGGTCGGCGCCCGTCGACAGGGACCGTTCCCGCGCGCCCGCCAGCCGCTTCTGGTACTGCCGGAAGGCCCGCAGCACGCCCTCGGCCAGGGCGCCCGCCTCGTCGCCCGGATCCTCCGGGAGCTCCTCCAGCTCGGCCGTGAGGAAGGCGCCCGAGGCGTCGACCGACCGCACGCGCACCCGCGTCGTGCCCGTCGCCAGCACCTCGAAGGTGCCGTCCGGCCGTTCGCGGATCGTCGCCGCGTCCGCCACACAGCCCACGCCGTGGAAGGACTTCGCGGGGTCGGTGCCGAAGCCCGCGGTGGGGCCCCGGTCGGGCAGGGCGGTCGGATCGGGCATGCCGGGGGCGCTCGGGGCCACCTCGTGGCCGTCGCGGATCGCCACGACGGCGAATCGGCGCGGTTCCTCCTCGGGGGTCTTGAGCAACTCGCGCATCATGGCGCGGTAGCGCTCCTCGAAGACGTTCAGCGGAAGCACCAGCCCCGGGAACAGCACCGAGTTCAGGGGGAAGAGCGGTAGACGGACGGTGGTCACGGCGCAAGAGCCTAATGGTCGCCGGAGCGGACGCGTCCGCCGCGCTCACTCCGTGGATTCCCGGCCGCGTACGCGGGGTCCGCCGCACGGGCCCGGATCTCGGCCCGCGTCCGCAGGAAAAGGGCCAGCGGATCGTCCGACAGATGGTCCCAGGGGAACGACGTGGCGTACGGCCCGATCAGCCGCAGCTGGGCGAGGGCCTCCGGAAAACGCTCCAGGCGTACGAGGACGTAGAGCAGTTTGTTGCGCAGCTCCGCCGGCCACAGGTCCGCCGCCGGGAAGCGCGCCGACAGCGCGATCGCCCGGTCGGCCGCCGCGTCCAGCCGCTCCAGCGGTACGTCCGCCCCGCAGCCGTCGGTGAGATAGGACAGGGCCGCCCGCGCGGGCAGCGCCTGGATCAGGGAGTCGGGCGGGGCGTCCTGTGCGGCCAGGTCGGCGAAGTCGAAGCACTCGCGGTGCGAGCCGTGCCAGGAGGCGGCGAGGTAGCGCAGGGCGGCGACATGGCAGCCGTAGTGGTGCGGGGCGCGGCGCAGGGCCGCCTCCCACAACTCGCCGAAGTACTTGTGGCCGGCACGGGCCCCGCGCGCGTGGTCCAGCGCGATCCGCCACGGCACCGGGTCGCGGTCGTCGGTGCGGGCCGCGGCCGTGATGAGCGGGCTCACCTCGCGCAGCAGCTCGGAGCGGGCCGGGGAGCCCCAGGCCCGGTCCACGGCGAGCTGGGCGCCGAGCAGCCGCACGTCCGGGTCGCGGGGCGCCGCCGCCGTCCACAGCTCCAGCCACTCGGCGCGCGAGCGGGCGAAGGCCGTGAGCCGTCTCGTGTAGCGGTCCCGCAGCTCCCAGGCGGCATGCGCGCGCGTAGCGGCGAGCAGTTCCGCCGCGGGCCGGTGGTCGCCGCGCGCGGCCGCGACCAGTACGGGGGCGAGCCGCTCGTCGGGTGCGTCGAGCAGCACCTCGTCGTCGGCGGGCAGCCCGGAGGGACCGACGGCGGGGACGTCGGCCTGGCGCGGCGCGGTCCGAGGGGTCCGGGCGGCGCGGCTGAAGGGGGGCAGCAGAGCCATGGTGTCGACCATTGAAAGACCGCAGGTCAGCCGAGCGCCAGTCGGAAGGGACAACTCATGGAAAGTTGTATGGCGGCCGGTCAAGGGCGGGCAAAGGTCACATGTTCAACAACTGGACGAGGTGTGTACGTTCGGTGATGATCAGTTACGGCGCAGCAGCCGGGTCGCCCCCGCGGCCACCGTCGTCGCCAGGATCCAGCCCAGCAGGATCAGCGCCGCGGCCAGCCACTGCCAGCCCCCGTTCAGCCGCCAGACCCCGACCTGGCCCAGGTCGATGACCGGCAGCAGCAGGTCAAGGGCGAACAGCGCCGGGTTCCACTGCGGATGCTGACCGGGCTGCACCGCCGGATGGCTCGCGTGCGCGAAGGCCAGCGAGCCCGCCGCCCACAGCACCGCCATCCACACCGCGGCCCGCCCCGGCCGGTACCCGTAGGCCACCGTCCAGTCCTGCACGTACCCCCACGACTTGGCGGCCAGCGGCAGACTCTCCCGGCGCCGGCGCTGCTTGGCGAGCAGCACCTCGCGCGCGTCCTCGTCCTCGCCGCCCTCCCGCAGCACGGCGGCCAGCCGCTCGTACGGCTCCGGGTTGTACTCGGCGGTCGCCGCCGCCACCCAGTCCAGCCGCTCCTCCAGCGGGAAGGGCCCCTGCGGTACGAGGTTCTCGTACTGGAAGCCGCCCATGTGCAGGTTGCCCGGTCCCGGCCAGGCGCTCGTCCGGTCGACCAGGTTGACGACGCGGGCGCCGGACAGGATCACCTTGCCGCGCTGCGGCCGCTCGCCGAGGAAGCGCAGCTCGGGGGTCTGCACGCGGCGCAGGGACAGCTCCTGGTCGTCGGTGAAGGCGAACCGGGCCCGCTCCAGGTCGACCGCGTCCTCGAACCGTCCGTCGTCCAGCCGCACCCCGCCCTGGCACTCGAAGCGCTGGATCCGCGTCCCGCGCGCGGGTGTCGCACCGCTGCGCATCGAGGCGCCGACGCCCGCCGGGGTCAGGTACAGCGTGCGTCCGACGGTCAGCTGCGGGGCGTTCAGCGCGAGCCTGCCGTAGGGGTTGGCCAGCCGGGCGCCGCGCAGGCTCAGCGACACGCCGATCTTCGCGCTGCGCAGGCTGAGCTCCCCGTGCGACTCCAGGAGCTCGGCCTGCAGGTCCTGGCCCACGCTCATGCCGTCGGCGGCGATCGAGCGGCCGCTGCGGTCGCGGTAGACGGTGGCCTGGTTGAGCATCAGGTCCGTGCCGATGTGCGCGTCGGTGAGCCGTACGCCGTTGTGGAAGCGGCAGCGGGGCAGGTGCAGATCGCCCTCGGTGTGCACCCGGGCCGCCTCCAGGCGGGGCACCGAGCAGTCGACCATGCGCACCGTCGTGAACCGGGCCTCCGGCAGCAGCACCTCGCGCTCGAAGCGGCAGCCGCGCAGCTCGACGTAGGGCACGACCATGCCGCCCGCGAGGTCCATCGTGCCGCTGATCTGCACCCCGCGGAGCTTCAGCGAGGAGACCCGGCCGGCCAGCGCGGGCGGGCCGTCCAGCAGCAGCCAGCACACGATCCGCGCCCGCACGGTCCGCTCGGGGCCCCAGGGATGCCCGCCGTGCGGATCGTCGACGGTGGTGTCGCCGCTGCTCAGGTCGTACACGCTGCCGTTGCGGAAGGCCTGCCACATGCCGGCCTCGGCGGCGGTCAGATCGTCCGGCAGATCCCCGGCGTCTCCGGCGCGGAGGCCGGCCCCCTCGGTCACAACTCCTCCAGTCCCGTGTTCGCACACCCGTTCATGCCCGCTGTGTCATGCCCGCTGTGTGACGCCCCGAACGCTAGACATGAAGGCGATCTTCCGGGTTCCAGGTCGTTCTGTATCAGCCATTGATACGCGCGGACGACGGTCGAACCCGGTCTGAGAGAATTGACGGCGTGATCTCCCGAATCGATCTGCGCGGCGACGCCCTCCCCGAAGGGCCCGCCCTGCGCGACCTGCTGCCCCGAGCCGACTTCGACGTTCAGGCCGCCCTGGAGAAGGTGCGTCCGATCTGCGAGGCCGTGCATCATCGGGGCGACGCGGCGCTGATCGACTTCGCGGAGAAGTTCGACGGGGTCCGGCTGGACCGGGTGCGGGTGCCCGTGGAGGCGCTCGCGAAGGCCCTGGAAGAGCTCGACCCGGCCGTGCGCGCGGCCCTGGAGGAGTCCATCCGGCGCGCCCGTCTCGTCCACCGCGAGCAGCGCCGTACGACCCACACCACACAGGTCGTGCCCGGCGGTTCCGTCACCGAGAAGTGGGTGCCGGTGGAGCGGGTGGGGCTGTACGCGCCCGGCGGGCGGTCGGTCTACCCGTCGTCCGTGGTCATGAACGTCGTGCCCGCGCAGGAAGCGGGGGTCGAGTCCATCGCGCTCGCCTCGCCCGCGCAGGCCCCCGCTTTTGAAAACGATCCAGCCGGCGGGCTGCCGCACCCGACGATCCTCGCCGCGTGCGCGCTGCTCGGCGTCGACGAGGTGTACGCGGCCGGCGGCGCCACCGCCGTCGCGATGTTCGCGCACGGCACCGAGTCCTGCCCGCCCGCCAACATGGTCACCGGGCCCGGCAACATCTGGGTCGCCGCCGCCAAGCGCTACTTCACCGGCAAGATCGGCATCGACGCCGAGGCCGGTCCGACCGAGATCGCGATCCTCGCGGACGACACGGCCGACCCGGTGCACGTCGCCTCCGACCTGATCAGCCAGGCCGAGCACGACCCGCTGGCCGCCGCCGTCCTGGTCACCGACTCCGTGGCGCTCGCGGACGCGGTCGAGAAGGAGCTGGAGCCGCAGGTCGCGGCCACCAAGCACATCGAGGACCGGATCCGCCCCGCGCTCGCGGGCCGCCAGTCCGCGATCGTCCTCGTCGACGGCGTCGAGGAGGGCCTTCGGGTCGTCGACGCGTACGGCGCCGAGCACCTGGAGATCCAGACGGCGGACGCCGCTGCCGTGGCCGACCGGGTCCGCAATGCCGGCGCGATCTTCATCGGTCCCTGGGCGCCGGTCTCGCTGGGCGACTACGCGGCCGGCTCCAACCACGTGCTCCCGACCGGCGGTTGCGCCTGCCACTCGTCCGGCCTGTCCGTCCAGTCCTTCCTGCGCGGCATCCACATCGTCGACTACACGAAGGACGCGCTGGCCGAGGTCGCGCACCATGTGGTGACGCTGGCGGAGGCGGAGGACCTGCCCGCGCACGGCGCGGCGGTCAAGGCGAGGTTCGGATGGAAGGTACCGACGAGCAAGTGACCGGCATCGACGATCTCCCCGTACGGGACGAGCTGCGCGGCAAGTCCCCTTATGGCGCGCCCCAGTTGGACGTCCCCGTACGGCTGAACACCAACGAGAACCCCTACCCGCTGCCCGAGCCGCTGGTCGAGCGCATCGCCGAGCGGGTCCGCGAGGCCGCCCGCGACCTCAACCGCTACCCGGACCGGGACGCGGTGGAGCTGCGCACACAGCTCGCCAAGTACCTCAGCGACACCTCCGGCCACGAGGTCGGCCTGGCCAACGTCTGGGCCGCCAACGGCTCCAACGAGGTCATCCAGCAGCTGCTGCAGACCTTCGGCGGACCCGGCCGTACCGCCATCGGCTTCGAGCCGTCGTACTCGATGCACGCGCTCATCTCGCGCGGCACCGGCACCGGCTGGATCTCCGGGCCGCGCAACGAGGACTTCACGATCGACCTCGCCGCCGCGGAGCAGGCGATCGCCGAGCACCGGCCGGACGTCGTCTTCATCACCACGCCCAACAACCCCACGGGCAACGCGGTGCCGCGCGAGACGGTCCTCGCGCTGTACGAGGCCGCGCAGGCGGCGAAGCCGTCGATGGTGGTCGTGGACGAGGCCTACATCGAGTTCAGCCACGGCGACTCGCTGCTGCCGCTGATCGAAGGCCGGCCGAATCTCGTCGTCTCCCGGACCATGTCCAAGGCGTTCGGGGCCGCCGGCCTGCGCCTCGGCTATCTCGCCGCGCACCCGGCCGTCGTCGACGCCGTCCAGCTCGTACGGCTGCCGTACCACCTGTCGGCCGTCACGCAGGCGACCGCGCTGGCCGCGCTGGAGCACACCGACACACTGCTGAAGTACGTCGAGCAGCTGAAGAGCGAGCGGGACCGGCTGGTGAGCGAGCTGCGCGCGATCGGGTACGAGGTCGTGGAGTCCGACGCGAACTTCGTGCAGTTCGGCCGGTTCGAGGACGAGGGCGGCTCGCACGCGGCCTGGCAGAAGATCCTCGACCGCGGTGTGCTGGTCCGGGACAACGGCATTCCGGGGTGGCTGCGGGTGTCCGCCGGAACCCCGGAGGAGAACGACGCGTTCCTCGACGCGGTCCGTGAACTGAAGAAGGAGCAGAGCGCATGAGCCGCGTAGGACGCGTGGAGCGAGTCACCAAGGAGACGTCGGTGCTCGTCGAGATCGATCTCGACGGCAGCGGCAAGGTCGATGTGTCGACGGGCGTCGGCTTCTACGACCACATGCTCGACCAGCTCGGCCGGCACGGTCTGTTCGACCTGACCGTGAAGACCGAGGGCGACCTGCACATCGACTCGCACCACACCATCGAGGACACCGCCCTCGCGCTCGGCGCCGCCTTCAAGCAGGCGCTCGGCGACAAGGTGGGGATCTACCGGTTCGGGAACTGCACGGTCCCGCTGGACGAGTCGCTCGCCCAGGTGACCGTCGACCTGTCCGGCCGCCCCTACCTCGTGCACACCGAGCCCGAGAACATGGCGCCGATGATCGGCGAGTACGACACGACGATGACCCGGCACATCCTGGAGTCCTTCGTCGCCCAGGCCCAGATCGCGCTGCACGTGCACGTGCCGTACGGTCGAAACGCCCACCACATCGTGGAGTGCCAGTTCAAGGCGCTGGCGCGGGCGCTGCGGTACGCGTCCGAGCGCGACCCGCGCGCGGCCGGCATCCTTCCCTCCACGAAGGGTGCGCTGTAAGCCATGAACGGGCTGTCCACCGTACTGATCGTCGTCGGCCTTTTCCTCGTCGGCGGCATCATCTCCTTCGTCAAGCAGGGGATGCCGAAGGGCCTGATCGTGCTGCTCTCCATCAGCGCCGCGTTCTGCCTGGTCGCCGGTGTCCTCAGGCTGGAGGTGTGGAGTTGAGCGCACCCAAGAAGGTCGTCGTCTTCGACTACGGCTTCGGGAACGTGCGGTCCGCCGAGCGCGCCCTCGCCCGCACCGGCGCGGACGTCGAGATAACGCGCGACTTCGACAAGGCGATGAACGCCGACGGCCTGCTGGTGCCGGGCGTCGGCGCGTTCGCCGCCTGTATGCAGGGGCTCAAGGAGGCGCGCGGCGACTGGATCGTCGACCGGCGGCTGTCCGGCGGGCGTCCCGTCATGGGCATCTGCGTCGGCATGCAGATCCTCTTCGCGCGCGGCATCGAGCACGGAGTGGAGACCGAGGGCCTCGACGAGTGGCCCGGCTCGGTCGAACCGCTGCAGGCCGAGATCGTGCCCCACATGGGCTGGAACACCGTCGAGGCGCCGGCCGACTCCGAGCTGTTCGCCGGCCTGGACGCGGACGCGCGCTTCTACTTCGTGCACTCCTACGCCGTGCACGACTGGTCGCTGGAGATCCACAACCCGGCCATGCGCGCGCCCAGGGTGACCTGGTCGACGCACGGCAAGCCGTTCGTGGCCGCCGTGGAGAACGGCGCCCTGTGGGCCACCCAGTTCCACCCCGAGAAGTCCGGCGACGCCGGAGCGCAGCTGCTCACCAACTGGATCGGAACCCTGTAGACCATGGCCAAGCTCGAACTCCTCCCCGCCGTCGACGTCCGTGACGGCCAGGCCGTCCGCCTCGTGCACGGCGAGTCCGGGACCGAGACCTCCTACGGCTCCCCGCTGGAGGCCGCCCTCGCCTGGCAGCGCGCCGGCGCCGAGTGGCTGCACCTGGTCGACCTGGACGCCGCGTTCGGCACCGGCGACAACCGGGCGCTGATCGCCGAGGTCACCAACGCGATGGACATCAAGGTGGAGCTGTCCGGCGGCATCCGCGACGACGACACGCTCGCCGCCGCCCTGGCCACCGGCTGCACCCGGGTGAACCTCGGCACGGCCGCCCTGGAGACCCCGGAGTGGGTCGCCAAGGTCATCGCCGAGCACGGCGACAAGATCGCGGTGGGCCTGGACGTACGCGGCACCACGCTGCGCGGCCGCGGCTGGACCCGCGACGGCGGCGACCTCTACGAGACGCTGGAGCGCCTCAACAAGGAGGGCTGCGCCCGGTACGTCGTCACCGACATCGCCAAGGACGGCACGCTCCAGGGCCCGAACCTGGAGCTGCTGAAGAACGTCTGCGCGGCCACCGACCGCCCGGTCGTGGCCTCCGGCGGCGTGTCGTCGCTCGACGACCTGCGTGCCATCGCCGAGCTGGTACCCCTCGGTGTCGAGGGCTCCATTGTCGGGAAGGCCCTGTACGCGAAGGCGTTCACCCTGGAAGAGGCCCTGGAGGCGGTAGCCAAGTGAGCGACGTACGACGGGTGGCGAGCGGCGCGCCCTGGGAGGACGCGTTCGGCTACTCCCGCGCGGTGGAGCTGCCGAACGGCCTGGTCCTGGTCTCCGGCTGCACCTCCATAGTGGACGGCGAGATCGCCGGGGGCGGCCCGTACGAGCAGGCGGTCAACGCCTTCAACGTCGCGCTGGCGGCCCTCGCGCAGGTGGGGCTCGGCCGCGACGACGTCGTACGCACGCGCATGTACATCACGCATGCCCGGGACGTCGAGGAGGTCGGGCGTGCCCACAAGGAGCTGTTCGACACCGTCCGGCCCGCCGCATCGATGATCATCGTCTCCGGTTTCGTGGACCCCAGCCTGGTCGTCGAGGTCGAGGTGGAGGCGTACCGCCCCGGCGGAGAGCACGGAGTGTCCGCATGACCCTGGCCGTACGAGTCATCCCCTGCCTGGACGTGGACAACGGCCGGGTCGTCAAGGGCGTCAACTTCCAGAACCTGCGCGACGCGGGCGACCCCGTCGAGATGGCCAAGGTGTACGACGCCGAGGGCGCCGACGAGCTGACGTTCCTGGACATCACCGCGTCCTCGGGCAACCGCGAGACGACGTACGACGTGGTGCGCCGCACGGCCGAGCAGGTGTTCATCCCGTTGACGGTCGGCGGCGGTGTGCGCACGGCCGAGGACGTGGACAAGCTGCTGCGGGCCGGCGCGGACAAGGTGGGCGTGAACACGGCGGCGATCGCGCGCCCCGACCTGATCCGTGAGATCGCGGAACGCTTCGGCCGGCAGGTGCTGGTGCTGTCCGTGGACGCGCGGCGCACCGAGTCGGGGTCCTTCGAGGTGACGACGCACGGCGGCCGCCAGGGCACCGGCATCGACGCGGTCGAGTGGGCGCACCGGGCCGCGGAGCTGGGGGCGGGCGAGATCCTGCTCAACTCCATGGACGCGGACGGCACGAAGGACGGCTACGACCTGGAGATGATCGCGGCGGTCCGCAAGCACGTGACGGTCCCCGTGATCGCGTCGGGCGGGGCGGGCGAGCTGGCCCACTTCCCGCCGGCGATCGGGGCGGGCGCGGACGCGGTGCTGGCGGCGTCGGTGTTCCACTTCGGCGACCTGCGGATCGGGGAAGTGAAGCGGGCGCTGAGGGACGCGGGGCATCCGGTGCGGTGACGCGTTTGGTGGCGGTGTAAGCCCCGGTCGCCTGGTGGCCGGGGCTTACTCATGGGCAGATGCGAAAGAGAAGTTGCGCAAAATCCGTTGTGCAATTTTTCTTTCGCATCTACGGTGAGGGCATGGCAAGCAAGGAGAACCGCCGCATCACCGATGTGGGCACGCTCAAGGCGCTCGCGCATCCACTGCGCATGAAGCTCTACCGGCTGCTGTTCGTGGCCGAGGCCGCGACGGCCTCGCAGCTTGCCGAGCAGGTCGACGAGGCCGTCTCGCTGGTCAGCTACCACCTGCGCAAGCTCGCCGACCACGGACTCGTCGAGGAGGCCGAGCCGCGCAGCGCCGATGCGCGGGAGCGCTGGTGGCAGCCGGCCTCGGAGGGCGTCAGCGTCCGGGACGAGGACTTCCAGGACGCGCCGGAGAAGGTCGCGGCCCACCTCGCGGCCTCGCGGCTCTTCCAGGAGCAGCGCTCCGAGATGTACCGCCGCTACCTCGACGAGCGCGCCCACTGGGGCGCGGAGTGGAACGAGGCCGCGCACGACTCGGAGTCGCTCCTGCGGCTGACGGCGGGCGAACTGGCCGAGCTCAAGAAGGAACTGCTCGATGTGCTCAAGAAGTACGACGAGCGGACACGCGCGCGTGAGGCGGCCGGCGAGACCGAGGGCCGTGAGCACGTGGCACTGCACCTGTACGGATTCCCGTTCCGAGTCTGAGAGAGGCCGCCGTGACCGTCACGCCCGCGATATCCGCCCCGCCCGCCCAGCAAGCCGGAGTCCCCGCCCACCGCGACGGCAACGTGCTGCGCTGGCTCGGGGCCTACACCTCCTCCATGGTCGGCGACAGCGTGTACTACATCGCCCTGTCCTGGGCCGCCGTACAGGCGGGTACGCCCTCGCAGGCCGGGCTGGTCATGTCGGTCAGCGCGGTGCCGCGGGCGCTGCTGATGCTGGGCGGGGGAGTCGTCGCCGACCGGCTCGGGCCGCGGCGGGTCGTCATCGGCAGCGACATCGTGCGGTGCGCGGCCGTGTTCGCGGTGGCGGCGCTGCTGTTCCTGGCCGACCCGGGCCTGTGGGCGCTGGCGCTGCTCGCGTTGGTCTTCGGCACCGTCGACGCCGTGTTCATGCCGGCGGTCGGCGCCCTCCCCGCGCGCGTGACGACCCGCGACCAGCTCGCGCGCGTACAGGGCATGCGGGGCCTCGCCATCCGCTTCGCAAGCGTCGTGGGGGCCCCACTGGGCGGCCTCGGCGTGGCCCTGGGCGGCGCGGCGGCGGCCTTCGGGCTGGCCGGGCTGCTGATCGCGCTGTCGGTGCCGCTGCTGGTGAGCGTGCGGGTGCGGGAGCTGCCGGGGGATGACGCGATCGCGGCTGGTGAGTCCGTCTGGGGCGATCTCGTCACCGGACTGCGCTACATCCGCCGTCACCCTGTGCTCGCGCCCCTGATGTTCGCCATCGCCCTGGGGGACCTGGGGTTCGTCGGGCCGCTCAATGTCGGGCTGACGCTGCTGGCCGACCAGCGGGGCTGGGGTGCCTCGGGGATGGGGGCCGTGCTGGCCGGGTTCGGGGTCGGGGCCGGTGTCGCCTCGCTGTTGCTGACCGTGCGGGGGCGGCTGCCGCGCGCGGGACTGGTGGCGGCGTACACGATCCTGGCGGGGTCCGTCGCCATCGGCGCCCTGGCCTTCGTGCCGACGCTCGTCGCCGCCGTCGGCACGGCACTGCTCGTCGGCCTGCTCGCCGGGCTCAGCGGCGCGATGTGCGGCGCCCTGCTGCAGACGCAGGCCGACCCGGCGTACCTGGGGCGGGTCACCGCCGTCGCCAGCCTGGTCAGCCTCGGTATCGCCCCGCTGAGCATGCCGGTGTCGGCGGCCGCGATCGGGGCCTGGGGCACCGGTCCCGTCTTCGTCGTCAGCGCCGTGGTGTGCGGGCTCGGCGGCGTGGTCGCGCTGTGTGTACGGGACCTGCGCCGCGCGGAACTGCCCCGCTGACGTCCCCGCGGGGCCTAGATACCCAGCTGCTTCGCCTCGTGGAGCTTCGCGACCGCGTCCTTGTCGCCGTCCAGTTCCACCTTCGCGGAGTTCTGGCGGCCGTACGAGAAGAGCAGCAGCTCGGACGGTTCGCCGGTCACCGTCACGACCGGTGTGCCGCGGTGCGCGACCGCCGTCTGGCCGTCGGGGCGGCGCAGGACCAGGCCGGTCGGGGCGCTGCGGCCCACCAGGCGGGCGCTGCGCTCCAGGCGGGACCAGAGGGCGTCCTGGAAGACCTGGTCGAGCTCGCGCGGCGTCCAGTCCGGCTGGGCCCGGCGGACGTCCTCGGTGTGGACGTAGAACTCGACCGTGTTGGACTTCTCGTCGACCTGCTTCAGCTGGAACGGCGAGAACCGCGGCGGCCCGGTACGGATGAGCTGGATCAGCTCCTCGTACGGCTTCGCGGCGAACTCCGCCATCACCCGCTCCAGGCGTGGCGCGAGCTGCTTGATCAGGATGCCGCCGGCGGCATCGGGGCGGCGCTCGCGCACCACGACGTGCGCGGCGAGGTCACGGGTGCGCCAGCCCTCGCAGAGGGTCGGGGCGTCCGGGCCCTCGGCCTCCAACAGATCGGCCAGCAGAAGTCGTTCACGCTTGGCGAAAGTCGACATGAAGTCAGCCTACGACCACCCTCCGGGCACGCCCAGTGGACACCCCCGGGCGGGCCCGCCGGACTCCTCCCGGGTCCGCCCACTGGACAGGGCGCCGTCACTGTCAGTGGCGCGCGGCACAATGGCACCCATGACCAGTACGACCGGTACGCCCCGGCCCAGCAGCCTCGATCCCGAGATCGCCGCGCGCCTCAAGCGCAGCGCCGACGGGCTCGTCCCCGCGATCGCCCAGCAGTACGACACCGGTGAGGTGCTCATGCTCGGCTGGATGGACGACGAGGCACTGCACCGGACACTGACGACCGGCCGCTGCACCTACTGGTCGCGCAGCCGCCAGGAGTACTGGGTCAAGGGCGACACCTCCGGCCACTTCCAGTGGGTCAGGTCGGTCGCGCTCGACTGCGACGCCGACACCGTGCTGGTCAAGGTCGACCAGGTCGGCGCCGCCTGCCACACCGGCGCGCGCACCTGCTTCGACGAAGACGTACTTCTCAAGGACGGCGCCGATTCCGGTGCCGCCGCATCGGATCAGTAAGGTCTGCCGCCATGGACCTCGAGACCTTCCGCAAGCTCGCCACCGACCGGCGTGTCATCCCGGTCACGCGCAAGCTCCTCGCCGACGGCGACACCCCCGTCGCGCTCTACCGCAAGCTCGCCGCCGAGCGCCCCGGCACCTTCCTGCTGGAGTCCGCGGAGAACGGCCGCACAGCGTTTCAATGGTCTCGCTACTCCTTCGTGGGCGTCCGCAGCGCCGCCACCCTCACCGCCCGCGACGGCCGGGCCCACTGGCTCGGCGCCCCGCCCGTCGGCGTCCCGGTCGACGGCGACCCGCTCGCCGCCCTGCGCGCCACCATCGAGGCCCTGCACACCCCGCACCAGGGGGGCCTGCCGCCCTTCACCGGCGGCATGGTCGGCTATCTCGGCTACGACATCGTGCGCCGCCTGGAGAAGATCGGCCCCGGCGAGCGGGACGACCTCAAGCTCCCCGAGCTGACCATGCTGCTCACCAGCGACCTCGCCGTCATGGACCACTGGGAGGGCTCGGTCCTGCTGATCGCCAACGCGATCAACCACAACGACCTCGACACGGGCGTCGACGAGGCCTACGCGGACGCCATGGCGCGCCTGGACGCGATGGAGGCCGACCTCTCGCGCGCGGTCGCCCAGCCGCCCGCCGTCCTCCCGCCCTCCGAACTGCCCGAGTACACGGCGCTGTGGGGCGGCCCCGACTTCCAGGCGGCCGTCGAGGACATCAAGGAGCGCATCCGGGCCGGTGAGGCCTTCCAGGTCGTCCCCTCCCAGCGCTTCGAAACGCCATGCACGGCAAGCGCGTTGGACGTGTACCGGGTGCTGCGGGCCACCAACCCCTCCCCGTACATGTACCTGTTCCGCTTCGACGGCTTCGACGTCGTCGGCTCCTCCCCCGAGGCCCTCGTCAAGGTCGAGGACGGCCAGGCCATGGTCCACCCCATCGCCGGCACCCGCTGGCGCGGCGCGACCCCGCAGGAGGACCAGGCCCTCGCCGAGGAACTGCTCGCCGACCCCAAGGAGCGCGCCGAGCACCTGATGCTGGTCGACCTCGGACGCAACGACCTCGGGCGGGTCTGCGAGCCCGGCTCGGTCGAGGTCGTCGACTTCATGTCCGTCGAGCGGTACTCGCACGTGATGCACATCGTCTCCACGGTCACCGGCAAGGTCGCCGAGGGCCGCACGGCGTTCGACGTCCTCACGGCCTGCTTCCCGGCCGGCACCCTCTCCGGCGCCCCCAAGCCCCGGGCGATGCAGATCATCGACGAACTGGAGCCGTCCAGAAGGGGGTTGTACGGCGGCTGCGTCGGCTACCTCGACTTCGCGGGCGACTCCGACACGGCCATCGCCATCCGTACGGCCCTGCTGCGGGACGGCACGGCGTACGTCCAGGCGGGCGCCGGAATCGTCGCCGACTCCGACCCCGTCGCCGAGGACCAGGAGTGCCGGAACAAGGCCGCGGCGGTGCTCCGCGCGGTCCACACGGCCAACCGGTTGGGCAAGTAGGGCGAGAGTCACGTGAACCCCGGGTGACGGTTCGCCCGGGGTTCGGGCGATAGTGGAGTACGTGACTGCTGTTCCTCACCCCCGTTCCGAAGCCGCCGGACCCGCCCGGGCCGGCCGCCTCAGTCTTGCCGTGGCTCTGCTGGCCGGTGCGCTCGGCGCGGCCGTGGCGCTGCTGGCCACCCGACAGCGATGGGCGGAGGGCACGGCGACAGTGGCCGGGGCGCCCTTCTCGCTGACCGCCAAGGGCAGCGACGTCACGGGCGTCCCCGCGGCCCTCGCGATAGTGGGCCTCGCCGCGCTCGTCGCCGTCTTCGCCGTCCGCAAGGCGGGTCGCCTGCTGGTCGCCGGCCTGCTCGCGCTGTCCGGGGCCGGCACGGTCGCGGCGGCGCTGCTGGGCGTCTCCGACAGTTCCGCGCTGGACGAGAAGGCCGCGCAGGCGGCGGGGGACACGGGGGCGACGGTGACCGCGCTGAGCCATACCGCTTGGCCGTACGTGGCGGCTGTCGGTGGTGGGCTGCTGCTGCTCGCCGGGTTGTTGGCGCTGCGGTACGGGCGGTCCTGGCCGGCGATGTCCGGGCGTTATGAGAGGGACGGTTCTGTGCGGCCGCGGCGGCGGGTCGTTGTCGATCCTGACCGGCCCGAGGAGCTCTGGAAGGCCATTGACCGGGGAGAGGACCCGACGAGCGCCTAGTGGGCTGCCGGGTGCGGTTTGATACAGCCGACTCGCGAGGGTGTACCCGCTCGCAGTCCACGTGTGCTCGTGCGGGACAATGTGCGGGAGCGTACGGCTCAGACACGTAAACATCAGCGAGGAGCAAGTCATGGCGGGCAGCAGCCACGGTCACACCCCGGCCGCCTGGACCGGTGTCACTATCGCCTTCATCGGTTTCTGCGTTTCGGGTGCCTTCATGGTGATGGCCCAGCCCGTGGGCTTCTGGGCGGGCATGGTGGTCGTGGCCATCGGCGGTGTCGTCGGCTGGGTCATGAGCGCGATGGGCCTCGGCCAGCCGAAGGACGCGCACAAGGACTTCCAGGACGCGCTGGCCGAGAGCCGCGCGGCCGTGAGCGCGAAGAGCTGACTCTCGTACGACTTCTGAGGGGCGATCCGGAGCCGGGTCGCCCCTCACGCGCGCGTGGCGGCCGTACGGGGGCACAATGCGAGACGTGAACGCCGAGAGCCAGTCCGTGACGCCCTCCGCCACCGGAACCGTGGCCGCCCGGCTCGCCGTGCCCGCCGGGATCCTCACGGCCGTCGCCGGGGCCTTCGCCTACGTCGGCACGGTGGACCCCAACCAGCCCGGCCACTACCCGGTCTGCCCCCTCTACCGCTTCACCGGCCTCTACTGCCCCGGCTGCGGCGGCCTGCGCAGCGCGCACGCCTTCATCCACGGCGACTTCCTGGGGGCGTTGCACGACAACGCCCTGGCCGCCGTCGGCTATCCGGTCTTCGCCGTGCTGTGGACCGTATGGGTGGTCCGTACGGCCCGCGGGCGGTCCTTCGGGTTCCGGCTCGGGTCGGCGCAGCTGTGGGCCCTGGGCACATTGCTGCTGGTCTTCACGGTTGTCCGGAACCTGCCCTTCGGTGGCTGGCTGCATCCTTGATCAAATCCCGAATGTCCAGGTAGTGGGACCGGCGTCAACCGGATGCGAGGGCTACGCCCTCCTCCGGATACCATCGCAGTGACCATCGGTTTTCTCCCGACGGTCAAAAAGCTTCAACAGTCAACCGTCTGGAAGGGGGCCGCTCGCGTGAGTGTGCTCGACGAGATCATCGACGGAGTCCGTGCCGACCTCGCGGAGCGGCAGGCGCGCGTCAGCCTCGACGAGCTCAAGGAGCGCGCGGCGAAGGCTCCCGCGGCCAAGGACGGACTGGCCGCCCTGCGCGGCGAAGGCGTGAAGGTCATCTGCGAGGTCAAGCGCTCCAGCCCCTCCAAGGGCGCGCTGGCCGCGATCGCCGACCCGGCCGGACTCGCCGCGGACTACGAGGCGGGCGGTGCGGCCGTCATCTCCGTCCTCACCGAGCAGCGCCGCTTCGGCGGCTCGCTGGCCGACCTGGAGGCCGTTCGCGCCCGGGTGGACATCCCGGTGCTGCGCAAGGACTTCATCGTCACGTCGTACCAGCTCTGGGAGGCTCGCGCGTACGGCGCCGACCTCGCCCTGCTGATCGTCGCGGCCCTCGAACAGCCCGCCCTGGAGTCCCTCATCGAGCGCGCCGTCTCCATCGGCCTCACCCCGATCGTCGAGGTGCACGACGAGGACGAGGTCGAGCGCGCGGTGGACGCCGGCGCGAAGGTCATCGGCGTCAACGCCCGCAACCTCAAGACCCTGGAGGTCGACCGCTCGACCTTCGAGCGCGTGGCCCCCGAGATCCCCGACGACCTGGTCAAGATCGCCGAGTCCGGCGTCCGAGGCCCCCACGACCTCATCGCCTACGCCAACGCGGGCGCCGACGCGGTCCTGGTCGGCGAGTCCCTGGTCACGGGCAAGGACCCGAAGTCGGCGGTGTCGGACCTGGTGGCAGCGGGCGAGCACCCCGCTCTCCGGCACGGCCGCGGTTGATCTTTCGGTAGGCTGCCCCCGATGACTCTCACTGCGACGACCATGGACCGGCACGCCCGCCTGGCGCGCGGCTGCCGCCCCCGGGGCTGCCGAGCCCCGGCGAGGCGTGTCCATGGACGCCGCGTGCGCTACGTCATCGGAGACGAACCCGGGCAGGTGAACGGCCGTCGATGGCAGCGCGCCCAATAGGGGCGCGGGGAACTGCGCGACAAGCCACGGACGACCTTTCGTCGTCGGACAAGCCCCGCCCCCACGGCGATTAGGTATTTTCCAAACTCACCGTGAGGTTCAGCCATGCCCAGCGAGTTCTTCATCCCCGACCCTGAGGGTCAAGTCCCCTCAGCCGAAGGCTACTTCGGCGCATTCGGCGGCAAGTTCATCCCGGAGGCCCTCGTCGCCGCCGTCGACGAGGTCGCCGTCGAGTACGACAAGGCCAAGCACGACCCCGAGTTCGCTCGCGAACTCGACGACCTGCTGGTCAACTACACCGGCCGCCCCAGCTCCCTGACCGAGGTGCCCCGCTTCGCGGAGCACGCCGGCGGCGCGAGGATCTTCCTGAAGCGGGAGGACCTCAACCACACTGGCTCCCACAAGATCAACAACGTCCTCGGCCAGGCCCTGCTCACCAGGCGCATGGGCAAGACGAGGGTCATCGCCGAGACCGGCGCCGGCCAGCACGGCGTCGCGACCGCCACCGCCTGCGCGCTCTTCGGCCTCGAGTGCACCATCTACATGGGCGAGATCGACACCAAGCGCCAGGCCCTCAACGTCGCCCGTATGCGCATGCTCGGCGCCGAGGTCATCGCCGTGAAGTCCGGCAGCCGTACGCTGAAGGACGCCATCAACGAGGCCTTCCGCGACTGGGTCGCCAACGTCGACCACACCCACTACCTGTTCGGTACGGTCGCCGGCCCGCACCCCTTCCCGGCCATGGTCCGCGACTTCCACCGCGTGATCGGCGTCGAGGCCCGCCGCCAGCTCCTGGAGCGCGCCGGCCGCCTCCCCGACGCGGCGATCGCCTGCGTCGGCGGCGGCTCCAACGCCATCGGCCTGTTCCACGCCTTCATCCCGGACACGGACGTACGCCTCATCGGCTGCGAGCCCGCGGGCCACGGCGTCGAGACCGGCGAGCACGCGGCCACGCTCACGGCCGGCGAGCCCGGCATCCTGCACGGCTCCCGGTCGTACGTCCTCCAGGACGAGGAGGGCCAGATCACCGAGCCGTACTCGATCTCGGCGGGCCTGGACTACCCGGGCATCGGCCCGGAGCACTCGTACCTCAAGGACTCCGGTCGCGGTGAGTACCGCGCGGTCACCGACGACGCGGCGATGCAGGCACTGCGCCTGCTCTCGCGCACCGAGGGCATCATCCCGGCGATCGAGAGCGCGCACGCCCTCGCGGGCGCGCTGGAGGTCGGCAAGGAGCTGGGCAAGGACGGCCTGATCGTCGTCAACCTGTCCGGCCGCGGCGACAAGGACATGGACACGGCGGCCCGCTACTTCGGGCTGTACGACACCGACGCCGAGGTCGCGGCCGACGCCGCCGACCTCGCCGAGATCGAGGGGGACGCCAAGTGAGCGGGAACATTCAGCTGCTGTCCGACACCCTCGCCGGCGCAAAGGCCGAGGGGCGGTCCGCGCTCATCGCCTACCTCCCGGCCGGGTTCCCGACCGTGGACGGCGGCATCGAGGCGATCAAGGCCGCCCTCGACGGCGGCGCCGACGTGGTCGAGGTGGGGCTGCCGCACAGCGACCCGGTCCTCGACGGTCCCGTCATCCAGACCGCCGACGACATCGCCCTGCGCGGCGGCGTCAAGATCGCGCACGTCATGCGCACGGTCAAGGACGCCCACGAGGCCACCGGCAAGCCGATCCTCGTCATGACGTACTGGAACCCCATCGACCGCTACGGCGTCGAGCGCTTCACCGCCGAGCTGGCGGAGGCCGGGGGCGCCGGGTGCATCCTGCCCGACCTGCCCGTCCAGGAGGCGGGGCTGTGGAGGGAGCACGCGGAGAAGCACGGCCTCGCGACCGTCTTCGTCGTGGCGCCCAGCAGCAAGGACGCGCGGCTCGCCGAGATCACCGCGGCGGGCAGCGGCTTCGTGTACGCCGCCTCGCTGATGGGTGTCACCGGTACCCGTGAGTCGGTGGGCGCGCAGGCCCAGGACCTGGTCGAGCGGACCCGGGCCACCGGCACCGGCCTGCCCGTCTGCGTCGGGCTCGGCGTCTCCAACGCGGCCCAGGCCGCCGAGGTGGCCGGCTTCGCCGACGGCGTGATCGTCGGCTCGGCCTTCGTCAAGCGGATGCTGGACGCGCCGGACGGCAAGGCCGGCGTCGAGGCGGTCCGCGAACTCGCGGGCGAGCTGGCGAAGGGCGTGCGCGGACAGGCGTAACAGCTGTAAGGGAACACCGCGGAACATTCGGTCACTCGAACGGGTGGACCTGGGACCGGGGAGGCGCAGTGCGCCTTCCCGGTTCGTTCTGGGGGTGTGAGCGAGAAGAACCGTGAAGGAAAGCGCACCGCCCGCGAGCGGCTGGCGGTCGAGCGTGAGAAGCAGAAGTCCGCGGAGAAGCGGCGGCGGGCGCTGATCGTCGGCGCGAGCGTCGTCTGCGTGCTGGGCCTGGCAGCGGTGATCGGCGTGGTCGCCGCCAACTCCGGCAAGGACAAGGGCACCAAGAGCTCGGGCCCGGTCGTGGCACCGTCCGGAGCGCAGGGCAAGGACAGCCTGGCGATCCCGGTCGGCAAGGACAGCGCCAAGTCGACGCTCACCGTCTGGGAGGACTTCCGCTGCCCGGCCTGCCAGGCCTTCGAGACGACGTACCGCTCGACGATCCACGAGCTGACCGACTCCGGCCAGATGAGAGTCGAGTACCACCTGGTCAGGCTGATCGACGGCAATCTCGGCGGCACCGGCTCGCTGCGCGCGGGCAATGCGGCGGCATGCGCGCAGGACGCCGGGAAGTTCCGCGACTACCACGACGTGCTGTACGAGAACCAGCCGAAGGAGACCGACGACGCGTTCGCCAGCAACAGCAAGCTGATCGAGCTGGCGGGCAAGGTGGACGGGCTGGACACGGCGACGTTCCGTACGTGTGTCAACAAGGGGAACCACGACAGCTGGGTCGACAAGTCGAACGCCGCCTTCAAGGCGGGCGGTTTCACCGGCACGCCGACCGTGATCCTCAACGGCAAGAACATCTACGCGGACCAGACGATGACCCCGGCGAAGCTGAAGCAGCTGGTGCAGCAGGCCGACAAGGGGTGACGAGCGGTAAGGGGCGCGAGGGTGTTTCACACCCGCCCGTTATGGACCCGTAGCCGGGCTGCCTGCCGTCGGCCCGGCTCGGCACGGTAGCGTCGACCCTGCCATGGAAGAACTTGCCTACATTCCCAGCCCGTCGCGCGGGGTGCTGTACCTCGGCCCCATTCCGCTGCGCGGCTATGCGTTCTGCATCATCATCGGCGTCTTCGTCGCGGTCTGGCTCGGCAACAGGCGCTGGATCGCCCGCGGCGGGCGGGCCGGCACGGTGGCCGACATCGCTGTCTGGGCGGTGCCGTTCGGCCTCGTCGGCGGCCGGCTCTACCACGTGATCACGGACTACGAGCTGTACTTCAGCGAGGGCCGTGACTGGGTGGACGCCTTCAAGGTCTGGGAGGGCGGCCTCGGCATCTGGGGCGCGATCGCGCTCGGGGCGCTGGGCGCGTGGATCGGCTGCCGGCGCCGGGGCATCCCGATGCCCGCGTATGCCGACGCCGTCGCACCCGGTATCGCCTTCGCGCAGGCGATCGGGCGGTGGGGCAACTGGTTCAACCAGGAGCTGTACGGCAAGGAGACCGACGTCCCCTGGGCGCTGCACATCACGTCGTCCGCGGACGGGCGGGTGCCGGGGTACTACCACCCGACCTTCCTCTACGAGTCCCTGTGGTGCATCGGTGTCGCGCTGCTCGTCATCTGGGCGGACCGGCGGTTCAAGCTGGGGCACGGGCGGGCGTTCGCGCTGTATGTCGCGGCGTACTGCGTGGGGCGGGCGTGGATCGAGTACATGCGGGTCGACGACGCGCACCACATCCTGGGGCTGCGGCTGAACGACTGGACCGCGTTGATCGTGTTCCTGCTCGCGGTCACGTACATCGTGGTGTCGGCGAAGAAGCGGCCGGGGCGGGAAGCGGTGGTTGAGCCGGGGGCCACTGATGAGGCGCCGAGTGATGAGGCCGAGGCCGAGGACGGCGAGGTCGAGGGCGCGTCTGAGGCCAAGGCCTCCGAAACGGACGGCGAAGACGCGAAGGACGAGGCCGAGTCGGCCAAGAAGAGTTGACGGGTTGAATCGACGGCGGGTTTCGGCGGGTTTGGCACCGCCGGGACCCGCCGTCGTGGGTCTGGCCGTTGCGGCGGAAAGAAGCAGCCGGGCAACTGGAGCGCGATCAGGGGCGGTTGGCGAGGGACAGGGTTCGCTGGGCCGCCGTCACCACCGCCGCGTCGATGAACGTGCCGTTCGGTAGGGCCTGTGCGCCGTGTTCTGTTGTTGCCGCCTTCACGATGGTTTCCGCCTCCTCGATTTCCTGGGACGTGGGGAGGTAGGCCCGTTCGATGACGGGGAGTTGGCGGGGGTGGATCGCGGCGCGGCCCAGGAAGCCGAGGGTGCGGCCGTGGGCGCAGGAGGCGGCCAGGGCTTCGAGGTCGCGGATGTCCGGGTGGACCGACTGCGGTGGTGGGGGCAGGGCTGCCGCTCTCGCGGCGACGATCACCCGGGAGCGGGACCAGTCCAGGCCCGCGTCCTCTCGTACGCCCAGGTCGGCACGGAGGTCCGTCTCTCCGAGTGAGATGCCGTGCAGGGACGGGTGGGCCGTGGCGATCGCGTAGGCGTGTTCGATGCCGAGGGCGGATTCCAGGAGGGCGTACAGGGCGGGGGTGCGGGGGGACGTCCGTTCCGCGATGCGGGTGATCTGGGCCGGGGACGTCACCTTCGGGAGGCGTAGGCCGGAGAGGCCCGGGAGGGCGGCGATCGACCGCAGGTCCTTCGCGGCCAGGGGGCCGTCGAGGGCGTTCACGCGGACGAGGACCGGGAGCGGCTGGGGGTCTGAGAGGAGGTCCGCCGTGGCCTCGCGGGCGTAGTCCTTGCGCTCGGGGGCGACCGCGTCCTCCAGGTCCACGATCACGACGTCGGCACCGGCGGCCAGCGCCTTGGCCACGACATGCGGGCGGTCGCCGGGGGCGTACAGCCAGGTGAGGGGGGTCCCCGTCATACGGCGCCCTCCTCGCGCAGGGTCGTCAACTCGGCCTCGGTCAGGCCCAGTTCGGTCAGCACCGCCTCCGTGTCGGCGCCGTGCGGGCGGCCCGCCCAGCGGATCGCGCCGGGGGTCGCGGAGAGGCGGAAGAGGACGTTCTGCATGCGGAGGGGGCCCAGTTCGGGGTCGTCGAGGGTCGTGATCGTCTCGAGGGCCTGGTACTGCGGGTCGGCCAGCACGTCCCGTACGTCCTGGATCGGAGCCACCGCCGCCTCCGCCTTCTCGAAGGCCGCGAGGACCTCGGTGCGGGAGCGGGCCGCGATCCAGTCGCCGACCGCCTCGTCGAGGACGTCGGCGTGGGCGGCGCGGTCGGCGCCGGTCGCGAACCAGGGTTCGTCGATCAGTTCGGGGCGGCCGACGAGGTGCATCACGCGTTCCGCGATCGACTGGGCCGAGGTGGAGACGGCGACCCACTTGCCGTCGGCGGTGAGGTAGGTGCCGCGCGGGGCGTTGTTGGCGGAGCGGTTGCCGGTGCGCTGCTGGACGTAACCGAGCTGGTCGTACCAGGTCGGCTGGGGGCCGAGGACGGTCAGGATCGGCTCGATGATCGCCATGTCCACGACCTGGCCCTCGCCGGTGCGGCCGCGGGCCGCGAGCGCGGTCATGACGGCGTACGCCGTGGCCAGGCCGGCGATCGAGTCGGCGAGGCCGAAGGGCGGGAGCGTCGGCGGGGCGTCGGGCTCGCCGGTGATCGCGGCGAAGCCGCTCATCGCCTCGGCGAGGGTGCCGAAGCCGGGGCGGCGGGAGTAGGGGCCGAACTGGCCGAAGCCGGTGACGCGGGCGAGCACCAGCCGTGGGTTGGCGGCGGACAGCTCGGGCCAGCCGAGGTCCCACTTCTCCAGGGTGCCGGGGCGGAAGTTCTCGATCAACACGTCGGCGGTGGCGGCCAGTCGGAGGAGGGTGGCGCGGCCGCCGGGTCTGGACAGGTCGAGGGTGATCGTGCGTTTGTTGCGGCCGAGGAGCTTCCACCACAGGCCGATGCCGTCCTTGGAGGGGCCGTGGCCGCGGGACGGGTCGGGTTTCGTGGGGTGCTCGATCTTGACGACCTCCGCGCCGAAGTCGCCGAGCATGGTGGCGGCGAGCGGGCCCGCGAAGAGGGTGGCGAGGTCGAGGACGCGCAGGCCGGCGAGCGGGGGAGTACCGGGGGACTGGGGAGTTGTGGTCATGAGGTGTACCGCGCCTCGATCTCGGAGCGGTACGGCATCGACGCGGAGGCGCCGGGGCGCTGGACGGAGAGGGCGGCCGCGGCGGCGGCCCAGCTCAGGGCCTCGCGGATCGGGCGCTCCGCGCCGAGGGCCACGGCGAGGGCGCCGACGAAGGTGTCGCCCGCGCCCGTGGAGTCGACGGCGGTGACCTGCGGGGCCGGGACGGCGAGGGGTTCGGCGCCACGGGCCAGGTAGAGGCTGCCCGCCGCGCCGAGCGTGACGACCACGGCCGGGACGGTCTCCAGCAGGGCGGTGGCCGCGTCGACCGCGTCGGTGCGGCCGGTGAGGGTGATCGCCTCGTACTCGTTGGCGACCAACAGGTCGGTGGCGGTGAGGAGTTCGGGCGGGAGCGGCTGGGCGGGCGCCGGGGTGAGGACCGTGCGGACGCCGTGGGCGCGGGCGGCCTGGGCGCCCGCGACGACCGCCGGCATCGGGATCTCCAGCTGGAGCAGCAGGGCGTCGGCCGAGGCGATCAGGCCCTCGTCGCCGGGGGCGAGGTGGTCGACCGTGCCGTTCGCGCCGGGGATCACCACGATCGCGTTGCCGCCCTCGTCGTCGACGACGATGTGGGCGGTCCCGGAGGGACCCTCGATGGTGCGCAGCAGGTCGGTGTCGACGCCGGAGTGTTCGAGTGTGGAGCGGAGTTGTGGGCCGTAGGCGTCCGTGCCGACGGCGCCGATCATCGACACGGTGGCGCCGGCGCGGGCCGCGGCGATCGCCTGGTTGGCGCCCTTGCCGCCGGGGATCGTACGGAACTCCCGTCCCGTCACCGTCTCTCCGCGCTGCGGGGCCTTCTCCACGTACGCGACCAGATCCATGTTGGTGCTGCCCAGTACGACGATGTGGGTCATGGGCGGGATGCCTCCCGGTGGGTGAGGTGGGCGAGGGTGTCGAAGCCGATGCCGTCGAAGTCGCCTACGGAGGTGGCGAGTTGGTTCTTGAGGGGGGTGGTCCAGTGGTCGGGGAGGACGGTGGGGGTGCCGGTGAGGAGGGCGGCGATGCTCCCTGTCGTGGCGCCGTTGGAGTCGGTGTCCCAACCGCCGCCCACCGCGCGGGAGATGGAGCCGGTGAAGTCGCCGTTCGCGTGGGTGAGGGCGGCGGCGATCAGGGCCGTGTTGGGGATGGCGTGGACCCAGTGGTGGGTGTCGGCGTAGGTGGCGTGGAGTTGGTCCACGACCGTGTCGAAGTCCCGGTGTTCGTAGGCCAGTTGAACGGCGTGGTGGATCGCCTTGGCGAGGCGGGAGCGGGGCGGGACCACGGTGAGGCCGGTGCGGAGGCAGGAGTGGATGTCGTGGGTGCCGGTCGTCGCGGTCGCGATGGTGGCGGCCGTGAACATCGCCGCGTAGACGCCGTTCGCGGTGTGGGTGAGGGTGGCGTCCCTGTGGGCCTGTTCCGCCGCGGCGGCCGGGTTGCCGGGGTTGGACCAGCCGTGGATGTCGGCGCGGATCAGGGCGCCGATCCATTCGCGGAAGGGGTTGCGGTGGCGGGCCGTGTGCGGGGGTTCGATGCCGGTGAGGAGGTTGCGGTAGGCGATGCGTTCGGCGGTGAAGGTGCGGCCGGCGGGGAGTTCGTCCAGCCAGAGCTTTGCCACGTCGGTGGGGGTGAAGTCTCTGCCGTGTCGTTGGAGCAGGAGCAGGTTGACGAGGGGGTAGTTGAGGTCGTCGTCCTCGGGCATGCCGTCGATGTTCTCGGCGAGGGAGGTGGGGGCGGAGCGGCGGTTCCAGGGGTGGGCGGAGAGGAGTTCTTGGGGGACTCCCTTGGCTGTGAAGTAGGTGGTGAGGGGCCAGTTGCCGGTGGACTGGGCGATGGCGCGGATGGCTTGGAGGGGGAGCTTCTCGACGGGTTTGCCCAGGAGGCAACCTGCGGCTCGGCCCAGCCAGGCGGCTTCGAAGGCGCGGGGGGTGGGGGCTGGGGCGGGTGGGTCTTCCGCGCACGGCCAGTCCGGGCACAGGGTCTTGATCTTCGCCAGGTCGGTCGGTTCGGTGTCCTCCAACCTGCTTGGCAGGTCCGCCAGTTCGTCCAGGAGGTCCTTGGCCAGCAGGCGCAGGTATCGCGAGCATGGTTCTGTCGAGGAGCCCGCTCGTAGGGGGGCCTCCCTGCCTCCCGCTGCTCTCCAGCGCGCGGCGATCGCCGTCGGTTCACGGCCGTCCAGGGCCGCCTGTCGCAGCTCATGGCCGACCAGGTCCTCGGGCTGTACCCACGTCAGTCGGAGCATCTGCCGCCTCCGAGTTCCGTGAACGCCGACTCGTGGGCTCTGCGGCGGCTCACGTCCTGTTCGAAGATTTCGCGGGTTACGGCGGTGAGGGTCGTCGCCGGTTCCCACAGGTCCAGGCGGCTGGCCTCGGAGACCGTCTTGGACCAGGTCTCCGGGATCGGGGAGCCCAGGGCGCCGGAGAGGGCGCCTGCCATCGTGGCGATCGAGTCGCAGTCCCGGCCGTAGTTGACCGAGCCCAGGACCGCTTGGTGGTAGTCGCCTCCGGTCAGCAGCAACATGCCCAGGGCGATGGGGAGTTCCTCGATCGAGTGGAGGCGGGAGGGGCGGCGGGCGCCGAGGGAAGGGGCGCGGTAGTCCGGGCCGACCGTGTCGAAGGGGGAGATCGCCGCGCGGAGCGGTTCGAGGGCCGACTCGAAGTCCGTGTGGCGGGAGGCCACTTCGCAGACCTGCTCGATCGCCGTGCGGGTGCCGTCCTTCGCGAGGGAGAGGGCGGTCGTGATGATCGAGTCCGGGGTGGCGCCGGGGGTGGCCGCCGCTGCCACCGCCGCCGCGAACACGGCCGCCGCCTCACGGCCGTACGACGACTGGTGGGCTCCCGCGATGTCCAGGGCCTCGGCGTAGGCGGCCCTGGGATCGGCCGCGTTGACCAGGCCGACGGGGGCCATGTACATCGCCGCGCCGCAGTTGACGATGTTGCCGACGCCCGCCTCTCGGGGGTCGGCGTGCGCGTAGTGGAGGCAGGTGACCAGCCATTTCTCCGCGAGGAAGAGGCGGTGGAGGGGGAGGGCCTCCGCCTCCAGCTCCGGGATCCAGCGGGGGTTGGTCATCAGGTCCGGGACCAGGTGTTCGGCGATCGCGTAGGCGTCCAGGTGGTCGCGGACGGTCGCGTAGACCCGTACCAGCGCATGGGTCATCAAGGTGTCGTCGGTGACGTGGCCGTCGCCCTTGTGGTACGGGGCCAGGGGGCGGGCGGTGCGCCAGGCGTCGCCGTTCCAGGGGCCGACGATGCCGTGGATCCGGCCGCCGTGGCGTTCGAGGATCTGCGTGGGGGAGTAGCCCTCGACCGGGCCGCCGAGGGCGTCGCCGACCGCCGCGCCCACGAGGGCACCGGTGATGCGGTCCTCCAGGCTGATGTCTGTGCCGATTTCTGTGCCGATTTGTGCGGTGGTTTCCGTGGTGGTTTCCGTGGTGAATTCTGTTGGTTCGGGCTTCATGTTGCGAATCATCCACCCGGCGGGGCCGGTTGTGCGGATTCCAGGAGTTCGGCGAGTTCCACCAGGTCGGTGCCGGTGAGGCGGGGGAGGGCGCAGCCGGAGAGGGTGCGGCAGGCGTTCCGCCAGGACGGGGGGATCGCGTCGCCGCCGCCGATTGCGCCGGTGAGGGCGCCGGCCAGGGCGGGGGCCGAGTCGGCGACCCGGGAGAGGCAGGCGGCTGCGGGTACGGCTTCGGCGATACGGCCCCGGGAGGCCGTGGTCAGGGCCAGGGCGACCGGGACTGTTTCGGCGGCCGCGATGCCGTAGCTGTAGACGTGGTCGACGATTTGGTGTTCGAGGAGGGGGATCAGGGCGAAGGCGGAGTCGGCCTCCTGGGCCAGGTGAAGGGCGTGGCGGGTGTTGCGGCCGATCTCCGTGGATTCCGGGAGTTCGCTGAGGGCGGTGGTTACGCAGGTGTGTACGTCGGCGCCGGTCAGGGCCAGGGAGACGGCCGCGGCCATGGCTCTCGCGCCGTGGACTCCGTCGCCGTCCTGGGTGTAGCGGGCGTCGAACTCGGCGAGGTCTGCGGCGAGTTGGGGATTGCCGGGGTGGGCGACGGCGAGGACGCAGGCGCGGATGCAGGCGGCGTCGTCGAAGTAGTGGGGGTTGTCGTGGCCGGTGGCGGGTGGGCGGAGGCCGGTGGCGAGGTTGCCGAGGCCGGCGCGGACGGAGATGCGGGCGCGGAGGGGGAGGACGGCGGATTCGATCTCGGGGGCGCGGTCTGCTGCTGCGGCTACTTCTGCGGCGAGGGCGTTCCAGGTGAGGTCGATCGCGGCTCTTGTGCGGCGGGGTTTGGTGAGGTCGCCCAGGGCTGTGTCGTCGCCGGCTCTGAGGAGGGCTTCTGCGGCGAAGGCTGCCCATTCGGCGTCGTCGGAGGGGCCAAGGTGGAGGGGGCCGGGGGGTTGGTTCAGGGCGATGGGGACGGGGAGGGTGGTTGTTGCGTTGTGCTCGGCGAAGGTGTCCAGTTCGCGGGTGAGGCGGCGAGTCCAGTCGGGCATGCGGGATGCTCTGTGGCGGGCGGCGGGCCAGCCGGCGGCGTCGCCTGCGGCCAGGCCCAGCAGGAGGCCGACGGTTCTACTGGCCTCGGCAGATCCCTGCGGGTGCTGCGCCGCGTCGACCGCCTCGGCTTCGCCGTCGGCGGCATCGTTCCCACCCGCACCACCCGTGACGCTTTCGTGGTCGGGTGCGGGTGGCCCCTGTGTGGCGTCCTCGCCGTCGGCGGCCGCGGATGCGTACGGCGTCGCCTCGGCCGGCTCCCTCGTGGTGGTCGCTCTTTCGTCCCACGGGCTCGGCGGTGTCACGACTCCGCCTCCGTGAGCCCCGGTACCAGCAGGTCCGCCACCTCCAGCACGTGGTGGCCCGCCATCGCCGGTAGGCAGGTTCCCCGGGCCGGGGCGATGGGGGATGCCCACTCGCTCGGGATCGCGGACGCGCCCTGTGTCGCGCCGGACAGTGCTCCCGCCACCGCCGCCGTCGTGTCCGCGTCTCGGCCCATGTTGACCGCCGTCAGGACCGCTTCCCGGAAGTCGCCGTCCGCTGCCGCGTACGCGCCGAAGGCCAGGGCCACTGCCTCGGGGGCCAGGTCCGTCCAGGGGTAGCCGCCGATCACCACCGCTGAGCGGACCGCTCGCTCGCCCCGGTGGGCCACCGCCACCGCGCGGCGCAGGGAGCGGGCCGTCCAGGAGTCGTCCGGGATGACCGCCAGGGCGGAGGCGACCACCGCGACGGTCGGGGCGCCCGCCATCGCCGCCGCCACGCCCGCCGCCACCGCCTGGCCGCCGTAGATGCCCTCGCCCTCGTGGCTCACCGAGCCGTCGATCGCCGCCAGGCGGGCCGCTTCGGCGGGGCGGCCCGCCGCGAAGACGCCGAAGGGGGCCGCCCGCATCGCGAGCCCGTCGCTCCAGGCGTGGCGGTGCTGGGCCGAGATGGGGGCCGCGAGGCCCCGGCGGAGGTTCTCCAGCGTGCCGCGTTCGCTGAAGCCCGCGCCCCGGAAGGGACCCTCGTCGCGGTCCGCGATCCACTCGTGCCAGGCCGCCTCCACATGCGCGGGGGTGAGCGCCGAGCCGTGGCGGGCGAGGAGCAGGCCCGAGAAGATCGCGTACTCCGTGTCGTCCGTGCCGGCGGGTGTGTCCGTCACGTAGCCCGTGATGCGGCCCCAGCGGGAGCGGATCTCCGACGGTTTCATGTTTTCGGCGGGTGCCCCGAGGGCGTCGCCCACCGCCAGGCCCAGCAGCGCGCCGCGGGCCCGTTCGCGGAGTTCGGCGGTGTTCCCGGACGACGGGACCGTGGGGATGCAGGTGATCGATGACATGGGCGGCCTCTCCGGAGACGTTCCCGGATGTTTCCCACCATCGGCGGTTGACCTCAGCCTCGGAGGACCCCATGTCACCCGGTCGACATGTGTGCGGCCATCGGTTCGGATGAGCGGTTGGCGGTAAAACCGCAGGTTAGCCCAGCCTTTCCTTGCTGGCGGGCGGGAATGCGGCGGCGTATCTTCGGCGTTGTTAAGAATTAGAAATTGTCCAAAGTTAGCTTTGGCTTAGCTTTCCTGGGGGCCCGAAACATGGCGATCATCGAGACCGAGGCCGCGCTGCACGAGGCGCACCGTGACAACCACACCCACCGGGACGTCAACGGTGGGTGGCTGCGGCCTGCCGTGTTCGGTGCCATGGACGGGCTCGTGTCCAACCTGGCGCTGATGACCGGCGTCGCCGGTGGGGCCGTCGGTCAGCACACCATCGTGCTGACCGGGCTCGCCGGGCTTGCCGCGGGCGCCTTCTCCATGGCCGCCGGGGAGTACACCTCCGTCGCCTCGCAGCGCGAGCTCGTCGAGGCCGAGCTGGACGTGGAGCGGAGGGAGCTGCGCAGGCATCCGCTGGACGAGGAGGCCGAGCTGGCCGCGCTGTACGAAGCCCGCGGGGTCGATGCGGGGCTCGCCCGGGAGGTCGCCCGGCAGCTGTCGCGCGATCCCGAGCAGGCGCTGGAGATACACGCCCGTGAGGAGCTCGGCATCGACCCGGGTGACCTGCCCTCGCCGCTGGTCGCCGCCGTGTCGTCCTTCGGGTCCTTCGCGCTCGGCGCACTGCTTCCCGTACTGCCGTATCTGCTCGGTGCGACCGTGCTGTGGCCGGCCCTGCTGCTCGCGCTGATCGGGCTGTTCGCGTGCGGTGCGGTGGTGGCCAGAGTGACCGCGCGGACCTGGTGGTTCAGCGGACTGCGGCAGCTCGCGCTGGGGGGTGCGGCGGCCGGTGTGACGTACGCCCTGGGCAGTTTGTTCGGAACGGCCGTAGGATGAGTCGGCTACAAGTTATGCGTTGGGCCGCATAAGTAGCCGTTACTCGCTGGTTTCGGATGCATGACCACGGGGCATGAGCCGTAAGCGCTGTGGGCAATGGTGCCTGCCACGCACCCTCGGGAAGGGCGACGTAGCCCTCCCCGTCTTTCGGACCGACGGACATCGATCTGTCCCGCTCGGTCCCCATAGCTTCCACCGCAGGCGCGGCACCCGCGCTGCAGCCGCGCGGTGTCCGCATGTTGGAACGGAATATCCCGGTTCCCGAGAACCGCTCCATCATGTAACCTGCACGAAATTTTGCACTCAGCAGAGGGCCAACGTCGTCCCTCGGCAATCTGCATATGCCACAAGAGACGACGACGGGAGAGCCATGCGTACGCCGCGCCAGCCGTCCCAGCATTCCGCGAATGGCCAGAACTGGTCCTTCATGGATGCTCGCCCTGCTGCGCAGGGTATGTACGACCCCCGCAACGAACGCGACGCGTGCGGCGTCGGTTTCGTCGCCACCCTCACCGGCGAGGCGTCCCACACCCTGGTTGAACAGGCCCTGACGGTGCTGCGCAACCTCGAGCACCGCGGCGCCACCGGCTCCGAGCCCGATTCCGGCGACGGCGCCGGCATCCTCTCCCAGGTTCCCGACGCGTTCTTCCGCGAGGTGGCCGGATTCGAGCTGCCCGAGGCGGGCGGTTACGCGGTCGGTATCGCCTTCCTGCCGGAGGACGGCGCAGGCGACGCCATCTCGCAGATCGAGACGATCGCCGACGACGAGGGCCTGACGGTTCTCGGCTGGCGCGAGGTTCCGGTCGCCCCCGAACTGCTCGGTGCCACCGCGCGTTCGACGATGCCCGCCTTCCGGCAGATCTTCGTCACGGACGGCGTCAGCAAGGACATCGAGCTCGACCGCAAGGCCTTCGCGCTGCGCAAGCGCGCCGAGCGCGAGGTCGGTGTCTACTTCCCGTCGCTCTCCGCGCGCACCATCGTCTACAAGGGCATGCTGACCACCGGCCAGCTGGAGCCCTTCTTCCCGGACCTCTCCGACCGCCGCTTCGCCTCGGCCGTCGCCCTGGTCCACTCGCGCTTCTCCACGAACACCTTCCCGTCGTGGCCGCTCGCGCACCCGTACCGCTTCGTCGCGCACAACGGTGAGATCAACACCGTCAAGGGCAACCGCAACTGGATGGCCGCGCGCGAGTCGCAGCTGGTGTCCGACCTCTTCGGAGACAAGGGCCTGGAGCGGGTCTTCCCCATCTGTACGCCGGACGCCTCCGACTCGGCGTCCTTCGACGAGGTGCTCGAACTCCTGCACCTGGGCGGGCGTTCGCTGCCGCACTCCGTGCTGATGATGATCCCGGAGGCGTGGGAGAACCACGACTCCATGGACCCGGCCCGCCGCGCCTTCTACAACTTCCACTCCACGATGATGGAGCCCTGGGACGGCCCGGCCTGCGTCACCTTCACCGACGGCAAGCAGGTCGGCGCGGTCCTCGACCGCAACGGCCTTCGCCCCGGCCGCTACTGGGTCACCGACGACGGCCTCGTCGTCCTCGGCTCCGAGGTCGGCGTCCTCGACATCGACCCCGCCAAGGTCGTCCGCAAGGGCCGCCTGCAGCCGGGCCGGATGTTCCTCGTCGACACGGTCGAGCACCGGATCATCGAGGACGACGAGATCAAGGCCCAGCTCGCCGCCGAGCACCCCTACGCCGAGTGGCTGGAGGCCGGGGAGATCGAGCTCTCCGACCTGCCCGAGCGCGAGCACATCGTGCACACCCACGCCTCGGTCACCCGCCGCCAGCAGACCTTCGGCTACACCGAGGAGGAGCTGCGCGTCATCCTGGCGCCGATGGCCAAGGCCGGTGCCGAGCCCATCGGTTCGATGGGTACGGACTCGCCGATCGCCGCGCTGTCCAGCCGCCCGCGGCTGCTCTTCGACTACTTCACCCAGCTGTTCGCGCAGGTCACCAACCCGCCGCTGGACGCGATCCGGGAAGAACTGGTCACCAGCCTGCGCTCGTCGCTCGGTCCCGCGAGCAACCTCCTGGAGCCGACGGCCGCTTCGTGCCGTAGCGTCACCCTGCCCTTCCCGGTCATCGACAACGACGAGCTGGCCAAGCTCATCCACATCAACGCCGACGGCGACATGCCCGGCTTCAAGGCCGCGACCCTGTCCGGCCTGTACCGGGTCTCCGGCGGCGGTGACGCCCTCGCCGCGCGCATCGACGAGATCTGCGCCGAGGCCGACGCGGCCATCGAGAACGGCGCCCGCCTGATCGTCCTGTCGGACCGTCACTCCGACGCCGAGCACGCGCCGATCCCGTCGCTGCTGCTCACCGCGGCCGTTCACCACCACCTCATCCGCACCAAGCAGCGCACCCACGTGGGCCTGCTCGTCGAGGCCGGTGACGTCCGCGAGGTCCACCACGTCGCCCTGCTCATCGGCTTCGGCGCCGCGGCCGTCAACCCGTACCTGGCGATGGAGTCGGTCGAGGACCTGGTCCGCGCCGGCACCTTCCTCTCGGACATCGAGCCCGAGAAGGCCATCCGCAACCTGATCTACGCCCTCGGCAAGGGCGTCCTGAAGGTCATGTCCAAGATGGGCATCTCGACCGTCGCCTCCTACCGCGGCGCCCAGGTCTTCGAGGCCGTCGGTCTCGACGAGGCCTTCGTCGAGAAGTACTTCAACGGCACGGCCACCAAGATCGGCGGCGTCGGCATCGACGTCATCGCCAAGGAGGTCGCCGCCCGCCACGCGAAGGCGTACCCGGCCTCCGGCATCGCGCCCGCGCACCGCGCTCTGGAGATAGGCGGCGAGTACCAGTGGCGCCGCGAGGGCGAGCCGCACCTGTTCGACCCGGAGACGGTCTTCCGCCTCCAGCACTCCACGCGCACCGGCCGCTACGACATCTTCAAGAAGTACACCGAGCGCGTGAACGAGCAGTCCGAGCGCCTGATGACGCTCCGCGGCCTGTTCGGCTTCAAGTCGGACCGCCCCTCGATCTCCATCGACGAGGTCGAGCCGGTCTCCGAGATCGTCAAGCGCTTCTCCACCGGAGCCATGTCGTACGGCTCCATCTCGCGCGAGGCGCACGAGACCCTCGCCATCGCCATGAACCAGCTGGGCGGCAAGTCCAACACCGGCGAGGGCGGCGAGGACGCGGACCGCCTCTACGACCCGGCCCGGCGCAGCGCCATCAAGCAGGTGGCCTCCGGCCGCTTCGGTGTGACGAGCGAATACCTCGTCAACGCCGACGACATCCAGATCAAGATGGCCCAGGGCGCCAAGCCCGGCGAGGGCGGCCAGCTGCCCGGCCACAAGGTCTACCCGTGGGTCGCCAAGACCCGGCACTCCACCCCGGGTGTCGGTCTGATCTCCCCGCCGCCGCACCACGACATCTACTCCATCGAGGACCTGGCCCAGCTCATCCACGACCTGAAGAACGCGAACCCGCAGGCGCGGATTCACGTCAAGCTGGTCTCGGAGGTCGGCGTCGGCACGGTCGCCGCGGGTGTCTCCAAGGCGCACGCGGACGTCGTGCTGATCTCCGGTCACGACGGTGGTACGGGTGCTTCTCCCCTTACCTCCCTGAAGCACGCCGGCGGTCCCTGGGAGCTCGGTCTCGCCGAGACCCAGCAGACCCTGCTGCTCAACGGCCTGCGCGACCGCATCGTCGTCCAGACCGACGGTCAGCTGAAGACCGGCCGTGACGTCGTCATCGCCGCGCTGCTCGGCGCCGAGGAGTTCGGTTTCGCGACCGCGCCGCTCGTCGTCTCCGGCTGCGTCATGATGCGCGTCTGCCACCTGGACACCTGCCCGGTCGGCATCGCCACCCAGAACCCGACCCTGCGGGACCGGTTCTCCGGCAAGGCCGAGTACGTCGTCAACTTCTTCCAGTACATCGCCCAGGAGGTCCGCGAGATCCTCGCCGAGCTGGGCTTCCGCTCCATCGAGGAGGCCGTCGGCCACGCCGAGGCGCTCGACGTGACCCGCGCGGTCGACCACTGGAAGGCCCAGGGCCTCAACCTGGAACCGCTGTTCCACGTGCCCGCGCTGCCCGAGGGCGCGGTGCGCCACCAGGTCATCGAGCAGGACCACGGTCTGGAGAAGGCGCTCGACAACGAGCTGATCAAGCTCGCCGCCGACGCCCTGGCCGCCGACTCGGCGACCGACGCCCAGCCGGTGCGCGCCCAGGTCCAGATCCGCAACATCAACCGCACGGTCGGCACCATGCTCGGCCACGAGGTGACGAAGAAGTTCGGTGGCGCGGGCCTGCCCGAGGACACCATCGACATCACCTTCACAGGCTCCGCGGGCCAGTCCTTCGGCGCCTTCCTGCCGCGCGGTGTCACGCTGCGCCTGGAGGGCGACGCCAACGACTACGTCGGCAAGGGCCTCTCCGGCGGCCGGGTGATCGTCCGTCCCGACCGGGGCGCCGACCACCTCGCCGAGTACTCGACGATCGGCGGCAACACCATCGCGTACGGCGCGACCGGTGGCGAGCTGTACCTGCGCGGTCGTACGGGCGAGCGGTTCTGTGTCCGCAACTCCGGTGCCACGGTCGTCTCCGAGGGCGTGGGCGACCACGGCTGTGAGTACATGACCGGCGGCCGCGCGGTGGTCCTCGGCGAGACGGGCCGCAACTTCGCGGCCGGCATGTCCGGTGGTATCGCGTACGTGATCGACCTGAACGTCGACAACGTCAACGTCGGCAACGTCAGCGCCATCGAGGCCCTCGACGACACCGACAAGCAGTGGCTGCACGACGTGGTGCGCCGCCACCAGGAGGAGACCGGCTCCACGGTCGCCGAGAAGCTCCTGGCCGAGTGGGACACCGCGGTGGACCGCTTCAGCAAGATCATCCCCAGCACGTACAAGGCAGTGCTCGCCGCCAAGGACGCCGCCGAGCAGGCGGGACTCTCCGAGTCCGAGATCACCGAGAAGATGATGGAGGCGGCGATCAATGGCTGACCCGAAGGGCTTCCTGAACCACGGCCGCGAGGTCGCCAAGTCCCGTCCCGTCGGCGAGCGTCTGAAGGACTGGAACGAGGTCTACGTCCCCGGCTCCCTGCTGCCGATCATCAGCAAGCAGGCCAGCCGCTGCATGGACTGCGGCATCCCGTTCTGCCACAACGGCTGTCCGCTGGGGAACCTGATCCCCGAGTGGAACGACTACGCCTACCGCGAGGACTGGTCGGCGGCTTCGGAGCGCCTGCACGCCACGAACAACTTCCCCGAGTTCACGGGGCGGTTGTGCCCGGCTCCCTGTGAGTCGGCGTGCGTGCTCGGCATCAACCAGCCCGCCGTCACCATCAAGAACGTCGAGGTCTCGATCATCGACAAGGCGTGGGAGACCGGCGATGTCGCGCCGCAGATCCCCGAGCGCCTGTCGGGCAAGACGGTCGCCGTCATCGGCTCGGGCCCCGCGGGCCTGGCCGCCGCCCAGCAGCTCACCCGGGCCGGCCACACCGTCGCCGTCTACGAGCGCGCCGACCGCATCGGCGGCCTGCTCCGGTACGGCATCCCCGAGTTCAAGATGGAGAAGCGGCACATCAACCGCCGTATCGAGCAGATGCGCGCGGAGGGCACCCGCTTCCGTACCGGGATCGAGATCGGCGTCGACCTCAAGGCGACCGACCTGAAGAAGCGGTACGACGCGATCGTCATCGCCGCCGGTGCCACGACCGCCCGTGATCTCCCGGTCCCGGGGCGGGAGTTGAAGGGCATCTACCAGGCGATGGAGTACCTGCCCCTGTCGAACAAGGTCCAGGAGGGCGACTACGTCACCTCCCCGGTCTCGGCCGAGGGCAAGCACGTCGTCGTCATCGGCGGTGGCGACACCGGCGCCGACTGCGTGGGCACCGCGCACCGCCAGGGCGCGGCCTCCGTCACGCAGCTGGAGATCATGCCCCGCCCGGGCGACGAGCGGAACCCGGTCTCCCAGCCGTGGCCGACCTTCCCGATGCTCTACAAGGTCACCTCCGCGCACGAGGAGGGCGGCGAGCGGGTCTACTCCGTCTCCACCACCCACTTCGAGGGCGACGAGGACGGCAACGTCCAGTGGCTGCACCTCACCGAGGTCGAGTTCGTCGACGGCAGGCTGACCCCGAAGCCGGGCACGGAGCGCAAGATCCCCGCCCAGCTGGTCACCCTCGCCATGGGCTTCACCGGCACCGACCGGGAGAACGGCCTCGTGGACCAGTTCGGCCTGGAGCTCGACGAGCGCGGCAACATCGCCCGCGACGCCGACTTCCAGACCAACGTGCCGGGCGTCTTCGTCGCCGGTGACGCGGGCCGCGGCCAGTCGCTCATCGTGTGGGCGATCGCCGAGGGCCGCTCGGCCGCCCGCGGCACCGACCGCTTCCTGACCGGAGCGAGCGACCTGCCGGCCCCGATCCGGCCGACGGACCGCGCGCTGATGGTCTGACGGAGGAACAAGTGACCTGACGGTCACTCAGAAACGTCCCGTACAAAGGCGTACGGAACACAGATGGCGTCTGCCCAGTCCCCGACCGGACTCTGGGCAGGCGCTGTCGCCTTTCCGGCCCGAACCAGCCTTCAGCCCGAACTCGCCTTCAGCCCCTCGAACTTGACGGTCGCGTCCTCGGTGTACGCGCCCACCTTGCCCTGGTTGTACGGCCGTTCGGCGTCCGTGAACGTCACCAGCCGCTTCCCGCCCACCGACACCGACAGCGCCGCGTCCCGCTGCTCCACCTTCACGTCGGACCACTCGCCGACCGGGTACTCGACCTTTCCCCTGGCCAGGAACCGCTGTCCGCCCGGATAGGCGGGATCCCGCTTGCCGAGCTCCCAGCCGTTCGGCTTCAGGGTGATGAAGTAGAAGTGCTCCGGGTCGGTGTACGCCCAGACCAGCCACGGCACTTCCCACGGGTTCGGCTTCGGTGTGCGCAGCTGCTTCACCGTCCGCATCCGGGCCTGGTACCGCACGTTCGCGTAGGAGGCGGTGCTCACCACCAGGCCCGCGTGCGTGGTGCCGGGGTCCTCCGAGACCATGGGGGAGAGGGAGAGCGACGCGTCGTCACCGACGTTGGTGCCCATGCCGTTGAACACGGACAGCCAACGGCCGTGGACCGAACCGTCGAGCCAGGGCTCCGGCGGCGGCGACCCGTCGGCCTGGCACTGGCTCACGGTGACCGCGACAAGCGCCGCGAGCGTGAGACCAAGTGCCACTCTGGTGGCGGTACGACCCCTGCGCGTCATGCCGTCGAGTATGGCCCGGATGCCGTGAGCCCGACCGGCACATCCGCGCCGTGAAGTTCCCGGGCCGCTCATACCGCCAGTTCCGTGACCTTCGCCAGCGTCAGGATGATCAGCAGGGCCAGCAGGGCGATGCACGCGCCCGCCTGGATGAAGGGGCGGCGCTTGTCGCGGGGTGCGTAGGCGTACGCGAGGGTGATGACACCGCCGGCCAGCAGACCGCCGAGGTGGCCCTGCCAGGAGGTGACGGCCGCGGAGACCAGCAGCCACAGCAGTAGTCCCGCCATGAAGCGATTGACCTGGCTCATGTCGGCGCCGAGGCGGCGGGCCAGGACGTAGTACGCGGCACCGAGCCCGAAGATCGCGCCGGACGCGCCGAGCGTCGGGGTGTCCGGCGCGATCAGCAGCACGAGCACCGAGCCGCCGAGCGCGGAGAGGAAGTACAGGGCGATGTACCGGATCCGGCCGAGCCAGGACTCGACCACCCGGCCGATGTTCCACAGCGACACCATGTTCATCACGATGTGCAGGATCCCGAACGTCCCGCCGGTGGGCGGCAGATGCAGAAACGCGCCGGTGAGCAGCCGGTACCACTCGCCGTCGACGACACCTTCGAGGTGGTAGCCGGAGGAGTAGCCGGCCTCCCACATGTAGTGGCCGCCGTCGGCTCCCGCGAGCCCGCGGCCCAGCATCTCGAACCGGTCCACGATCCCCGGACGCACCAACTCGCCCAGATACGCGAGTACGTTGAGCCCGATCAGCACGTACGTCACCACGGGCACGGCCGAGATCCGGCCGCCGAACGCCGTGCGCGCCTGCCGTACCGAGCGCGCGCCCTCCTTCACGCACTCCACGCACTGGTGGCCGACGGCCGCCTCGCGCATGCAGTCCGGGCAGATGTACCGGTCGCAGCGGGTGCAGCGGACATGGGACTCCACCTTGGGATGGCGGTAGCAGGTGGTGACGGTGGACTCGGAATCCAAGGCCGGCTCCTCGGGGCTGGGAAGTGGGACGGACGGTGAGCCGGTGGGGGCGGCGGCGAACAAAATAACGAACACCGGTGACTGATGGGAAAGTAGGGGCCATGGTTGCGATCAGTCTCAAGAAGGTCGAGGAGACCGCGCCCGCGCTGGTCAGCCTCTACAAGAGCGCCGGGGCCTCGCTCGGCAGGCACGGTCTGGACGGGCTGCGGGCCGCGGTGTACCTCGTGGTCGACTACTCGGGGTCGATGAAGCCGTACTACCAGGACGGTTCGGTGCAGGCCCTCGCCGACCGGGTGCTCGGTCTGTCCGCGCACCTCGACGACGACGGGCGGGTGCCGGTGGTGTTCTTCTCGACCGACGTCGACGCCGAGACCGACATCGCGCTCGCCGACCACGAGGGCCGGATCGACAAGATCGTGGCCGGGCTCGGGCACATGGGCAAGACCAGCTACCACCTGGCGATGGACGCGGTCATCGACCACTACATGGACAGCGGCTCGAAGGAGCCCGCCCTGGTCGTGTTCCAGACCGACGGCGGCCCGATCAACAAGCTCGCCGCGGAACGCTATCTGTGCAAGGCGGCGAAGCTCCCGCTGTTCTGGCAGTTCGTGGGCTTCGGCGACCCGCACAGCAAGCAGTTCGACTTCCTGCGCAAGCTCGACGACCTCGCCGTACCGCAGAAGCGGGTGGTGGACAACGCCGGGTTCTTCCACGCCGGCGCGGATCCGCGCAAGGTGCCCGACGCCGAGTTGTACGACCGGCTGGTGGGCGAGTTCCCGAAGTGGCTGGTGGCCGCGCGGGCGGAGGGAATCGTACGGCCCTGACGGCACCGTTGGCTTGGCCGGGCCGCCGTGACACCCTGAGGTTGATCCGACGGGGAGGCGACGACGTATGGACGGCGCACGATCGGGGAACGAGGCGGCCGGCTCCGCGCGCAGGGAGCCGGCGGGCGCGGGCGAGCGGGTCGCCGACTGGGCCGACGGGCGGCTCGGCCTGTACGCGCTGGCCAAGGCCAACATGCGCAAGGTCTTTCCGGACCACTGGTCCTTCATGCTGGGCGAGATCTGCCTCTACAGCTTTCTCATCCTGATCCTCACCGGCATCTACCTCACCCTGTTCTTCGAGCCGAGCGGCGTCGAGGTGATCTACCACGGCTCGTATGTGCCGCTCAACGGCGTCAGCATGACCAGGGCGTACGAGTCCACGCTCGACATCAGCTTCGACGTGCGCGGCGGGCTGCTGATCCGGCAGATCCACCACTGGGCGGCGCTGGTCTTCGTCACCGGCATGCTGGTGCACATGATGCGGGTGTTCTTCACCGGGGCGTTCCGCAAGCCGCGCGAGGTCAACTGGCTGTTCGGCTGGACCCTGCTGATGCTCGGCATCATCACCGGCCTGACCGGCTACTCGCTCCCCGACGACCTGCTCTCCGGCACCGGTATCCGGTTCGCCGACGGCGCGATCCTCTCCATCCCGATCGTCGGGACGTACCTCTCGATGTTCCTGTTCGGCGGGGAGTTCCCGGGCCACGACATCATCTCGCGGCTCTTCCCGATCCATGTCCTGCTGCTGCCCGGGATCATGCTGGGCCTGGTCGTCGCCCATCTGATCCTGGTCTTCTACCACAAGCACACCCAGTACCCGGGGCCCGGACGCGACCAGAAGACGGTCGTCGGCATGCCCTTCCTGCCCGTCTACATGGCCAAGGCGGGCGGCTTCTTCTTCCTCGTCTTCGGCGTGCTCGCGATCATGGGTGGCGTCGCGTCCATCAACCCCGTGTGGGCCTTCGGGCCGTACCGGCCGGACCTGGTGACGACCGGCGCCCAGCCCGACTGGTACCTCGGCTTCTCCGAGGGGCTGATCCGGGTGATGCCGGGATGGGAGATCAGCGCCTGGGGCCACACCCTGGTGCTGGGCGTCCTGATCCCCTTCTCGCTCTTCCCGCTGATCCTGCTCGCCCTCGGCCTCTACCCGTTCGTCGAGGCGTGGATCACCGGCGACAAACGCGAGCACCACATCCTGGACCGCCCGCGCAACGTGCCGGTGCGCACCGGGCTCGGCGTCGCCTGGCTGACCTTGTACGTCGTCCTGCTGATCGGCGGCGGCAACGACATCGTCGCCACGCACCTCCACCTCTCCATCAACGCGATCACCTGGTTCGTGCGGATCTCCTTCTTCGTGGCGCCGGTGCTCGCGTTCATCGTCACCAAGCGGGTCTGCATGGGCCTGCAGCGGCGGGACCGGGACAAGGTGCTGCACGGCAGGGAGACCGGCGTCATCCGGCGGCTGCCGCACGGGGAGTTCGTCGAGGTGCACGCGCCGCTCGCGCAGGACCAGCTGCACACCCTCACCCAGCACGAGCAGAACCCGCCGTACGAGATCGGGCCGCTCGTCGACCACAACGGGGTGCGCCGGCCGGTGACGGTCTCCGAGCGGGTGCGCGCGCAGCTGGCGCGGGCGATGTTCGGACCGGAGACGCGGATTCCGAAGCCGACGAAGGAGGAGTACCGCGAGCTCACGAGCGGCGATCACCATCACTGACGGTCACCCCCGTGGATCACTGCGGCCCGGCATTCCCGCGGGCTGCCCCAGGCCGTGCGCAGGGCGCGGGCCTTGGTCAGCCACAGGGACAGCTCGTACTCCGCGGTGTAGCCGATCGCGCCGTGCAGCTGGAGCGCGGTGCGCGCGGTGGTGTACGCCGCCTCGCAGGCCGTGACCTTGGCGGCGGCGACGTCGGCGGGGTCCATGGTGAGCGCGGCACCGAACAGCAGGGGGCGCGCGAACTCCAGGGCGATCTTCGCGTCGGCGAGCCGGTGCTTGACGGCCTGGAAGGAGCCGATGGGGACGCCGAACTGGGTGCGCTGCCTGACGTGCGCGACGGTTTTGTCGAGGAGCGCGAGACCGACTCCGAGGGCTTGGGCGGCGGTGGTGAGGCGGGCGGTGGCGAGGGCGCGTGCACGGGGTGGCGCGGGCGTGAGGAGTTCGCCGCCGGGGGTGAGAGGGGTGAGCCGGCGGGCCGGGTCGAGGGAGGGGCGGACCGGGCCGTGACCGGGAGAGAGGTGCAGACCGTCGCTCGCGAGGCTCAGGCGGGTGCTCGCCACGTCGCCGTCCAGGGCGTACGACCCCTCATGCGCCACCGTGGCCATCGCCTCGCCCGAGGCCAGCGAGGGCAGCAGGCGCTTGGCGGCGGGGTCGGTCTCCGAGAGCAGGACAGCCGCGGTCACCGTCTCCACCAGCGGTCCCGGCACGGCATGCCGGCCCAACTCGACGAAGGCGACGGCGAGTTCGACGGGGTGTGCCCCGAGGCCGCCGTACTCCTCCGGCACCGCCAGCCCGAAGACGCCCGCCTCGGCGATACGGGACCACAGCGCGCGCCCGCCCGCGTGCTCGCCGCGGCTCCAGTCCCGTACGACCGAAGGAGTGTCCGCGGACGTCAGCATCGCGTCCAACGACTCGGCGAACGCCCGCTGTTCGGCATCGAGCAGGAACTGCATCAGTGGCGTCCTTTCGGAGCTCTCGGCATTCCTTGGGTCATCGCCCCGCCACTTCTTCCGCGCGCCCCGTTCCCTTCGGTGCCGGCGGAGCCCCGTCGCATCAACGGCGTCCTTTCGGCAGGCCCAGCAGGCGTTCGGCGATGATGTCGCGCTGGATCTCGTTCGCCCCGGCGTAGATGGGGCCGGCGAGGGAGAAGACGTAGCCCTCGGCCCAGTCCGTGTCGGTCAACTCGCCCTCCTCGCCCAGCAGATCGAGTGCCGTCTCGTGCAGGGCGAGGTCCAGCTCCGACCAGAAGACCTTGTTCATGCTGGACTCCGGGCCGAGGGTCGCGCCCTCCAGGACGCGGGAGGCGGCCTCGTAGGTGAAGAGGCGGTAGGCGCGGGCGCCTGTCAGGGCGTCGGCCACCCGGTCCTGGGCGTGTTGCGGGCTGCCCTGTTCCTCCCAGAGTCCGGCCAGTCTGTCCGCTGCCGCGAGGAAGCGGCCGGGGGAGCGCAGCATCAGCCCCCGTTCGTTCCCCGCCGTCGACATCGCGATCCGCCAGCCCTCGCCCGGCCGCCCGATCACGTCCTCGTCCGGCACGAACACCTCGTCGAGGAAGAGTTCCGCGAACGCCGGCTTCCCGTCGAGGCGGCCGATCGGCCGGACCGTGACGCCCGGTGCGCGCAGGTCGAACATCAGGTAGGTCAGGCCCTGGTGGGGCTTCGGGGTGTCGGGGTCCGTACGGAAGAGGCCGAACGCGCGATCGGCGAAGGCGGCCCGGGACGACCACGTCTTCTGGCCGCTCAGCAGCCAACCCCCGTCCGTGCGCACGGCCTTCGACCTGAGCGACGCCAGGTCGGAACCGGCCTCCGGCTCGGACCAGGCCTGCGCCCACACCACCTCGCCGGTCGCCATCGGCGGCAGCACCCGAGTCCGCTGCTCCTCCGTGCCGTGGTCGAAGAGGGTCGGCGCGAGCAGACTGATCCCGTTCTGCCCGACCCGGCCCGGCGCGCCCGCCGCCCAGTACTCCTCCTCGAACACCAGCCAGGAGATCAGGCCGGCGCCCCTCCCGCCGTACTCCACGGGCCAGTTGACGACCGACCAGCGGTCCGCCGCCAGCTCCGCCTCCCACGCGCGGTGCGCCGCGAAGCCCTCCTCGGTCTCCAGGGACGGCAGCGGCACCCCGGGCACATGCGCCGCGAGCCAGGCCCGGGCCTCGGCGCGGAAGGCCTCCTCTTCCGGCGTGAAGGCGAGATCCATGGACGCTGTCCCTTCGGCAGACCTTCCCTAACAAGTGTTTGGTAGGTTAGCGTGGCCCTATGACAGGCGTCGAGAGTCCTGTGTACGAGCCGGGGCACGGGCTGCTGAAAGGGCGCACCGCCGTCGTCACCGCGGCGGCGGGCGCCGGCATCGGCGGCGCGACCGCACGGCGCTTCCTGGAGGAGGGCGCGCGCGTGCTGATCAGCGACGCGCATGTGCGCCGGCTCAAGGAGTACGAGGCGTCGCTGGCCGGGGAGTTCGGTGCGGAGGCCGTGGCCGCGGTGGCGTGCGACGTGACCGACGAGGGGCAGGTGCAGGCGCTCTTCGAGGCGGCCGTACGGGAGCACGGGCGGCTGGACGTCGTCGTCAACAACGCCGGGCTCGGCGGGGCTTCGGACCTGGTGGACATGACCGACGAGCAGTGGTCACGGGTGCTGGACGTGACGCTGAACGGCACGTTCCGGTGCACCCGGGCCGCCCTGCGGCTGCTGCGGGACGGTGGGCGCGGCGGTGTCGTCGTCAACAACGCCTCCGTGGTGGGCTGGCGCGCCCAGGCCGGGCAGGCGCACTACGCCGCCGCGAAGGCCGGGGTGATGGCCCTGACCCGGTGCGCGGCGATGGAGGCGGCCGGCTTCGGGGTGCGGGTCAACGCCGTCTCGCCGAGCCTCGCGATGCACCCGCACCTGGTGAAGGTGACGACCCCCGAACTGCTGGAGGAACTGACCGCGCGCGAGGCCTTCGGGCGGTACGCGGAGCCCTGGGAGGTGGCCAACGTGATCGTGTTCCTGGCGTCCGGCTACTCCTCGTACATGACCGGGGAGACCGTCTCCGTCAGCAGCCGGCACCCCTAGGACGAGAATGGAACCGTGCCGACCAAGAAGAAGCCCCAGGTGACCGCCGCACCCGCGCGGCGGCGCGAACTCCTCGACACCGCCGCCGAGGTCTTCGCCGAGCAGGGCTACAACGCCACCACCGTACGCAAGATCGCGGACCACGCGGGCATGCTCGCCGGCAGCCTCTACTACCACTTCGACTCCAAGGAATCGATGCTGGAGGAGATCCTGCGCACCTTCCTCGACGAGCTCTGGGACGGTTACGACGCCGTCCTGGAGGCCGAGCTCGGACCCCGCGAGACCCTTGAAGCGCTGGTCACCGAGTCGTTCCGGGAGATCGACCGGCACCGCGCGGCCGTCGCGATCTACCAGAAGGAGAGCCGGCAGCTGGCCGTGCAGGAGCGGTTCGCGTTCCTCGCCGAGTCGCAGCGCAGGTTCGAGAAGGCGTGGCTGTCCACGCTGGAGCGCGGGGTCGCCGCCGAGGTGTTCCGCGCCGACCTCGACGTCCGGCTCACCTACCGGTTCGTGCGCGACACCGTGTGGGTGGCCGCGTCCTGGTACCGGCCGGGCGGACAGCACAGCCCGGAGGAGATCGCCCGGCAGTACCTGTCGATGGTGCTGGACGGGATCGCCGTACGCGAATAGCCCTTTCTGCTGAGGGAGTTGACATGGCCGAGGCCTACATAGTCGACGCGGTCCGTACGCCCGTGGGGCGGCGCGGGGGAGGGCTGAGCGGGGTCCATCCCGCCGACCTCGGCGCGCATGTGCTGAGGGAGCTGATGGACCGCTCGGGCGTGGATCCCGCCGCCGTCGAGGACGTCGTCCTCGGCTGTCTGGACGCGGTGGGGCCGCAGGCCGGGGACATCGCGCGGACCTGCTGGCTGGCCGCCGGGCTGCCCGAGGAGGTGCCGGGCGTGACCGTCGACCGGCAGTGCGGGTCCTCGCAGCAGGCCGTGCACTTCGCGGCGCAGGGGGTGCTGTCCGGCACGCAGGACCTGGTGGTCGCCGGTGGTGTGCAGAACATGTCGATGATCCCGATCGCCTTCGCGACCCGGCAGGCCGCCGAGCCGCTGGGCCTGACGGGCGGTCCCTTCGCGGGGAGCGAGGGCTGGCGGGCGCGGTACGGGGACCAGCCGGTCAACCAGTTCGTCGGCGCCGAGATGATCGCCGCGAAGTGGGGGATCAGCCGCGAGGACCAGGAGGAGTTCGCGCTGCGCTCGCACCGGCGGGCGCTGCGAGCCATCGACGAGGGCCGTTTCGAACGCGAGACCGTCGCCTACGGCGAGGTCGCCGTCGACGAGGGCCCGCGCCGGGACACCTCCCTGGAGAAGATGGCCGGCCTCAAGCCGGTCCTCGACGGCGGCACCATCACCGCCGCCTGCTCCTCCCAGGTCTCCGACGGCGCGGCGGCGATGCTGCTGGCCTCGGAGCGGGCGGTACGCGAGCACGGGCTGCGCCCGCGGGCCCGCGTCCACCACCTCTCGGTCCGCGGCGAGGACCCCATCCGCATGCTCTCCGCGCCCATCCCCGCCACGGCCCACGCCCTGAAGAAGACGGGCCTGACCATCGACGACATCGACCTGGTCGAGATCAACGAGGCCTTCGCCCCGGTGGTCCTGGCCTGGCTGAAGGAGACGGGCGCGGACCCGGAGAAGGTCAACGCGAACGGCGGCGCGATAGCCCTCGGCCACCCCCTGGGCGCGACCGGCGTCAAGCTGATGACGACCCTGCTGCACGAACTGGAGCGCACGGACGGCCGCTTCGGCCTCCAGACGATGTGCGAGGGCGGCGGCCAGGCCAACGTGACGATCATCGAACGCCTCTGATACTCGGCGTCCGCCGGGCGTCAGCGTCCGAGTGAGAAGCCCAGCAGCACGCCCGCCGACACCTCCACCATGCCCGGTGCCAGGTCGCCCGCCGAGTTGCCGCCTCCGTTGCTGTGGCCGCGGTACTGGCGGAACTCGTACGACTCCGAGTCCACGTCCTGGATGTGCAGCACCGGGCCCAGCGGCACCCCGGCCGCCTCCGTGTAGACCTCCGCCTTGCGGCGGGCGGCCGCCACCGCCTTGCGGCGCGCCTCGTCCCGCAGTGCCGGCTTGTCGTGTACGTCGAAGTCGACGCCGTCGATCTGGTGCGCCCCGGCGTCGACCGCGTCCACGATCAGCTGCTGGAGGTCGTCGAGCGCCTCGGTCTCGATGACGTACGAGGCCGTGCACCGGTAGCCGAGGAACTTCCGCTCGCCGCCGTAACCGGCGTAGTCCGAGCTGAGCTTGAGCCGCGAGCCCGACACCGACGCGTCCGGTATCCCGTGCCCGCGCAGCACCTCCCGCAGCCGCGCCACCGCCGCGCCCGCCTCCTGAAACGCCTTGTCCGGCAGGGGCTCCAGCACATCCACGGACAGCTTCACCCGCACCAGCTGCGGCTCGACGCGCACACTTCCCGCTCCGAACACACTGAGCCCCCAGGGCTCCCCGATCGTCTCCGTCATGCGCGCATTGAAGCACCGCCCCTGGCCAACTCGCCGATGATTTCCTCCGCTTGGGCCATCACCCCTCCCACCAGCTCCGCACACGACGGCAGGTCCTCGATCACCCCGGCGACCTGTCCGGACGCCATGACCCCGAGATCCGTACGCCCGTCCACCATCGCCGCCCTGAGCAGCATCGGCGTGTTCGCGGCGAGCAGCACCTGGCTCCAGGACAGCTCCTTGCCGTGCCTGAGGGCGAGTCCGTCGCGCACCATCTGCCGCCAGGTGAGCCCGGACAGCTTCCGGAACCCGGCCGCCCGCCGCACCGCGTGCACCAGGGCCCGCGCACGGCCGGAGTTCTCCAGCCCGTCCACCAGCGCCGTGCGCAGCATCCGGTGCGGCAGGCCGTCCACCGCCGTGGTCACCGTGACGTCCTTGACCGTCGCCGCCAGATACCGCGCCTTCACCGCGTCCGGCACCGTCGAGTCGGACGTCAGCAGGAACCGCGTCCCCATCGCGACCCCCGCCGCCCCGTACGCCAGCGCCGCCACCAGCCCACGCCCGTCGAAGAAACCGCCCGCCGCCACGACCGGTATCCGCACCGCGTCCACCACCTGCGGCAGCAGCACGGTCGTCGCCACCTCGCCGGTGTGCCCGCCGCCCTCCCCGCCCTGCACGATCACCGCGTCGGCCCCCCACGCCGCGACCTTCTCCGCGTGCCGCCGGGCGCCGATGGACGGGATGACGACCAGGCCCGCCTCCTTCAGCTCCGCGATCAGCTCGGGGGAGGGTGCGAGGGCGAAGGACGCCACCCGCACCCCTTCCTCGATCATGATCCGCACCCGGTCGCCGGCGTCCGCCGCGTCGGCCCGCAGATTCACCCCGAACGGCGCGCCCGTACGGGACCTGACCTCCCGTATCGCCTCCCGCAGCCGGTCCGTCGTCATCGTCGCGGAGGCCAGGATGCCCAGCGCCCCCGCGCTCGCCGTCGCGGAGACCAGCCGCGGGCCCGCCACCCAGCCCATCCCCGTCTGTACGATCGGATGCCGGACCCCGACCAGCCGGGTGAGCGCCGTCTCCATCACGAACCGACCTCCCTGGCACGGGAGTTCGCCGGGTCGATGACCTCCCGGATCAGCCGCAGCTCGTCGGCGCCCGGCGCGCGCGTCTCCGGGACCTCGTCCGGGACCGTCAGCTCGAAGGCGGTCGCCTCCCTGACCTCCTCCACCGTGACCCCGGGGTGCAGCGAGGCCAGCCGCATCGAGTGGTCCGGCGTCGCGAAGTCGAAGACGCCCAGGTCGGACACGACCCGCGGGATGCGGTGGAAGCGGGCGGCGGCCGCACGGTCGTAACCCACCCCGCACACCATGTCGACCTTCTCCACGAACACCCGCCGGGAGTGCCTCGGCACCCAGTAACTGGTCGGGTTGTTCAGCGTGTTGACCGGCGCGCCCCGCACCCCCAGCAGCTGCCGTTGCGGTCGCTCCCAGTCGCCGATGCACGAGATGTTCTGGTTGCCGAACCGGTCGATCTGGCTCGCCCCCATCATCACGTGCCGCCGCCCGGTCGTGACCAGGTCCAGATGGGCGCGGTACGGCAGCCAGCCCTCGACCGTGCCGTCGAGGCCGACCAGCAGCGCCTCGCCGTCGGTCAGCAGCAGGTCCGGCGCGAAGGTCCGCTTGGCCAGCCGCGCGCCCACCGAGGGGATCAGCCCCATGGGGCTCGCGAGGATCTCACCCGCGTCCCGCCAGGCGTCGGCGCAGGCGATCACGCAGTACTCGGCGCGGGTCGGCGGCAGCGCGGGCGCGGGCGTGCGCGTGGCCCCGCTCATGACTCCTCCCCGACGGCCGCCCGGTGCGCCTGCTCGACGGCCGCCCGGTACGCCCGCTCGTCCCCGCCCAGGAACCGCGCCTCGAACTCCGGCCAGGGCGTGGTCGCGTACCGCTTCTGAAACGCCTCGTCCCGTCCGTAGTCGGGTGCGCAGGACGTGAAGTGCGCGCCGTTCGGCGCCTCGACGACCCCCGTCACGGTGTGCCGCCTCAAGAGCAGCGACTGCGGTGGCGCCGCCTTCGTCAACTCGGCCGTGTCGACGACCTGTTCGCAGGACACGTACGCCGCCTCGGCCGCCTCGCAGAACAGGTCGTCGAAGTACGGGTCCGGGCCCAGATACTGCCCGTTGCCCAGCCGGTCCGCGCGGCTGACGTGCACCAGGGCCGCGTCCAGCCGCAGGGCCGGCATCGCGACGAACGTCTCCCCGTCCTCGTACGGCGAAGTCACCGTCCGCAGGCCCGGGTTGACCCGCATCACGTCCGAGCCGAGCCCCGCCCGCATCGGCAGGAACGGGAGCCGGTGGGAGGCGGCGCGCAGTCCCGCCAGGAACATCGCCTCGTCGACCTCCATCAGCTCGAAGGCGCCGCGCTCACGGGCCGCGCGGTAGTGCGGTTCGAGTGGGATCGAGTCCAGGGTGACGAACGCGGCGACCAGCTTCCGGATCCGGCCGGCCGCGGCCAGCATCCCGACGTCCGGGCCGCCGTACGACACCACGGTCAGGTCCGTGATCGGCGACCTGAGCAACGCCCGTACCAGCGCCATCGGTTTGCGGCGCGAGCCCCAGCCGCCGATGCCGAGGGTCATGCCGCTCTCCAGCCGCGAGACGACCTCCTCGGCGGTCATCGTCTTGTCACTCACGCCTGCGCACCGTCCCTCTCCCCGCCGAAGGTGTCCCGGCCGAACGTGTCCCGGACCCGGTCGGCCACCCCGACCGTGCTCGCCTCGTACGTGAAGCCCTGCTCGAAGCGGTAGCTGCGGCGCACGTCGACCGGGTCGATGCCGTTGATGGCCGCCTTCGCCAGGCGCAGCAGCTCCCCGTCCTTTGCGGCGATCTCGCGCGCCAACTCCAGGGCGGCGGCCCGCAGTTCGTCCCGTGGGACCACCCGCCACACCGACCCGTGCGCGTGCAGCTCGGCCGCGGTCGCCGTGCGCGAGGTGTAGTACAGCGCGCGCATCAGGTGCTGCGGGACCAGCCGGGCCAGATGCGTGGCCGCGCCCAGCGCCCCGCGGTCCAGCTCGGGCAGGCCGAAGGTGGCGTCCTCGCTCGCCACGATCACGTCCGCGTTCCCCACCAGCCCGATCCCGCCGCCCAGACAGAAGCCGTGCACCGCCGCGACCACCGGGACCTCGCACTCGTACACCGCCGCGAAGGCCTCGAAACAGCCGCGGTTGGCGCCCACCAGCGCGCTCGGCCCCTGCGTCTGTATCTCCTTGATGTCCACGCCCGCGTTGAACCCCCGCCCCTCCGCGGCCAGGACGACACACCGCACCCGTGGGTCGCGGCCCGCCGCGCGCACGGCGTCGGCCAGGGCGTACCAACCGTTCACCGGCAGGGCGTTCACCGGTGGGAAGTCGACCGTGACGACCGAAATCCCCTTTTCCGGGGACGAGGTGGAGACACCCATGGGCGCATCAGCTACCTTTCCAACCAACGCCTTTCCACCAAACATTTGTTAGGTGTGAGGCTTCGAAGCTAGCAGCCGCGGGATCGGAGCGGGAAGGCCTGTGGATACTGCGTTCTCCCGGGGGGCGACCCCCGGACCCCCAGCAGACAAGCAGGTCGGCGGGGGCAACCGGCGTGGACAGCGAGCAGGGGATCCGCGTGGCCCGCTGGACGGCAAGGCCGTCGTCGTGACCGGCGGTACGCGGGGCGTCGGCGCGGGGATCGCGCGGGCCTTCGCCGAGGCCGGTGCGGAGGTGCTCGTGTGTGCGCGCCGACCGCCCGAAGTGCCGCTCAAGGGCGTCGAGTTCGCCCCTCTCGACCTGCGGGACGCGGACGCCGTACGGGCCTTCTTCGGCGCCCTGCCCCGGCTCGACGTCCTCGTCAACAACGCGGGCGGCGGGCCCTACCGGCGGCTGGCCGACGCGGACGCCGAACGCCACGCGAAGGTCGTGGAGCTGAACCTGCTGGCCCCGCTGACGGCTTCCCTGGCCGCGTACGACCACCTGAGACGTGCCCGAGGCGCCGTCGTGATGATCGGCAGCGTCAGCGGCAGCCGCCCCTCGCCCGGTTCGGCGGCGTACGGGGCGGCCAAGGCCGGTCTGGAGAGCCTCGCCCGCTCGATGGCCGTCGAGTGGGCGCCGGACGTGCGCGTCAACACCCTGGTCGTCGGCATGGTCCGTACCGAGCTGGCCCATCTCCACTACGGCGGCGAGGACGGCGTCGAGGCGGTCTCCCGCACGGTGCCGCTGGGCCGGCTCGCGACACCCGCCGACATCGGCGCGGCGGCCGTCTTCCTCGCCTCCGACGCCGCCGCCTACATCAGCGGGGCGAGCCTGCTCGTGCACGGCGGCGGGGAGCGGCCGGCCTTCCTCGACGCGGCAACCGCCAACAAGGAGACGTGAGATGAGCGGAATCTGCGAGGGCCGGGTCGTCGTGGTCACCGGCGCCGGACGGGGGCTCGGGCGGGCACACGCGCTCGCGTTCGCCGCGGAGGGCGCGCGGATCGTGGTCAACGACCTCGGCGTCGGACTCGACGGCACGCCCGGCCCGGACAGCCCCGCCGCCCAGGTGGTCGACGAGATCCGCGCGGCGGGCGGCGAGGCGGTGGCGCACGGCGGCGACATTGCGACGACGGAAGGGGCGGCCTCGCTGGTGGCGGCGGCGCTGGAGTCGTACGGGCGTCTCGACACGCTCGTCAACAACGCCGGGTTCCTGCGCGACCGGATGCTCGTCAACCTCGACGAGACCGACTGGGACGCCGTACTCCGCGTCCACCTCAAGGGCCACTTCCTGCCCCTGAAACACGCGGCGGCGCACTGGCGGGCGGAAGCCAAGGCGGGGCGCGCGCCGACCGCCCGGATCGTCAACACCAGCAGTGGGGCTGGGCTGCTGGGCTCGCTCGGACAGGGGAACTACAGCGCCGCGAAGGCCGGGATCGTGGGGCTGACGCTGGTCGCCGCGGCCGAGCTCGCCCGCTACGGCGTCCAGGTCAACGCGATCGCGCCCGCGGCCCGGACCCGTATGACGGAACGGACCTTCGCCGAGACGATGGCCGCGCCCGCGGCCGGCTTCGACGCGATGGCCCCCGAGAACGTGTCCCCGCTCGTCGTCTGGCTCGGCTCCGCCGCGAGCGCGGGCGTGACCGGCCGCGTCTTCGAGGCGGAGGCCGGCCGCATCACCGTCATGGAGGGCTGGCGCCCGGGCCCGACCGCGGACAAGGGCGCGCGCTGGAGCCCGGCCGAGGCGGGCGAGACGGCACTGAAACTGCTCGCGGAGGCGGAGACGCCGGGGGCGGTGTACGGGGCGTAAGGGGGCGGTGCCCATGGTGAGTGCGGGGTGTGCCAGAGCCTCTCCATCGCCGGCAGGCGTCACTCTCACGTGTCGCACTCCAGCACCGTCCGGCACAGCCCGCACCGTGCCCGCATCCTGCCCTTCACCGGCACCCGGATCCGCTGGTGGCAGGTCGGGCACGGGAAGGACACCCGCAGTGGGCCCCGGCCGTCGGGCGTGAAGGTGTACGGCGTTTCCGGGTGGGAGACGGGCGTGTGGTCCTGGGCGTGGCGGCGGTCGCGGGCGTAGCGGCGGCGGCCCGCCCAGCCGGCCGCCGTCAGCGGGGGCTGCTGCTCGTCGCGGCGGGCCATGGACATGCCGCGGGTGTAGGCCTCGTACGCCTGGGGGCTGGTGAACCACACGGACGGGTCCTCGCCGAAGACCAGGGCGCGCTTGGCGAGGACATAGCCGAACTCCTCCGGGGTGAGATAGCCGAGCTTCTGCGAGGACGCCGCGTCCTCGCGGAACGCGTCCAGCAGGAGCCAGCCCGCGCCCAGATACGTCGCCGCGGTGTCGGTGAGGATCTCGTTGTCCCGGGTGCCGGGGAAGGAGAGGTCCAGGCGGTGCAGATAGACGTGCATCACCTCGTGGGCGAGGGCCGCCCCGATGTCGCGGCGATGGCTGCGGAAGCGGTCGTTCAGCTCGACGAAGTACTCCGGCCCCGCGGCCAGCTCGACGTTCGCCGCGTGGGTCATCTCCCGGAAGCCGACGATCATGCGGGCGTCGGGCAGCCGGTAGTGCCGGACCAGCTCGCGGGCCACCCGCTGGGCGCCCAGATGCAGGTCGTCCGTGTCGCAGAAGGCCACGTCGGCCGGGGCCACGCTCGCCGAGAACGAGTGGATGGTGTCGTACGACAGCCGCTTGTAGAGCGCGGTGATGGCGGCCCGCACCGTCTCCAGGTGTGGGTAGCCGTGCTCGACCGGTCCGCCGTTCGCCACGCCCGACCCCCAAGACGCCCTGAACCCGATTCCACTCTACGGGGAGGCGAGGGGATGTGCCCCGACCGAGTTCAACGGCCGGGGCGTGAGATCCGTCCAGCGCTCTGGCGAGGCCTCGGCCTCACACGCTCACCAGGCGCGCGGCGGCCGTAGTGGCGGGGTCCGTGCCCTCCAGTTCCAGCAGCCACACCTCGTTCTCGCCCTCCCGCAGCACCGGCCCGGGGACGTACAGCGACCGCTGGGGTCCGACCGACCAGTAACGGCCCAGGTTGAAGCCGTTGACCCAGACGAAACCCCGCGTCCGGCCGGGGAGTTCGAGCAGCGCGTCGCCCGCGCCGCGGACCGTGACGGTGCCCCGGTACAGCCCCGGGGCGCCGTCGTCCTCGCCGAGCGGTCCGAAGGCGACGGCCCCGATGTCGTCGAGCGCGTCCAGACGCAGCCCACGCGCGCGTACGCCGTGCAGATACTGCCGCTCGTGCATCAGGCCCCCGGTGATGCCCTTCGGCTCGCCGCTGCGCGGCCCGTAGTTGACCCGCCCCAGGGACTCCACCCACAGCTCCACGCGTGCGTGCCCGGCGACCGGCTCCTTCAGCTCCTCGGCGCCCTCCGCGAGCACTCCGGCCCGCTCCCCGTCGACGTACACCACCGCCAGGTCCCGCAGCCCGCGCGCGATCAGCGGGTACGGCTGCCGCGGACCCGGCACCGTCACCGCGTACCGCACCAGCCCCCGGTCCACGTCAAGCTCCTCGAAGGTCGGCGGTACGGGAGCCGCCGTCTCCGGACCGCCGAGCGTCTCCAGTACGGAGTCCAGGGACGCCCACTCCGTCAGGTGTACGTCGGCCTCCGCGGCCAGCCGCGGGGGAGCGGGCGGGGGTTCGGGCAGCGGGCCCTCGGCGTACTCGGCGAGCACCTCACGGAAGCGCCAGTACTTGTCCGTCGGATTTCCGAACTCGTCGATCGGGGCGTCGTAGTCGTAGGACGTCACGTCCGGCTCCAGCGGCCCGTCGTGCAGCGCACCGCCGCCCCGGTTGGCGCCCGCCCAGCCGGCGAAGTTCGTACCGCCGTGCGCCATGTAGAGGTTGACGGAGGCGCCGCACTCCAGGATCTCGCGCAGGGAGGCCGTCGCGTCCTCGGCGTCGCGGGTGATGTGCCCCGCGCCCCAGTGGTCGAACCAGCCGCACCAGAACTCCATGCACATCAGCGGCCCCCCGGGCCGGTGCCGGCGCAGCGTCTCGAACGCCTCACGCGCGCGGGAGCCGAAGTTCACCGTGGCGAGCACCCCGGGGATCGAACCGCCGGAGAGCATCTGGTCCTCGGGGCCGTCCGAGGTCACCAGCGGGACGGCGACGCCCTTCGCGCGCAGCAGCTCCACCAGCCGGCCCAGGTACTCGGCGTCGGAGCCGTAGCTGCCGTACTCGTTCTCGGCCTGCACCATCAGCACCGGGCCGCCCCGGTCGATCTGCCGCTCCACGACCTGGGGGAGCAGTACGTCGAACCAGCGCTCCAGGTGTGCCAGGAAGCGTTCGTCACGCGTACGCGCGCGCGTGCCCAGCTCGCCGGTCAGCCAGTGCGGCAGCCCGCCGTTCTCCCACTCCGCGCAGATGTACGGGCCCGGCCGCACGATCGCCCACAGACCCGCCGCCCGGGCCGCGTCCAGGAAGCGGCCGAGGGCGCCCACGTCCTCGTAACTGCCCGGCCTCGGCTCGTGGAGGTTCCACGGCACGTACGTCTCCACGCAGTTGAGGCCCATCGCCCGCAGCAGCCCCAGGCGGTGTGCCCAGTGCGCCTCGTGCACCCGGAAGTAGTGCAGTGCGCCGGACAGCAGCCGCAGCGGCCGCCCGTCCAGCAGGAATTCCGTTTCCCCCACCCTGAAGTCGCTCATACGCTCCAGACTCACCCCTGGCGGTGATCACCGTCCATGGACAAAGATCGGCGCTGCTTGGACGAAAACGACCGGAACAGTGCAGGGAGGGGCGCGTCTATGTACCACACCTGGATGCGGTTCTTCACGCCCGGCCCGGCCCACCACCGGCTCGGCCTGGTCTGTCTCGGCGTCGGCCTCCAGTACGGCCCGCTGCCCACCGTCGGCCCGCGCACCCTCGACCACCACGTCGCCGTCGTCATCAGCGCGGGCGGCGGCTGGTACCTGGCCCCCGACGGACGCCGTACGACCGTCACCGCACCCGCACTGCTCTGGCTCACCCCCGGAGTGCCGCACCACTACGCGCCCGACCCCGGCGCCGGCTGGGACGAGGGCTTCGTCGACTTCACCGGGCCCGCCACCGCCACGTACACCGAACTCGGCTACATCGAGCCGGAGCGGCCCGTGGTGCCCCTCTCGGACGCCGCCGGCGCGCGAGCCGTCATCGGCCGCATCGCGCGCGCCGCCCGCCGCGGCAACCCCCTCCTGGAGGTGGAGACCGGTGCCGCCGTGCACGAGCTCCTCGTCGCCCTGCGCCGCGCCCGGGCCGACCTCGCGCCCGACGGCGACGCCGTCCTCAAGGCCCTCGCCCGCGACGCCTGCCTGCCGCTGTCCGTCGCCGAGCACGCCGCCCGCAACCACATGAGCCCCGCCGAACTGCGCACCGCCGTCCGCCGCGGCGCCGGCTGCAGCCCCAAGGACTACCTCCTCGGCATCCGCCTGGGCAGAGCGAAGGAGCTCCTCGCCGCCACCGAACTCCCCGTCGCCGCCGTCGCCCGCCGCGTCGGCTACGACGATCCGGCCTACTTCTCCCGCCTGTTCACCCGCCGCGTCGGCACCGCCCCCGTCCGCTTCCGCGCCCAGCAGGGCCGCACCGTCCCCGGCGGCTGGAGCAACCAGGTCCCCGACCCCGACGATCCACCCATGATCGAGCGACCGCCCGCCCCTTAGGCTTGACGCCCATGACCACCAGCAACAACGCGACCGGTGACGTCGACCCCGCCGTGCGTGAGGAACTCGCCCGGCTGCGCGACAGCATCGACAACATCGACGCGGCCGTCGTCCACATGCTCGCCGAGCGCTTCAAGGCCACCCAGCAGGTCGGCCACCTCAAGGCCGTCCACCAGCTGCCGCCCGCCGACCCGGCCCGCGAGGCCCGGCAGATCGAGCGCCTGCGCGCCCTCGCCGAAAGCGCCAAGCTGGACCCGGCGTTCGCTGAGAAGTTCCTGAATTTCATCATCGCCGAAGTGATCCGCCACCACGAGCGCATCGCCGAGGACACCGTGAACGGCGCCGCAAAAACGGCGAATTGACCTCGGTGATTCCCGCAGGGGACGTGACAGGAGGGCCCTCAGGGGGCATGCTGCGCTGTGCACTCCTTGTCAGCTGACGAGCACTCCGCGTCAGCGCTTCGGCCGTAAGCTGGTTGTCCCATGCGGGAGGGACGTCGGGCCATGCCGGATGCCAAGATCCTCATCGTCGACGACCATGAGGACACGCTGTACGCGCTGGAGAGCGCCCTGGCACCGCTGGGCTATCTGCTGGGCCGCGCCACCAGCGGCGACGAGGCGCTCAAGCAGGTGCTCCGCGGACAGGTCGGCCTCCTGCTGCTCGACGTCCGCATGCCCGGCGTCAGCGGCCTCGAAGTGGTGCGCTACATGCGCCGGGTGGAACAGACCCAGCACATTCCGGTTGTCCTGCTCACCGGCTTCGGCCCGGACCACGAACTGACCTCCGCCGCCTTCGGCCTCGGCGTCGCCGACCTCGTCATGAAGCCCATCGACCCCTGGGCGCTGCGCACCAAGGTCCGCTACCTCTACGACGCCCACCGCCGCCACCTTGCCCTGGAGCAGGAGATCCGCGAACTGCGCGCCCTGGTCAAGGGCCAGGCCGACGCCGTCGAGTCCGTGCCGCGCGGCGCCCTGCCGCACCCGGACGCGCGCGTGCCCGTCCAGCGCACGCCGGAGGCGCACGACGGGGAGCTCGAGCAGGACCTGACATAGGGCGCGTACCGATCCGCCTCTGTGCCTTGTCAGTGGCATCGGGCAGCATTACCTGCATGTCCGTACTGACGCGCGACGAAGCGCAGACCCGTGCCAAGCTCCTCGACGTCCACCGCTACACGATCGACCTCGACCTGACCACCGGCGACGAGACCTTCGACTCCCGCACCGTCATCCGCTTCACCGCCGGCACGGACGCGGACACCTTCGTCGAGCTCAAGCCCGCCGAGCTGCGTTCCGCCACCCTGGACGGACACCCGCTCGACCCCGAGACCCTCGACGGCAACCGCCTCCCCCTGAAGAACCTCACCGCCGGCGAGCACGAGCTGCGCATCGACGCGAGCATGCGCTACTCCCGCACCGGCGAGGGCATGCACCGCTTCACCGACCCCACCGACGGCGAGACCTACCTCTACACCCAGCTGTTCATGGAGGACGTCCAGCGCGTCTTCGCCGCCTTCGACCAGCCCGACCTCAAGGCCGTCTTCGAGCTGACCGTCAAGGCCCCCGAGGAGTGGACCGTCCTCGCCAACGGCGTCACCGAGCACCTCGGCGAAGGCCGCTGGCGGGCCGCCCTCACCCCGTTGATCTCCACCTACCTCGTCGCCGTCGCCGCCGGCCCCTGGCACTCCGTACACACCGAGCACCGCGGCCTGCCCTTCGGCCTGCACTGCCGCCGCTCGCTGGCGCCCTACCTGGACCCGGACGCCGACGAGCTCTTCGAGATCACCAAGCAGTGCTACGACCGCTACCACGAGAAGTTCGAGGAGCCGTACCCCTTCGACTCCTACGACCAGGCGTTCGTCCCGGAGTTCAACGCCGGCGCCATGGAGAACCCCGGACTGGTCACCTTCCGCGACGAGTTCGTCTACCGGTCCGCCGTCACCGACGCCGAGCGCCAGACCCGCGCCATGGTCATCGCCCACGAGATGGCCCACATGTGGTTCGGCGACCTCGTCACCCTGCGCTGGTGGGACGACATCTGGCTGAACGAGTCCTTCGCCGAGTACATGGGCTACCAGACCCTCACCGAGGCCACCCGCTTCACGGACACCTGGACCGACTTCGGAGTCGTCCGCAAGGGCTGGGGCTACGACGCCGACCAGCGGCCCTCCACCCACCCGGTGGCCCCCGAGGCCGTCGACGACACGGCGGCCGCCCTCCTCAACTTCGACGGCATCTCCTACGCCAAGGGCGCCTCCGCCCTGCGCCAACTCGTCACCTGGCTCGGCGAGAAGGACTTCCTGGCCGGCATCAACACCCACTTCGCCCGCCACCGCTTCGGCAACGCCACCCTCGCCGACTTCATCGACTCCCTCGCCTCCGCCACCGAGCGTGACGTGCACGCCTGGGCCGACGCCTGGCTGCGCACCACCGGCGTCGACACCCTGCGCCCCGTCGTGACCCCGGGCGAGGAAGGCACGTACACCCTGCGCATCGAGCACGACGGCAGCCGCCCGCACCGCATCGCCGTCGGCCTCTACGACCAGGACGTCGCCGACGAGGGCCGCCACCTCATCCTGCGCGCCCGCCTCGACCTCGACGTCCCGCAGTCCGAACCGCACCCCCTGGGCAAGCGCCCCGCCCTCCTCCTCCTGAACGACGGCGACCTCACCTACGCCAAGGTCCGCTTCGACGACGAGTCCTTCGCAGCGGTCCGCGCGAGCCTGTCCGGCCTGCCCGAACCGCTCACCCGCGCGGTCGTGTGGAACGCCCTGCGGGACGCCGTCCGCGACGGCGAACTCCCGCCCACCGCCTACCTGGACACGGCCCGCGCCCACCTCCCGCACGAGACCGACCTGGCCCTCGTCCAGGGCGTCCTGGGCTTCGCCACCGCCCAGATCGCCGCCCGCTACCTCACCCCGGACGAGCGCCCCGCCGCCCTCGCCACCCTCACCGCCCTCTGCCGCGACCTCATCCGCCGCACCGAGGACGGCGACAACCCCGGCCTGCGCCTCATCGCCGTACGCCACTGCATCGACGTCGCCGCCCAGCCCGACACCATCGCCGCCTGGCTCGCCGACGGCACCGTCCCCGGCGGCCCCGAACTCGACCCCGAGCTGCGCTGGCGCGTCCTCGGTCGGCTCGCCGTCCTCGGCGCCACCGACGAGACCGCGATCGCCGCCGAACTCGACCGCGACCCCTCCGCCACCGGCCAGGAGGGCGCGGCCCGCTGCCGCGCGGCCCTGCCCGACGCGGACGCCAAGGCGAGGGCCTGGGACGCCATGTTCGCCACCGACGACCTCTCCAACTACCTCTTCACCGCCACCGCCGCGGGCTTCTGGCAACCCGAACAGACCGAGCTGGTACGGCAGTACGTGCCGCGCTACTACGAGGACGCGGTCGCCGTCGCCGCCCGCCGCGGCCCCGCCATCGCCGAGGCGGCCGGCCGCTGGGCGTTCCCGGTGTACGCGGTCGACGAGGAAACCCTCCGCCTGGGCGAGACCTGCCTGAGCGAGGCCGACCCGATCCCGTCCCTGCGCCGCAAGCTGGTGGACCAACTGGACGACCTGGCACGGGCGTTGCGGGTACGGGAGGGCTAGCGGACGCACTCCCCGGCGGCGGCGTCGGGGGCAGCCCGCCACCCGACGCCACCCCTCGCTCAGATCTCACAGGGACACCCTTTCGGGTTCCTCTCGTTGAACTTTTCGGGCACGCGCGCTCATCCGCGTACAAGCTGGAACTCCCTCAGCGCGCGTGCCCGGGAGGAACCCATGAGCACACCGAGCCTCGCCTCGGGCCCCGAAGGCCCCGACGCGCTCGGCCCGTTGCTGGCCACGGTGCTCGACGCGCTGGCCGAGGGCGCCGATGCGCGCGGCGGCCCTTTGCCGGCGGGCGGCCCGGACGCGGTCGCCGCGCGAGTGCGGGACGCGGTGGGCGACGTACTCCCGGAGGAGGGCGATCCACAGGCCCTACGGCACCTCGTACGAGCGCTGGCGGAAGGTTCGGCCGACCCCGCGAACCCCTTGTGCGCGGCCCACCTCCACTGCCCACCCCTGGCGGTGGCAACGGCAGCAGACCTCGCGGCGTCCGCCCTGAACCCGTCGATGGACTCCTGGGACCAGGCCCCGGCAGCGTCGGAGCTTGAGCAACTGGTGACACGTTCACTTGCAAGAGAGGTGTTCGGCGATTCCCTCAGGGGCGCGGGGCTGTATCGATATGCGGCTCCGCCGCGGGGCGCGACCAGCCCCCACACACCCGCACCCGAATGCTTGGTAACAACGGGCGGCACGGAATCAAACCAACTAGCCCTGCTCCTGGCCCGGGAAACCCTCGGCCCCAACCTCCGCCTGATCTGCGCAGCCAACGCCCACCACTCACTCCCACGCGCCGCCTGGCTCCTGGGCCTGCCCGACCCGGTGACCCTGCCCACCCTCAACCACACCACCCTCGAAGAGGCCCTCACCACACACCCCGGCCCCCACCTCGTCGCAGCCACAGCCGGCACCACCGACGCAGGCCTCATCGACCCCCTCCCCGAAATCGCGGCCGTCTGCCGGAGGCACAGGCACCGCACCCGCCTGCACATCGACGCGGCCTACGGCGGAACCCTCCTCTTCAGCGACCGGCACCGCCACAAGCTCACCGGCCTGGCCGGCGCAGCCACCGTCACCCTCGACCTGCACAAACTCGGCTGGCAACCAGTAGCCGCAGGCGTCCTGGCCGTCCGCAACCCCCACGACCTCGCCGCCCTCCAGTACCGCGCCGACTACCTCAACGCCGACGACGACACAGAGGCCGGCCTCCCCGACCTCCTCGGCCGCTCCCTCCGCACCACCCGCCGCCCCGACGTCTTCAAGATCGCCGTCACCCTCAAGACCCTCGGCCGGACAGGACTCGCCGCACTGGTCGACCAAGTCTGCGCAAAGGCGAGCGAGTTCGCGGATCTCGTGCAAGCGCGCCCCGGTTTCGAGCTCCACTCCCGCCCCGTCATCAGCACGGTCCTGTTCCGCCCCACCCACGCCACCGATGACACCGTGGCCGCCGTACGCCGAACCCTCCTCCACCAGGGCCGCGCCGTCCTCGGCCGGGCCCGTCTCGACGGCCGTCTCTGGCTCAAGGTCACCCTGCTCAACCCCCACACCCGGCCCGACGACCTGACCGCACTCCTCAAAGCCGTCGAGCACCTCGCGGATCAACTCGCGGAAGGAAACACCCCCTCATGAGCACCACCCCCGGCACACCCCCCGGCCACACCCCCACACCCCCGCCCCACGAGCCCGACGCACCCCGCGACCTGGTCGGCATCGGCATCGGCCCGTTCAACCTCTCCCTCGCCGCCCTCGCCCACCCCCTCGCCGAGCTCGACACCGTCTTCTACGAGCAGCGCCCCGGCTTCGACTGGCACCCCGGGCTGCTCATCGAGGGTGCCCGCATCCAAGTCCCGTTCCTGGCCGACCTGGTGACCCTTGCCGACCCGGCCAGCCCCTGGACCTTCCTGAACTACCTCAAGGCCCGCGACCGGCTCTTCCCCTTCTACTTCGCCGAGCGCTTCCACATCCAGCGCGCCGAGTACGACGCCTACTGCCGCTGGGTCACCGACCACCTCCCCGGCCTGCACTTCGGCCACCAGGTCGACGCGGTCCGCTGGAACCCCGAACGCGACGTCTTCGAGGTCGACTTCACCCAGCTCGACGCGGACGGGGAGGCGGAGGCGCTCGGGCGGACGTACACGCGGAACGTCGTGCTCGGTGTCGGCACCGAACCGTACGTCCCCGAGCCGCTCAAGCCGCTCGTCGAGGCGCCCGGCGTCCCGGTCGTGCACGCCACCGACTATCTCGCCCACCGCGACACGCTGCTCGCCGCCGAGCACGTCACCGTCGTCGGCTCGGGGCAGTCCGGCGCCGAGATCTTCCTCGACCTGCTGCGTGCCCGCCCCGGCGGCCGCGAGGGGCTGCACTGGATCGGCCGTACCCACGCCTTCGCGCCGATGGAGTACTCCAAGCTCGGGCTTGAGCACTTCACCCCCGACTACACGCGCTACTTCCACGCGCTGCCCGAGGGGGAGCGGGACCGGCTCGTCAGCACGCAGTGGCAGCTGCACAAGGGCATCGACGCCGACACCATCGCCGCCATCCACGACGAGCTCTACCGCCGTACGCTGCACGGCGGTTGGCCCGACGCCGTCCTCACCCCCGGCGTCCGGGTCCGTACGGCGGGCCGTATCGCCACCACCAAGATCGAGCTGCACCTGGAACACGTCCAGCAGAACACCCGCTCCCGCCTCACCACGGACGCGGTCGTCCTGGCCACCGGCCACCGCGAGCGCCCGCTGGAGCGCATCCTCGCCGGGCTCGACCCCTACCTGCGCCGCGACAGCCGCGAACGCCCGCGCGTCGACGAGCGGTTCCGGCTCGTGTGCGACCCGTCCGTCACCGGTTCCGTCTACGTCCAGAACGCCCAACTCCACAGCCACGGCGTCGGGACCCCCGACCTGGGCCTCGCCGCGTGGCGCAGCGCTACGATCCTCAACTCCCTGACCGGGAAAGAGACTTACCCCCTGCCCGCCCGAGCGGCCTTCACCACCTTCGGCCTCGACGAACAGCCCCGCATCCCCCAGGCCCGCCAGGCCCAGGTGCTCACCCCGCTGGTCGAAGGCAGGTAAGAATCACTGCCAGGAAGGAAGAACTCCGGCGGCGGTGATGTTGGGCCCGCCATGACCACGACCTGGATCGCAGCCCACCGTTCCGCCGTCATCAACCCGTACGAGGACTTCGGCCTCTTCGAGACCCGCGGCTTCAGCGACCGCACCGTCCGCCAGTCCCTGCGCCTGGCGGGAGGCGGCGACGCGCTGCGCGTCCGCCTCTCCAACCGCTACGGCAAGGAGCCTCTCCGCATCGGCGGCGCCCACCTCGCCGTACGCACCCGGGGCAGCGGCATCGACCCCGGCAGCGACACCCCGCTGCGCTTCTCCGGCGCCGAGACCGTCACCGTCCCGGTCGGCGAGGAACTCGTCAGCGACCCGGTCGAGCTGCCCGTGAGCGCGGGGGAGGAGCTCACCGTCAGCCTCTACCTGCCGGGCGACACGGGCCCGAGCACCTACACCGCGGTGCCGTACGACATCGGGTACGCCGTCCCCGGCGAGCGGCTCTCCGCCGAACTCCTCGAAGACGCCGAGGAGTTGCCGACCGGCCACTTCCTCACCGGTGTCGACGTCCTCGCCCCGGCCGGCACCCGCATCGCCGTCGCGTTCGGCGACTCCTGGGTCGAGGGCGCCTTCACCACGCCCGGCGCCGACAACAGCTTCCCGGCCCAGCTCAGCCGCCGCCTCACCCGCGGCTGGATCGTCAACCAGGGCATCTCCGGCAACCGGCTGCTCATCGACGGGAACGGCGAACACCTCCTGGCGCGCCTCGACCGTGACGTCCTCGCCGTGCCCGGCGTCAGCCACGTCCTGATCCACATCGGCCTCAACGACATCGGTCTGCCCGGCGCCCGGTCATACCCCGAGCCGCCGACCGACCGGCCGAGCGCCGACGACCTCGTCACCGGCCTCACGGCCCTCGCCGACCGCCTCCACGCCGCCGGGCTCGTCGCCATTGGCGGCACCCTCGGCCCGTACGAGGGCACCGTCTACGACGGCGTCGACAGCCCCGAGGGCCAGGCCGTGCGCCGCCGGGTCAACGACTGGCTGCGCGGACCCGACCACCCCTTCGACGCCGTGATCGACATCGCCGCCGCAGTGGCCGACCCGGATCAACCCAACCGCATCCGCGCCGAGTTCAACGCCGGCGACGGCCTCCACGTCAACGACGCCGGCGCGAAAGCCATCGCCGACGCCGTCGACGTAACCCTGCTCGACCTCTAGAAGACCGGCGTGCCGTTCCTGGTGAGCTTCCAGTCCACCGAGGCGAAGTCCTTCGGGTCCAGTACGCCCTTCGCGGTCACCCACTCCGCGATCCGCGTGCGGATCTCCGTCGACTCCGCCCACAGCTCGGTCGCCGAGGCCACGTGCGGGAACGCGCCGCCGCCGTTGGCGCGGTAGTTGTTCACCGCGAACACGAACTGCTGCGCGTCATCCAGCGCGGCCCCGTTGTAGGTGAGGTTCTTGATCCGCGAACCGGCCGCCTGGTCGATGTCGATGTCGTACGAAAGCCCGGACACGTAGTCGTAGTTGTAGTCCGGGCGGCTGTTGGCGTTGGTCAGCTTCTCCACGTCGATCACCGCGTCCGCCGCGGTCTGTACGAAGTACTCCGCCGAGTACTCCAGGTACGCCCGCAGCTGCGCGCCCGTCATCAGCTTCGCGACCAGCGTGTTGTCGTACACGTAGAGGCTGGAGAGGTCCCGGATCGTCACGTTGCCGGCCGGGATCTCCGAGGTCCGCGAGAACGGCGAGGCCTGCGCGATCACCGGCAGCGAGGCGTACGACGTGCTCGCCAGGGCCGCCTTGACCACGTCCTCCTGGACCTTGGTGATCAGGTCGATGATCGGGGCGTCCTTGTACCGCGCCTCGACCGTCGTCAGCGTCTCGGTCGCCGTGCCGACGACCTGGTTGACGTACTCCACGACCTTGGCGTGCTCGTCCGAGAGCAGCTTGGTGATCTTCGGGTCGTCGGCGACCGAGTTGGAGTTCAGCACCTTCGAGGAGACCGACTCGACCGTCCAGCGGCCCTTCGCGAAGACCAGCTCCACGTCGAAGACCGACAGCCGCTCCGCGTAAGCCAGCGGCTCCGAAAGCACCACCGTCTTCCCGGTCTTGGTGTTGGTGACCTTCAACTCCGGGATCTCCACGTGCGCGTGGCCGACCAGGATCGCGTCGATGTCCGGCACCTGCTGCGCCACGAGCGCCGCCGAGTTCTCCACGTACGGCAGCTGGTCGCCGTACGAGGAGGTGCCCGAGGAACCGCTGTGCGCGGACACGATCACCACGTCCGCACCCAGCGACTTCAGCTTCGGCACCCACTTCGCGGCCTGCTCCTCAAGGCCCGGGAACTCCAACTTCCCCTGCACGTAAGCCTTGTCCCAGATCGCGATGCCCGGGTTGGTGAGCCCCAGCACCGCGACCTTGACCGGCGGCAGCCCCGGGACGTGGAACTTCTTGATGAAGTACGGCGGGAACGCGGGCTTCTGCGTCTTCGCGTCCACCGCGTTCGCGCCGAGCAGCGGGAAGCGGCACTGCTGCTCGAACTTGCGCAGCGTCTCGATGCCGTAGTTGAACTCGTGGTTGCCGAGCGCCGCCGCGTCGTACCCGATCGCGTTCATCGCCTGTGCCATCGGGTGCACCGGGCCGCCCTTGGCGGTGATCGGGTCGACCTTCGCGTAGTAGTACGTCAGCGGGGTGCCCTGGATCGTGTCGCCCGCGTCGAGGAGCAGCGTGTTGCAGCGGCCCTTCTCCTCGCGCAGTTGGTTGACCAGCGTCGAGATCCGGGACAGGCCCTGCGCGTTGCCCGCCTTGTCCGTGTACTCCGCGTCCTTGAAGTAGTCCCAGTTGAAGACGTGCCCGTGCAGGTCGGTCGTGCCCATGACGGTCAGCGCGTACCGCTTGGCGGGCTTCTTCGCCGCCGTGGCCTCGGCCGCCTGTGCCGCCGGAGCCGCGACGGCGCTCGCCACCGCCACCCCCGCTCCGGTCGCGGCGGACTGCTGCAGGAACTTCCGGCGGTTCAAGGGCATGTCTAGGTCTCCTGGGGGAATGGTCAACGACGCGCGTAGATTCTGACCTGCGCATGACCGGCGGCAACAGGTCCGGCAGGTTGCGATTGGATGACCGAAGCGGTCGACCGCCGGGCTCCGGTCGGTCAAGAGCTGACAGAGTGGGGCGTATGACCACGCCTTCGCCGGACGACTCCCAGCCCGCCGTTCCGTACGGCACGCCCGACGCCCCCCGTATCGCCGTCCGCGGCGAAGCACACCTCGAGGTCGACCCCGAGATCGCCCGTATCGGCGTCACCGTCGCCTCCCGCGGCAAGGACCGCCGAGCCGCCCTCGACGACCTCACCCGCCGCAACGCCACCGTCCTCGACCTCGTCAAGTCGTACGGCGAGGCGGTGGAGCGCCTGGAGACCGGCGCCTTCTCGATCAGCCCGGAGCTGAAGGACAAGGGCCGTGGCGAGCGCGTCCACGCCTACCACGGCCGCGTCCACATCACCGCCGAGCTGACCGACTTCACGGCGCTCGGTGAACTCACCACCAGGCTCGCCGACTTGGAGCTCACACGGGTCGACGGCCCCTGGTGGGCCCTGCGCCCCGACTCGCCGGCCCACCGGCAGGCCCGGCAGCAGGCCGTGAAGGAGGCGGTCCAGCGGGCCCGGGAGTACGCGGAGGCCCTCGGCACCTCACTCGCCGCGCTCGTGGAGCTCGCGGACATCGGGGCGGAGAACGCCCAGCCCTATCCCCAGGCCCCCGGTCGTATGCGCTCCATGGCCTATGCCGCCGCCGAGGACACCGCGGCGCCCCTCGACCTCGAACCCCAGCGGCAGCACGTGTACGCCGCGGTCAACGCCCGCTTCACCATGGCGCCGCCGGCCCTGTAGGCACTGCCGTAGAAATGCTCATCGGAGCACCCCCGCGCACAATTCAATACTTGTCAATAGCCCTTCACGCAAAGGTTGTTGAGTAGTCATCCCCGACCGATTCTCTACCCGTCGGTAAGGCCTAGGCTCGAAGCATGCGCCGAGCAAAGATCGTCTGTACTCTGGGGCCCGCCACCGACTCGTACGACCAGATCAAAGCCCTGGTCGAGGCCGGAATGGACGTCGCCCGCTTCAACCTCAGCCACGGCAGTTACGCCGAACACGAGGAGCGTTACCACCGCGTTCGCAAGGCCGCCGACGAGAGCGGCCGCAGCGTCGGAATGCTCGCCGACCTTCAGGGCCCGAAGATCCGACTCGGCCGGTTCGCCGAGGGCCCCGTACTCCTTGAACGCGGCGACACCTTCACCATCACGGTGGAGGAGGGCGTCGAGGGCGACGGCCACACCTGCGGTACGACGTACTCCGGTCTCGCCGCCGACGTCACGCCCGGTGAGCGCATCCTCGTCGACGACGGCAAGGTGTGCCTGGAGGTCACCGAGGTCGACGGGCCGCGTGTGCGCACCACGGTCGTCGAGGGCGGCATGGTCTCCGACCACAAGGGCCTCAACCTGCCCGGCGTCGCGGTCTCGGTTCCCGCGCTCTCGGACAAGGACGAGGCGGACCTGCGCTGGGCGCTGCGCACCGGCTTCGACGTCATCGCGCTCTCCTTCGTCCGCAGCGGCCGTGACATCGAGGACGTCCACCGGATCATGGACGAGGAGCACCGGCGCCTCCCCGTGATCGCCAAGGTCGAGAAGCCCCAGGCGGTCGAGGCGATCGACGACATCGTGGCGGCCTTCGACGGGATCATGGTCGCGCGTGGTGACCTGGGCGTGGAAATGCCCCTCGAAGCCGTCCCGATCGTCCAGAAGCGGGCGATCAAGCTGGCGAAGCGGAACGCCAAGCCGGTGATCGTCGCGACCCAGATGCTCGACTCGATGATCGAGAACTCCCGCCCGACGCGCGCGGAGGCCTCGGACGTGGCCAACGCGGTCATCGACGGGACGGACGCGGTGATGCTGTCCGGGGAGACGAGCGTCGGCAAGTACCCGGTCGAGACGGTGCGCACGATGGCGAAGATCGTGGAAGCGGCCGAGGAGGACATCCTCGCGAAGGGCCTTCCGCCGCTGACCGAACGCAACAAGCCCCGCACCCAGGGCGGCGCGGTGGCCCGAGCGGCGGCCGAGATGGGCGACTTCCTCGGCGCGAAGTTCCTGGTCGCCTTCACCCAGTCCGGCGACACGGCCCGCCGCCTCTCCCGCTACCGCTCCCCGATCCCCCTCCTGGCCTTCACCCCGGACCCGGCAACCCGCTCCCAACTCAGCCTGACGTGGGGCGCGGAGACGTTCCTGGGCCCGCATGTGGACTCCACGGACGCGATGGTCGACCAGGTGGACGAGCTGCTGCTGAAGTACGGCCGCTGCGAGAAGGGCGACGTGGTGGTGATCACCGCGGGCTCCCCGCCGGGGGTGTCGGGCTCGACGAACATGGTGCGGGTGCACCACATCGGGGAGGACGACAGCCCGAAGTAGGGCGCCGAGCTCACGGTTTGTGGGTCACCCAGAGGAGTTCCGCCGGCCAGCGGTGGGCCCAGTCGGGTGGGTCGGTCTCGTTGTAGCCGTTGGGTGTTCCGGGGTCGGGCCGCGGCTCGATGAGGTCGTCGATGACGAGGCCCGCGCCGCGCAGGACCCTGACCCAGTCGCCGTAGGTGAGCTGATAGCTGGTCGCGCCGTCGCCTTCGGCGACGGTGTCCAGCCCGAAGTAGTCCTGTTGGAGCGTCGTGGTCACGCGGGCGGCGGCTTCGTCGTAGCAGGCTTCGAACCATGGGCTGGCGACGTTGAACACCAGCCGCCCGCCGCGGCGCAGGACGCGTGCGGCCTGCGGGACGGCCAGGTGCGGGGGCGCCCAGCTGAGCCCGCCGAAGTCGCAGAACACCAGGTCGAAGCTGTCCGCGGCGAAGGGGAGGTGTTCGGCGGCGCCCTGCACCAGCGGGTAGCGGGTTGCTCCCATCGCGCGGGCGGCTGCGCCGAGTTGGGCTTCGGACAGGTCGAGCCCGACCACGGCGGCGCCCTCGGCGGCGAGCACCCTGGACCACTGGCCGGCACCACAGCCGAGTTCGAGGACGCGCTTGCCGGTGACGTCGCCCAGGGCGCCCAGGTGCACGTCGGGGATGGAGTACATGCCCCACAGCCGGGGCGCGGCACCGATCTGCGGGTCGTGCTCGCGCTGGTAGGCGCCGCTGATCCGGTTCCAGAGCCGCCGGTTGGCGGGGATGCTGTCCACGCGCCGACTTCAGCACCGCGTGCCGAGGGCGGTCAACAGGATTGGGTCAGGGGCCGACCCTCTTATGGAGGCGACCTTGGAATTGGAGGAAAAGTACCCCGGGTCGGATTCGAACCGACGCTGGATGGTGTTTGAGACCATTGCCTCTACCGCTGGGCTACCGGGGCTCCCTGCAAAATAAAGGTTGGCGGTCACCCGCCGTGCCCCCACCTTACCGCAGCTAGGTACGCTCTTGTCAGCAGCACCCCTGCGCTGAACAAGGAGCCCCCGTGACCGCCCCCGAGTCGCCCCAGCCCGTAGACGCGCCCGACGACGACAAGTCGCACGTGCCTCCGCTGACGACCCGTGTCGTCATCGCCGAGGACGAGGCCCTGATCCGGCTCGACCTCAAAGAGATGCTGGAGGAAGAGGGCTACAGCGTCGTCGGTGAGGCCGGTGACGGCGAGCAGGCCATCGAGCTCGCCCGTGAGCACCGGCCGGATCTTGTGATCCTCGACGTGAAGATGCCCAAGCTGGACGGCATCTCCGCCGCCGAGAAGATCGCCGAGGAGCGGATCGCTCCCGTTCTGATGCTGACCGCCTTCTCGCAGCGCGATCTCGTCGAGCGCGCCCGCGACGCCGGCGCCATGGCCTACCTCGTGAAGCCCTTCAGCAAGAGTGACGTCGTGCCCGCCATCGAGATGGCCGTCTCCCGCTTCACCGAGCTCAAGGAGCTGGAGAAGGAGGTCGCCGACCTGACGCTTCGGCTGGAGACGCGCAAGCTCGTCGACCGGGCCAAGTCCATCCTCCAGACCGAGTACGGGCTCACCGAGCCCGCCGCCTTCCGCTGGATCCAGAAGACCTCCATGGACCGCCGGATGTCCATGCAGCAGGTCGCCGAGGCCGTCATCCAGGACGCCGAGGAGAAGAAGGCCGGCAAGAGCGGCTGACACAGCCGCAGTACGTACGACGAGGCCCGCGCCCCCGGAAACAGGGGGCGCGGGCCTCTGTCGTAACAGGAGAACCGTCAGTCCTCGCCGAGGTACGCCTTGCGCACCGACTCGTCGTGCAGCAGGTCCTGGCCCGTGCCGGAGAGGACGATGTTGCCGACCTCCATGACATGGCCGTGGTCGGCCAGGGAGAGGGCCGCCTGGGCATTCTGTTCGACCAGGAGAATGGTCGTGCCCTGGGACTTGAGTTCGACGATCGTGGCCATGATCTTCTGCATCATGATGGGCGACAGGCCCATGGAGGGCTCGTCGAGCATCAGGAGCTTCGGCTGGGACATCAGGGCCCTGCCCATCGCCAGCATCTGCTGCTCGCCGCCCGAGAGGGTGCCCGCGGCCTGCCTGCGCCGCTCCCCGAGGATCGGGAAGAGGTCGTAAGCCCGCTGGATGTCCTTCTCGATGGCTTCCTTGTCCTTGCGGAGGAAGGCGCCGAGCTGGAGGTTCTCCTCGATGGTGAGGCGCGGGAAGATGTGCCGGCCCTCGGGGGAGTGGGCGAGCCCCAGCGCGACGATCTTGTGCGCGGCGACACCGGTGAGCGGCTTGCCGTCGAACATGATCTTGCCGGCGCTGGGCTTCAGAAGTCCCGACAGGGTCCTGAGTGTCGTGGTCTTGCCGGCGCCGTTGGTGCCGATCAGGGTGACGACCTGGCCCGCCTCGACCTTGAAGGAGATGCCCTTGACGGCCTCGATCTTGCCGTAGGAGACCCGGAGGTCCTCGACCTCTAGCAGCGCGGTCACTGGGCGTCTCCCTTGGTGGTGCCGGGGGTGCTCTCGGCGGCGGCGACCTCGGCCGCCTCCGCCTCACCGGGGTCGCCGTCGAACGGCTCGCCCAGGTACGCGGCGATGACCCGCTCGTCGGCCTGGACGACCTCGGAGGTGCCCTCGACCAGTTTCTCGCCCTGGACGAGGACGGCGACGCGGTCGCAGAGGTTGAAGATGAAGCGCATGTCGTGCTCGATGACGAGGACGGCGATGCCCATGTCCCGGATGGCGAAGACCAGTTCCTCGGTGGCCCGGGTCTCCTGGGGGTTCATGCCGGCCGTCGGCTCGTCGAGCAGCAGCAGGCCCGGCTCGCTCGCCAGCGCCCGCGCGATCTCCAGCTTGCGCTGCTCGCCGTAGGGCAGGTTGCGGGCGAGGTGGTCGCGCTTGTGGGCGAGGCCGATGAACTCCAGGAGTTCCATGGCCCGGTCCTCGCTGGCCTTCTCCGCCTTCTTGAAGCCGGGGCCGCGCAGCAGGGCGGACCAGAGGCCTTCCTTGGTGCGGGTGTGGCGGCCGACGAGGACGTTCTCCAGGACCGTCATGTTGGCGAAGAGCCGGATGTTCTGGAACGTACGGGCGATGCCGGCCTTCGTCACCAGATGGGGCTTGGGCGGCAGCACCGTGCCCTTGTAGGAGACGGTGCCCTCCGTCGGGATGTACAGGCCCGTCAGGCAGTTGAAGAACGTCGTCTTGCCGGCGCCGTTGGGGCCGATGAGGCCGACGATCTCGCCGGAGTTCACCGTGAAGTCCACCGACCGGACGGCGGTGAGGCCGCCGAAGCGCATGGTGACGTCGCGGGCTTCGAGTACAGGTGTCGTCATGGTTCTTTACGCCCCTGCCTTGGTGATGGCCGGTTCGTCGGTGAGTGTTGTGGTGTCCGGTACGTCGAGTTGGCCGGTCTCGTGGAACTCGAGCTGGCGGCGGCGGTTGGCGATGATGCCCTCGGGGCGGAAGCGCATCAGCAGGATCAGCGCGATACCGAACGCGAGCAGCGACTTGTCCTGGAGGAAGTCGAGCTTCTCCGGGAGCAGGTAGAGCAGCGCCGCGCCGAGGATCGGGCCCGCGACCGTGCCCATGCCGCCGAGGACGACGGCGGCCAGCAGGAAGGCCGAGTTGGGCGGGGTGGAGCCGGCGAACTGGTACGGGTTCGGGACCACGCTGTACGTCACGTGGGCGCTGACCGTACCGGCGAGGCCGGCGAGCGAGGCGCCCAGCGCGAAGGCGATGAGCTTGACGCGGAAGCCGTTGATGCCCATGGCGGTGGCGGCGGTCTCGTCCTCGCGGATGGCGATCCAGGAGCGGCCGATGCGGGAGTCGGCGGCGCGGGTGTAGACGGTGACCACGATCGCCATGATCAGGACCATCAGCAGGTAGTAGTTGGCGAACCGGCCGAGGGTGAAGCCGCCGAGGTCGTGCGGCTCCCCGAAGTTGAACCCGAGGAGGTTCAGGTCGGGGATGGACGGGATGCCGTTGGGGCCGTTGGTCAGGTCGGGGCCGGACTCGCCGTCCATGTTGTTGACGGCGATGCGGAAGATCTCTCCGAAGCCGAGGGTCACGATGGCGAGGTAGTCGCCGCGCAGCCGCAGGGTCGGGGCGCCGATGAGGACGCCGAAGATCAGCGAGGCGGCGGCGCCGGTGAGGGCGGCGGCCCAGAAGGGGAACTGGACGCCCGAGAACTTCGAGAACTCCGAGCCGGAGACCAGGGCCGCGGTGTAGGCGCCGACGCCGAGGAAGGCGACGTAACCGAGGTCGAGGAGGCCGGCGAGGCCGACGACGATGTTCAGACCGAGGGCGACCGTGCCGAAGATCAGGATGTTGACGCCGATGTTGGCGTAGTGGTCGTCGGACTGGGTGAACGGGAAGGCGATGGCCGCGAGGAAGCCCATGGCGAGCGTGAAGCTGCGGTTGGCGGCGATCATGGCGGAGAAGCGGTCGAGCAGGCCGGCGGTGTGCATGGCCCAGATGGCGAAGACGATGACGATCAGGAAGCCGATGAACAGCTCGCCGTACTCGGTGTCGATGCCGTACGTGAAGACCGCGAGGCCGATGATGCTGCCCACGGTGATGACCGCCCGCTGCATCCAGGGGCTGGTCGGCTGCGGGGCCGGGATGCGGTCGGGCTTGGGCAGGTAGGACTTGAAGAAGTCCTTGGTCTCCGCGTTGTCCGGGGGCAGCGCGAGGGCGCCGAGGAGGGGCAGCAGGGACGCGATGATCGCGATCCAGGTGCCGGTCTCCCAGTTGGCGAGACCGCCGAGCTTGGCGGCGATCTCGATGGCGGTGAACCAGGTGACGCCGAAGCCGCCGAGGGCGACCAGGACGAGCGGCGCGTGGTTGCGCGCGGGCAGCAGCCAGCGCAGGCCGCGGATGCCGTACGAGGCGAGCGCGAACACGGCGGTGAGGACGCCGGCGATGAAGGTCAGCCACTGCAGGCCGCCCGGGTAGCCGGTGACGGTGAGGTCGCCCGGGAACTCCGAGGTCCAGGTCCAGGCGAGGAACGTGGACGCGGCGGTGGCGATGCCGCCGCCCAGCAGCAGGGCGCGGGCGGCCGCCTCGGGCAGCGGGATGAGACCGCGGCCCGGGGGCGTGGGCACGGCGTCGGAGGGCGGGGTGGCCGGGGTCTTGGTCGTCTCGGTCATGTGATCACGCCCTGTCCGCGACGCGCTCGCCGAGCAGGCCCTGTGGCCTGAAGAGGAGCACCAGGATGAGGAGTACGAAGGCCCAGACGTTGGCCCAGCTCTGGCCGCCGAGCTGCTGCATGCCCGGGATGTTGTTGATGTAGGCGGAGGCGAGGGTCTCGGCGATGCCGAGGACGACGCCGCCGAGCATCGCGCCGTAGATGTTGCCGATGCCGCCGAGGACAGCCGCGGTGAAGGCCTTGAGGCCCATCAGGAAGCCCATGCGGTAGTCGATGCTGCCGTACTTGAGGCCGAAGGCGAGGGCGGCGACGGCGGCGAAGAAGCCGCCGATGGCGAACGCGATGACGATGATGCGGTTGGTGTCGATGCCCATCAGCTGCGCGGTGTCCGGGTCCTGCGCGGTGGCCTGCATGGCGCGGCCGGTGCGGGACTTGCGGACGAACCAGGCGAGCGCCGACATGCAGATGATCGCGGAGACGATCAGGAAGATGTCGGCGTCCTTGATGGTGATGGAGCCGATGTCGTGGGTGGTGTCGAGGCCGGGGAAGGCGAGGGCCTTGTCCGCGTTGGGGTAGAAGTTGCGGACGGCTTCCTGGAGGGCCAGGGAGAGGCCGATGGCGGTGATGAGCGGTGCCAGGCGTGGTGCTCCGCGCAGGGGCCGGTAGGCGAACCGTTCCGCTCCGACCGCGATGAGGACGGAGACGATGGCGCCTCCGACCAGCATCAGGGGGATGGCGGCGGCCATGGGGGTGCCGTCGGGCAGGATGTAGAGGTAGACCGTGAGGGCGCCGAAGGCCCCGGTCATGAAGATCTCGCCGTGCGCGAAGTTGATGAGCTGGACGATGCCGTACACCATCGTGTAACCGATGGCGATCAGCCCGTACATCGAGCCTAGAAGCAGCCCGTTGGCCAGCTGCTGCGGCAGGGTGTTCACCGCATGGCCTCCATGTCGCTGGTGGTCGTGTGCACAGAGTCGTTGTGTGTGTGCACGGGGCGTGTGCAAGTTCTGGGTGTGGAAACGGGCCGCGCGGTCGGGGTCCTCCTTCCGCGCGGCCCGTGGTGCGGTCTTGCTGGGGCTGAGAGGGTCAGCTGGCGGTGCCCGTCTTCACAGCCTTCCACTCGCCGTTTTCGACCTGGTAAACCGTGAGCTGCTTGTTGCCGGTGTCGCCGTACTCGTCGAAGGAGACCTTGCCGGTGATGCCCTGGAAGTCCGACTTCTGGACCTCGTCGACGACCTTGGAGCGCAGGTCGTTGATGTCGCTGGGCAGCTTGCCGCTGTTGGCGTCCTTGACGGCCTTCACTGCCTTGATGATGGCGGTGGCGGCGTCGTAGGAGTAGCCGCCGTAGGCGCCGTAGTCACCCTTGTAGCCCTTGGCCTTGTAGGTCTCGATGAACTGCTTGGCGGCGGGCAGGGTGTCGACCGGGACGCCGACGGAGGTGACGAGGTCGCCTGTGGCGGCCGCGCCGGCCACGTCGATGTAGGTGGTGGCGTACATGCCGTCGCCGCCGAACAGCGGGATCTTGACGCCGGCGCCCTTGAGCTGCTTGGTGATCAGCGAGGACTCGTCGTACTGACCGCCGTAGTAGAGCAGGTCGGCGCCGGAGTTCTTGATCTTGGTGACGAGGGAGCCGAAGTCCTTGTCACCGGTGTTGACGTGGTCGGTCTGGACGACCGTGCCGCCGAGGCCCTTGAACTTCTCGGCGAAGATCTTGGCGAGGCCGGCGCCGTAGGTCTGCTTGTCGTCGACGACGAAGGCCTTCTTCTTCTTGAGACCGTTGTACGCGTAGTCGGCGGCGAAGCTGCCCTGCAGCTCGTCGGTGGTGGCGGTGCGGAAGTACGTCTTGTACGGCCGCTTCTTGTCCGTCTGCCAGTTCTTGCCCTGGGTCAGCTCGGGGTTGGTGTTCGAGGGGGAGATCTCGACCATGTTGGCCGAGGCGAACACCTGCTGCATCGACTGGGCGACGCCGGAGTTCAGGGGGCCGACGGTGCCCACGACGTTCTTGTCGCCGACGAGCTTGGTGGCGTTCTGCTGGCCGGTGGCCGGCTGCGCCTTGTCGTCGAGGGGCTCGACCTTGAACTTGACGCCGGGGACCCAGTTGTTCTTGTTGGCGTCGTCCACGGCGACCTGGACGCCGTACTGGATACCGAGACCGGTGGTGGAGTTCTCGCCGGACAGCGGGGCGTCGACACCGATGGTGTAGGTGGTGCTCGATCCGCTGTCGCTCTTGTCACCGCTGTCGTCTCGGGAGCCGCAGGCGGTGAGCGTCAGAGCTCCAGTCGCAAGGACGGAGGTAAGAATCACCAAGGAACGCTGTCGCACAATCAGTCCTTTCCGCAGGCACGAACGCCCCGGTGGGAACGTTGGATACCGCGCATGTACCGAACTCCCGATGGAGCGGTGACTGGCCGTGACTCTAAGCCCGATCTGTGGGCATGGGCATCGTCGTGCGCTGGCTTGTGACTTTCTTGTTATGACGTGGTGGAAAGCGGGCCTCGGGAAGACGCCTCTCGGTCCATTTGGCGCATTTTAGGCTCGGTCCGCATTCTGAGAACCTGCACTTCCGGTTGGCCGTGGGGCCGATCGGGCCGGAGAGCGGTTGCAGGCCCGGTGGAACAGCGCGGAGAGATCGCGGGCGTAGGCGCCGTCGAAGATGAAACTGTGATGCTGTATTGCGCGCGTGTTACGGAGCGTTACGTCAAGAAATGGTAGGTCCGCGTTCAGGGGCAGTCCCGAACAGTCGGACACGGAGATCTCCACGGTGATCCGGCGGGTCGTCCCGGCGCGGACGGTGAACGCGGGCCACGGCGTGGTGTGGGCGTCGAGTCCCGGGAACGCGGCGTCGAGGACCGTCAGGGTGACGGGCGGGCCGCTGTCCACGGAGACGTCGAAGCGGAAGCTCCCGGCGGTGGCACGGGCGCCGAGGGGTGCGCCGAGACCGAGGTAGTGCCAGTCGGTGACGTTCGCCGGATACGGCATCGGCGTCGGAGGCCGGGCGTGGTCCGGGCTGCCGGCCTGGGGCGCGAGCAGGGCCACCGCGGTGACGGCGGCGATCACACCGGCGCCGAGCGCGTTCCGGCGGGCGCGGGGCGACACGGCGGGCCAGCGGTCGGTGAGGCGCGGGGCATCGGCGCCGATGACGTCGTGACCGTCGCCCGGCCCGGCGGAGCCGACGGGTTCGACGGGACCGATGCCGCTCATGACCGCAGCCTCATGGGGAAACGGTAGGTGAGCGGGATGGCCCGGGGTAGAGGCCGATGACGAGGAGGCCGCACGAAAGAGGTGCTGGTGGTGCGGCGGTGGCCCGGGGGAGGCGCTGGTGGCGGGCCGTGGCTCGAAGGAGGCGCTGGTGGCGGGCCAGTGGCTCGGGCGAGGCGCAGGTTGCGGGGCGGTGGCTCGGGGAGATGCCGGGGGTGGCCCGTCCACCGCCGTCGGCGCCCGGTCAGCCGGTGGTGGTCAGATGCGCCCCGTCGCCCGGCCTGACGTCACGCAGCAGGCAGGTCAGCCGCGCGGTGCACACCCGCCGCCCCTCCTCGTCACTGATCACGATCTCGTACGTCGCCGTCGAGCGCCCCCGGTGCACGGGCGTCGCCACCCCGGTCACCAGCCCGGAGCGCGCGCCCCGGTGATGCGTGCAGTTCAGGTCGACACCCACCGCGATCTTGGAGCTGCCACCGTGCAGCATCGAGCCCACGGAGCCCAGCGTCTCCGCCAGCACGGCCGAGGCACCGCCGTGCAGCAGCCCGTACGGCTGGGTGTTGCCCTCCACCGGCATGGTGCCGACGACGCGGTCGGCGGAGGCCTCCACGATCTCCACGCCCATGCGCGTCCCCAGGTGGCCCGCCGAGAACAGGGCGGGCAGGTCGACGCCGAGCGCGGCGTACTCGTCGATGACCTCCTGCGGGAACCTCACATGCTGCTGCTCGCCCATGGGCCGTGCTCCGTTCGTCGTGATCACTCGTGCAGCCTGCCTGAGCAAACGCTCAGTCGGTTGCCGATTGTTCCAGACGTACGACGACGGACTTGCTGGCCGGGGTGTTGCTGGTGTCCGCGGTGGCGTCCAGCGGGACCAGGACGTTGGTCTCCGGGTAGTAGGCGGCCGCGCAGCCGCGTGCCGTCGGGTAGTGCACGACCCGGAATCCGGGCGCCCGGCGCTCGACCCCGTCCCGCCACTCGCTGACCAGGTCGACGTAGGAGCCCTCGGCGAGCTTCAGCTTCCGCGCGTCCTCGGGGTTGACCAGGACGACCCGGCGGCCGTTCCTGATCCCCCGGTAGCGGTCGTCGAGGCCGTAGATCGTGGTGTTGTACTGGTCGTGCGAGCGCAGCGTCTGCAACAGCAGCCGGCCCTCGGGCAGTTCGGGGTACTCCACGGGCGCCGCGGTGAAGTTGGCCTTGCCGGTCTTCGTGGGGAAGCGGCGCTCGTCGCGCGGGGCGTGCGGGAGGGCGAAGCCTCCGGGGTGCGCCACGCGCGCGTTGAAGTCCTGGAAACCGGGGACCACGCGCGCGATGCGGTCGCGGACGGTCGCGTAGTCCTTCTCGAACTCCTCCCACGGCACCGTGTTCTCGGGGCCCAGCACCCGGCGGGCCAGCCGGCACACGATGGCCGGCTCGGACAGCAGATGGGGGCTCGCGGGCTCCAGGCGGCCCCGGGAGGCGTGCACCATGCCCATGGAGTCCTCGACGGTCACGAACTGCTCGCCGCTGCCCTGGAGATCGCGCTCGGTACGGCCCAGTGTCGGCAGGATCAGGGCACGCGCGCCCGTGACCGCGTGTGAGCGGTTGAGCTTCGTCGACACGTGCACGGTCAGCCGGGCGCGTCGCATGGCCGCCTCGGTGACCTCGGTGTCGGGGGAGGCGGAGACGAAGTTGCCGCCCATGGCGAAGAAGACCTTCGCCTTGCCGTCGCGCAGGGCGCGGATCGCCTGGACGGTGTCGTAGCCGTGCTCGCGCGGGGGCGCGAAGCCGAACTCCTTCTCCAGGGCGTCCAGGAAGGCGGGCGCGGGCCGCTCGAAGATGCCCATCGTCCGGTCGCCCTGCACGTTCGAGTGACCGCGCACCGGGCACACGCCCGCGCCCGGGCGGCCGATGTTGCCGCGCAGCAGAAGGAAGTTGACGACCTCGCGGATGGTCGGCACGGAGTGCTTGTGCTGGGTCAGGCCCATCGCCCAGCACACGATGGTCCGCTCGGAGGCGAGCACCATGCGCAGGACCCGCTCGATCTCCTCGCGCGTGAGACCGGTCGCGGCGAGCGTCTCGTCCCAGTCGGCGGCCTTGGCGGCGGCCACGAACTCCTCGTATCCATGCGTGTGTTCACGCACGAACTCCTCGTCGACCGCACCCTCGGTCTCGAGGATCAGCTTGTTGAGGAGACGGAACAGGGCCTGGTCGCCGCCGATGCGGATCTGCAGGAACAGATCGGTGAGCGCGGCGCCCTTGAGCATGCCCTGCGGGGTCTGCGGGTTCTTGAACCGCTCCAGGCCGGCCTCGGGCAGCGGGTTGACGCTGACGATCTTCGCGCCGCCCGCCTTCGCCTTCTCCAGGGCGGAGAGCATGCGCGGGTGGTTGGTGCCGGGGTTCTGGCCGGCGACGATGATCAGGTCGGCCTTGTAGAGGTCCTCCAGCAGGACGCTGCCCTTGCCGATGCCGATCGTCTCGCTCAGCGCCGAACCCGACGACTCGTGGCACATGTTGGAGCAGTCGGGCAGGTTGTTCGTGCCGAGCTGCCGGGCGAACAACTGATAGAGGAACGCCGCTTCGTTGCTCGTGCGGCCGGACGTGTAGAAGAGGGCCTCGTCCGGGGAGCCGAGGGCGGCGAGCTCCTCGGCGACGATGTCGAAGGCGCGCTCCCAGCTCACCGGCTCGTAGTGCGTGCCGCCCTCGGGCAGGTACATGGGGTGCGTCAGCCGACCCTGCTGGCCCAGCCAGTAACCGCTGCGGGTGGCGAGATCGGCGAGTGAGTGCGCGGCGAAGAACTCCGGGGTGACCCGGCGCAGGGTGGCCTCCTCGGCGACCGCCTTCGCGCCGTTCTCGCAGAACTCCGCGGTGTGCCGGTGGTCCGGCTCGGGCCAGGCGCAGCCCGGGCAGTCGAAGCCGTCCTTCTGGTTGACGCTCAGCAGCGTCAGCAGGGTCCGCTTCACGCCCATCTGCTGCTGGGCGATACGCAGCGTGTGCCCGATCGCCGGCAGTCCTGCCGCTGCATGCTTCGGCCCACCGACCTGCGGCGCGTCCTGGACCGGATCGCCCTTGGGCGGCTTGCTGGCCATCGCGCACTCTCCTTCGCGTACATGTGCGAGGTACGTCTCCGATCCTCGCATGCGGCGCTGACAGCCGGGGCTTCGCGGGCGACGGGCGGGCCGGATTGTCAGTGGCGCATGGCAGGATCGGGTTCGTGGCAGAGACAGCATCGAAGAAGACCGAGAACACCTCCGGCGGCAAGCGTCCGCGGCTGATGCTCATGGACGGGCATTCGCTGGCGTACCGCGCGTTCTTCGCGCTGCCCGCGGAGAACTTCACGACGGCGACGGGCCAGCCGACGAACGCGATCTACGGCTTCGCGTCGATGCTCGCCAACACCCTGCGTGACGAGGAGCCCACGCACTTCGCGGTGGCCTTCGACGTCTCCCGCAAGACCTGGCGCTCCGAGGAGTTCACGGAGTACAAGGCCAACCGCTCCAAGACCCCGGACGAGTTCAAGGGCCAGGTCGAGCTGATCGGCGAGCTCCTCGACTCGATGCACGTCTCGCGGTTCGCGGTCGACGGCTTCGAGGCGGACGACATCATCGCCACGCTCGCCACCCAGGCCGAGGCCGAGGGCTTCGAGGTGCTGATCGTCACCGGCGACCGCGACTCCTTCCAGCTGGTCTCCGAGCACACCACGGTGCTCTACCCGACGAAGGGCGTCTCCGAGCTGACCCGGTTCACCCCGGAGAAGGTCTTCGAGAAGTACGGCCTGACGCCCGCCCAGTACCCCGACTTCGCCGCCCTGCGCGGCGACCCGTCCGACAACCTCCCCGGGATCCCGGGCGTCGGCGAGAAGACCGCCGCGAAGTGGATCAACCAGTTCGGGTCCTTCGCCGACCTGGTCGAGCGCGTCGAGGAGGTCAAGGGCAAGGCCGGGCAGAACCTCCGCGACCACCTGGAGGCCGTCAAGCTCAACCGCCGCCTCACCGAGATGGTGCGCACGGTCGAGCTGCCCAAGACGGTCGCCGATCTGGAGCGCGCTCCGTACGACCGCAAGACGCTCGCGATGATCCTCGACACCCTGGAGATCCGAAACCCCTCGCTGCGCGAGCGGCTGCTGGCCGTCGACCCGGGCGCCGAGGAGGCCGAGGGCACGCCGGTCGTGGCGGACGGCGTGGAGCTGGACGGCACGGTGCTCTCCACCGGCGAGCTGGCCGGCTGGCTCAGCGAGCACGGCACCACCACTCTCGGCGTCGCCACCGTCGACACCTGGGCGCTGGGCACCGGCTCGGTCGCCGAGGTCGCCCTCGCCACCGCCGACGGACCGGCCGCCTGGTTCGACCCCTCCCAGCTGGACGAGGCCGACGAGACGGCGTTCGCGGCCTGGCTGGCCGACGAAGCCCGGCCGAAGGTCTTCCACAACGCCAAGGGCGCCATGCGGGTCTTCGCCGAGCACGGCTGGACCATCGCCGGTGTCTCCATGGACACCGCGCTCGCCGCGTACCTGGTCAAGCCGGGCCGCCGCTCCTTCGACCTGGACGCGCTGTCCCTGGAGTACCTGGGCCGCGAGCTGACGCCCGCCGCCACGGCCGACGGGCAGCTCGCGTTCGGGGCGGACGACGGCGCGGAGGCCGAGGCCCTGATGATCCAGGCCCGCACGGTGCGCGACCTGGGGGAGGCCTTCGAGAGCCGCCTGCAGGAGGTCGGCGCCGCCGACCTGCTGCGGGACATGGAGCTGCCCACCTCCGCCCTGCTGGCCCGCATGGAGCGACACGGCATCGCGGCCGACCGGGCCCACCTGGAGGCCATGGAGCAGATGTTCGCGGGCGCGGTGCAGCAGGCGGTGAAGGAAGCGCACGCGGCGGCCGGGCACGAGTTCAACCTGGGCTCGCCCAAGCAGCTCCAGGAGGTCCTCTTCAACGAGCTGGCGCTGCCGAAGACGAAGCGCACGAAGACCGGTTACACCACGGACGCGGACGCGCTGGCGTGGCTGGCGACCCAGACGGACAACGAGCTTCCGGTGATCATGCTCCGCCACCGTGAGCAGGCCAAGCTCCGCGTGACGGTGGAGGGCCTGATCAAGACGGTCGCGACCGACGGCCGTATCCACACCACCTTCAACCAGACGGTGGCCGCGACGGGACGACTGTCGTCGACGGACCCGAACCTGCAGAACATCCCGGTCCGCACGGACGAGGGCCGGGCGATCCGCCGCGGCTTCGTGGTCGGCGAGGGCTTCGAATCCCTCATGACCGCGGACTACAGCCAGATCGAACTGCGCGTGATGGCCCACCTCTCCGAGGACGAGGGCCTCATCGAGGCGTTCACCTCCGGCGAGGACCTCCACAACACGGTGGCCGCGCAGGTCTTCTCGGTCGACCGGGAGCATGTCGACGCGGAGATGCGGCGCAAGATCAAGGCGATGTCGTACGGCCTCGCGTACGGGCTGTCCGCCTTCGGTCTGTCCGGGCAGCTGAACATCGACGCGGGCGAGGCGCGGGCCCTGATGGACACGTACTTCGAGCGCTTCGGCGGGGTCCAGGACTATCTCCGCCGGGTCGTCGACGAAGCCCGCGCCACCGGCTACACGGCGACGCTTTTCGGGCGTCGCCGCTACCTCCCCGACCTCAACAGCGACAACCGCCAGCGGCGCGAGGCGGCCGAGCGGATGGCCCTCAACGCGCCCATCCAGGGCACGGCGGCGGACATCGTCAAGATCGCCATGCTGAACGTCGACAAGGCCCTGCGCGCGGCGTCCCTCACATCCCGGATGCTCCTCCAGGTCCACGACGAAATCGTCCTGGAGATCGCCCCGGGCGAGCGCGCGGCGGTGGAGGAGATCGTCCGCCGAGAAATGTCCGACGCGGTCCACCTGAGGGTCCCCCTGGGCGTCTCGGTGGGCGACGGCCCGGACTGGGAGTCGGCTGCGCACTAGCCTCCGGCGGTGGGGCGGGGGTCGCCGCTGCGGGGATGCGCAGCGGCGGGCCTGTGGGGCGGCGGCGTGGCGTGCCGGGGGCGTGGTGCCGGTCGGGCGGCCAGGGCCTTGTGGTGACACGGCGGTGGCCAGGGGTCGGCGTGGTTCCGGGGCCGTGGTTGGCAGGGTGGCCAGCGGCGATGGCTTGGCGTGGTGCCGGGTTGGTGGCGATGGCCTGGCGGTCCTGGGCCGGTGGTGCTGGGTAGGCGGGTACGGCCTGGCGGTCCTGGGCCGGTGGTGCTGGGTAGGCGGGTACGGCCTGGCGGTCCAGGTCCGGTGGTGCTGGGTAGGCGGGTACGGCCTGGCGGTCCAGGTCCGGTGGTGCTGGGCAGGCGGGTACGGGCCTTGCGTTGTGTCGGGCGCGGGGCCGGGGCCGTGTGTGGTGCTGGTTCGGCGGCGATGGCTTGGCGTCGTGCCGGTCAGTGGCGAGCGCCTGGCGGTGGCCGGGCCGGCGCGATGGTCTGGCGTGGTGTTGTGCGGTTGGGGGCTGGGCCTGCTGCCTCGGCCGCGTAGGGGCACCCACCCGTCGCCCCCAAATCCCGCCGCATCGGCGCGCAACCCCCGCGGCCCACCCCGGCGGTGCCGAGCCGCCCCAACCCCCCGCCGCCGACCGCCCCACCGCACCCTCGGCCAAGCCCCGCAGGCCCCGTCACTCACGTGGCCCTCGTCAAAGCGCCTCCCGCCCCCGCCTCCCGCAAGGATGCGGGCATGGGTATACGCATGCTCAACCGCCGTCCGGCGAGAGCGCAGGCGAGTGCCGAGTCGGCGCCCGCCGTGCCCCCCGCGCCGGTCCCGGCCTTCGCGGCCGACGCAAGCACCGCCCGCATCCCCACGGACCTGGCCACGGCCCTGCGCCGCACGGCCACCGACCTCCGCCGCACAGCCACCGCCCTCCGGCCCGGGCTGCCCCGACTGCCCTGGCGAACGGCGGCCACCGCGGCCGTCACAGCCACCGCACCCATCGAGGCCGGCGCAGCTGTCATGGCGATCTCGCCCATCGAGGGCACCGGAGCTACCGAGGCCACCTCAGCCACCGAGGCCACCTCAGCCACCCCGGGTCCCGCCGGCCCACTCGGGTCCAACGCTTCCGTCGGCCCACTCGGGTCCAGCGCCTCCGTCGGCCCACTCGGGTCCAGCGCCTCCGCCGGCCCACTGGGCTCCAACCCCTCCACTGGCCCACTGGGCTCCAACCCCTCCGCCGGCCCACCCGGCTCCAACCCCTCCGGCGACCCGCGCGGCTCCAACACCTTCGCCGACCTGCAGCGCCTCATCGGCCTCACCGACTCACCGCGCCCCGCCGCACCACCCGCCGCACCACCCGTCGCCCCAGCCGACCCGCCCGCCTGGCGTCTCTGGGCGGACCTCGGCCGTAGTTACCTCGCGGCGCTCCTCGTCCGTGCCCGTCGGTCGCGGCGTGCCCGTGGCACCGTCACCGTCTTCATCGCCACCGCCGGCACCCTCACCGGCCCTCAGGACGGCCCCGCCCGGCGGCGCTGACCGGCTCGGGAACGTCGGTGGTCGGGGCCGGGCGCCACAGTCGTACCCCCACCCCGTACAGCAGCAACCCCAGCACCAGCCCCGCGCCCGCTCCGAAGCACACCGTCGGGATCAGTTCGTACGGCTTCGCGGTGGAGCCCCAGTAGGCCCACCACCGCGTCGCCCGCTCCACCGCCGCGACCACGGCACACCCCCCGATCACGACCCCGGCCCACCACCGGTCCCGTACGGACAGCACAGGAACAGCCACCGGAGCCGGCACCTGCACTCGCCCTCGCAGCGCCCACCCGACCCACACCACGATCAACACCGCCGCCACCACCGAGCTCCCGTACTGCGCGTACCAGAACAGCGGCGAGCCGCCGAAGTCCTCTCCCAGTACCGGAAACAGGCGCACACCCCACCGGTCGTGGTGCGTGAACGCGTCCCACACCACGTGGGTCAGGGCGCCCAGTGCCGCGGAGATGTACCAGCGCGCCAGGAGCGACGGCTTTACGCGGGCCCGGGGCCTGCCGCTGTGGACGAGGGCCGCCGGGCGCGCTTGCCAGGTGCGGGGGAGCAGGGCCAGCAGGGGTTCGCGGAGCAGCAGCCACAGACCCACCAGCGCCCAGGCCACCACCACGTCGACCGTGAAGACGCCGGGGAAGGAATGCGTGACCTCGCCGAAATCCATCGCCCCGGGCACGACACTCGCCGCGTAATAGGTCATGTCGGGCGCGAAGGAACCCGCGACGAGCATGGCCGGAACCAGTCGCCCCCGGCCCGTTCCGTCGGTGCGTACGGCGGGCAGTACGGCCGCCGCATGGCTCAGGGTGAACGGCAACGGAGCTCCTCGCGCAGTGGATTGGCCGGGGGTGATCGATTCCGTCCAGTATGGGCCCCGTACGAGTGCGAACCCATGAGGCAACAGGACATGGCCAACTGGTGAAAAACGGGCGCGAACGGGTGCCCATGGAAAGGAAGTTGTCATAGGGTCGCCTGGGTCGCCCTGCCGGGGAACACGTCGAACGGAATTCGAAAGGCGTGGCGGGGCAACCGGCGTGGCGGGTCGATCGTCACAACAAGGCGAGCACACAGACGCATCGAGTACACAGACGCATACAGAGGACGCACGCAGACAGAGACGGGCGCTCGGGCGTCCACGGGAGGGGTTCACTCTATGTCGGCGCAATTCGGCAGGAGGCTGGCCAAGGGAGCGGCGACCACCGCCGTGGCGGCACTCGCGGTCGCGGCTCTGTCCGCGTCCCAGGCGCCCGGCGTCACCGTGGACGACCACGGCAGACAGTCCGCCTCCGACGCCCAGCCCACACCCGAGGCCACTGCCGACGCGGGCGCAGCCACCGGCAACTCCCCCTATTACACGGACCTCCCGCCGCTGAACAGCCCGAGCCCCTCGCCCAGCCCGAGCACGGGCACCCCGGTCGCCCAGGGAGACGCCGAGGCCGGCATCCCCGCGACCGTCCTCGACGCCTACAAGAAGGCCGAGCAGGCCATGCAGGAGGCCAAGCCCGGCTGCAACCTGCCCTGGCAGCTGCTCGCCGCCATCGGCAAGGTCGAGTCCGGCCAGGCCCGCGGCGGTCAGGTCGACGCCGACGGCACCACGATCACCCCGATCCTCGGCCCGCAGCTCGACGGCAACGGCTTCGCGCTCATCAAGGACACCGACGGCGGCAAGTACGACGGCAACAGCTCGTACGACCAGGCCGTCGGCCCGATGCAGTTCATCCCGTCCACCTGGGCCTGGGCGGGCCGCGACGGCAACGGCGACGGGGTCAAGGACCCCAACAACGTCTACGACGCCGCCCTCGCCGCCGCCCACTACCTGTGCCGCAACAACTGGGACATGTCCACCCAGTCCGGCCTCGACAGCGCGATCCTCAGCTACAACAACTCGCAGGACTACCTCAACACCGTCCTGTCGTGGCTGGAGTACTACCGCAAGGGCACCCACGAGATCCCGGACGGCACCGGCTCGGTCCCCTCGAACCGCAGCGACGACGGCCAGAAGACCACCTCCAAGCCGTCGACGAAGCCGTCCAAGAACCCGCCGAGCACCGGCTCCCCGAGCCCCAGCACCCCTGGCGGCAGCCCCAGCCCGTCCACGCCGAGCTCGCCGTCGCCCACGCCCACCGACACGGTGGACCACCTGGAGGACGCGGGCACCGCCAAGCTCACCGCGATGGCCGGGGACGCCTTCACCAAGAAGATCAGCACCAAGGCCGAGACCAAGGCTGGCAAGGCCGTCGCCAAGGTGCGCATCCGCTTCACCATCGTCGGCGACACCGACGCCACCTTCACCGGCGGCGAGACCGTCGCCACCGTCGTCACCAACAGCACTGGCACGGCCGTCGCGCCCGCGCTGCAGGCCGGCGAGAAGACCGGTGACTTCAAGGTCCGCGCGACCGTCGTGGGCCGCACGATCACCGGCCTCGACTACACGGCCACCGTCACCGAGCGCGTCGCCGACACCCTCGCCCGCACCAGCGACACCGCGCTGACCTGCACCGCGGGCGGCGAGTTCGCCGACCAGGTCGAGGTGAAGGCCACCTACAAGAGCGCCGTCGCCGACAAGGTCGCCGCCACCGCCACCCTGATCAAGTCGGCGGACGACGCGACCGAGAACGACAAGGGCCCCTACTTCAAGGACGCCGACGGCAAGACCGTACGCACCCTGACGGGTCTGACCACGGACGCGAACGGCGTGCTCACGCTGCCCAAGCTGTACGCCGACGACACCACCGGCACCTTCCTGCTCCGCATCACCACCGCGGGCGGCGCCACGCTCGACGTCCAGCTCACGGTGACGGCGGCCGCGGACTCCTCGGCCAGCCCGAGCCCGAGCCCGTCGGCGAGCGCAACCTCGTAAGAGAGAACAAGCCCCTTCACGACAGGGCGCCCGGTCCGTCACGGCGGACCGGGCGCCCTTCGTCCGTCGTGCGCGCTCCTCTGTCGTGTGCGACGTGTTCTCATCTCGCCCACCCGTTGCTACGGTGCCGGACCTGACGATGTATCAGTTCCAGTCCGTCGGGAGGCAGGCATGCGCGCCCTGATCGCCGCGGCGACCGGTCTCGCCCTCGCGTTCGCGCTCGTCCTCACCATCACCGCGATGGGGCAGCCAACCGGTAAGACGTCCCCGAAACCGCTGCTCACGACGGTGCCCGCACACCCGTAGCCGTCCGCCCGGGAGGCCGAGATGCGCCGCAAGGCCAGTCTGGTCCTGCTCGCCTTCGCCGTGTTCTTCGCGGCCCTGTCCCCGCTGCTGCGCTGGTACGCCTTCCCGCGCCTGGCCAAGATCCCGGCCAACCAGTACCAGGACATGGTCCTGGAGGCGAAGAACGCGACCCTCCTCGACTACGGCACCATGAAGGCGCGCACGGTCTCCAAGGTCACCATCGTGCAGACCCTCAAGGGCAACGTGGAGGCCGCGAAGAAGATCGAGAAGACCGCGGGCCGGGACGTCGTCGTCTGGGACGGCCTCTCCTACGTCCAGGGCCCCGACGGCAAGATGGTCTCCCGGATCCCCGAGCGCTACATCTTCGACGCCCACAGCCAGGCCCCGGTCCACGCGACCGGCGAGATGGTCGACGGCGACCCGGTGAAGCGGACCGGCATCGAGTTCAAGTGGCCCTTCCTCACGCAGAAACGGGACTACGAGTACTTCGACGCGCAGACCCGCACCACCAACCCCATCCACTACAAGGGCACCCAGGACTTCCGCGGCCTGAAGGTCTACTACTTCGAGCAGACCATCCCCTGGACCAAGGTCCCCTTCCCCAAGACCATGCCGGTCGCGGGCATCACCCCCGAGTCGGTCGCCAAGACCGGCACCACCCGCTGGTACACAACCGTCCGCAAGTTCTGGGTCGAGCCGGTCACCGGCGCCCCCGTCTACGGCGAGGAGATCCACAAGGAGGAACTGCGCGGCGGCACCCTCCTCGGCGACCGCGACAAGGTGACGGCGTTCGCCGGCCATGTGAAGATGCGCGAGGACTACATCGAGCACACGGTCGCGCTGGTCAAGTCCAACCGCACGCTGGTCCTGCTGATGACCTCGTACCTCCCCTGGGGCTTCCTGTTCCTCGGCGTCCTCCTGCTGGCCCTCTCCCTCTGGCTGGAGGCCCGAAGCCGCCGCCCGGCGGACCCGGAACCGGCCGAGTCCCAGGCGCCGGAACCGGTCATCGCCTGAGCCGCGCGTTGGTGAACCGGGTCGGCTCGGCGCTCGCCGGATCCTCCGGCCAAGGATGCTTCGGATACCGCCCCCGCAACTCGGCGCGCACGCCCTTGTAGCCGTCCTTCCAGAAGGAGGCGAGGTCGGCGGTCACGGCGGCGGGCCGCCCGGCGGGCGACAGCAGATGCACCAGCAACGGCACCCCGGCCACCGCGGGCGACTCGTGCAGCCCGAACATCTCCTGCAACTTCACGGCGAGTACGGGCTGTTCGGGATCCCCGTAGTCGATCCGGATCCTGGACCCACTGGGCACGACGATCCGCTCGGGCGCCAACTCATCGAGCCGCCCGGCTTCCCCGGAGGCCCACGGCAACAACCGCGCGAGCGCCTGCCCGGCCTCGATCCGCCCGAGGTCCGCCCGCCGCCGGGCCCGCCCCAGCTCCGGCTCCAGCCACTCGTCCACGCGCGCGTGGAGAGCATCGTCGGACACATCGGGCCATGGCTCCCCGAGGTGCAGCCGCAGAAACGCGAGCCGCTGCCGCAGCACCACGGCATCGGCCGACCACCGCAACAGGCCGAGCCCTTCCGCCCGCAGCCCTTCAAGAAGCGCATTCCGTACGAGTACGGGGTCGGCGTCCCTCAAGGGCCGCACGGCGAGCTCGATCGCCCCGAGCCGTTCCACCCGCCGCGCGACGACGTCCCCGTCGGCCCAGTGCACCTCCTGGCCCTCGGAGTGCAAGGACGCGGCGGCCCACCGGGCCACGTCCTCGTCGATCACACTCGCAAGCTGCACACGCGCGTGCCCCTTCCCGACGGGCCGATCGGCAACGGCGACGGCGATCCAAGGGGCGCCGCACAGAGGGCTGCCGTCACCGAGCTCGGCACGGGTCCCGGAGGCCATGAGATAGGACCCGCCGTCGGCTTTGGCGACCCGCTCGGGAAAGGCGAGGGCGGCGACGAGCCCGATGGAGCGATCGTCGGCTGTGTTCTGTGTCGCGGATGCGGCTTCGTCGTTTGCCCGGAGCCTGCGAACCTCCGCACGCCACCGTCCCGCATACGCGTCGCCCCCACGCCGAGCAGCCCGCAAAGCAGCGGCCAGATCGTCGCCGTACTCCCGCGGCGCCTCCTCCGACAGCAGGGCAACCACCTCGGCCCCCTCACCGGAGGTGTCCAGCAGCGCCCGCCCCAACCGCGGATGCAGCCCCAGCCGGGCCAGCCGCAGCCCCCGTTCCGTGGTCCGGCCGACGGAGTCCACCGCGCCGATCGCCGTCAGCACCGCCCGCGCCGCCGCCATCGCCCCGCCCGGCGGCGGGTCCAGCAGTGCCAGCCCGGAGGCGTCCGGATCGCCCCAGCAAGCCGTCTGGAGGGCGAACGCCGTCAGGTCGGCCACCTTTATCTCCGGCGCCGGAAAGCGCGGCAGACGGGCGTCCTCGGCCTCCGCCCAGCAGCGGTACACCGCCCCCGGCGCCTCACGCCCGGCCCGCCCCGCCCGCTGCCGCCCGGCCGCCTGCGAGGCCCGTACCGTCGTCAGCGCGCTCAGCCCGCGCGCGTGGTCGACGCGCGGCTCCCGGGCCAGCCCGGAGTCGACGACCACCCGCACACCCGGCACCGTCAGCGAGGACTCCGCAACCGAGGTGGCCAGGACGACCCGGCGCCGCTCACCAGGAGTCAGCACCGCGTCCTGCACGGCGGCGGGAGCGCGCCCGTGCACCTGGAGCACGTCCAGGCCGTCCAGGCCCCCCAACTGCCCGGCCACGTGCGCGATCTCGCCCATCCCGGGCAGGAAGCACAGCACGTCCCCGTCCCGCTCGGCCAGCGCCCGCCGAACCGTCGACGCCACGTGGGTGAGGAGCGCGGGGTCCACGCGCATGCCGTGCGGCGGACGTACCGGACGGGCCGGCGGCGACCACACCACCTCCACCGGATACGCGGCCCCCTCCGCCTCGACCACCGGCGCCCCGCCCAGCAGCCGGGCCCAGCCGTCCGCGTCCGTGGTCGCCGACGCCGCCACCAGCCGCAGTTCCGGGCGCAGCGTCTCCCGTACGTCCCACAGGAAGGCGGCCGTCGTGTCCGCGTCCAGGTGGCGTTCGTGGCACTCGTCCAGGACGACCACGTCGACGCCGGTCAGCTCCTGGTCGCGCTGGAGCCGCTGCAGCAGCACACCGGTCGTGACGACCTCCACGCGCGCGTGCCGACCGACGACCCGTTCGCCGCGCACGGTGTAGCCGACGCTCGCGCCGACCTTCTCGCCCAGCAGCCACGCCATCCGCCGGGCCGCGGCACGGGCGGCGATACGGCGGGGTTCGGCCACGACCACGCGCCGCGCCGGGCCCTTCCCGAGCAGTCCGGCCAGCTCCAGCGGCACCAGCGTCGTCTTGCCGGTGCCCGGAGGCGCCACGAGGACCGCGGTGCCGTGCGCCTCCAGAGCGTCGTCCAGGGCGGGCAGGGCGCCGCGTACGGGCAGCGCGTCCAGGGCGTCGTAACGGATCACATGCTCAGTCTCGTACGCAGACGAAGATGGCCGTCCCCGGGATCAGGTTCCCGCGCAGCGGTGACCAGCCGCCCCACTCCGAGGTGTTCCAGACCGGCCACTCCGGCTCGACCAGGTCGACCAGACGGAAGCCTGCCGCCACGACGTCCCGGACGCGGTCGCCGACCGTCCTGTGGTGTTCGACGTAGACCGCGCGGCCCTGCTCGTCCTGCTCGACGTACGGCGTGCGGTCGAAGTAGGAGGCCGAGACGCTCAGGCCCTCGGGGCCCGGCTCGTCCGGGAAGGCCCAGCGGATCGGATGGGTCACCGAGAAGACGAAGCGGCCGCCGGGGCGCAGCACCCGCCGCACCTCGCGCAGGACCTGGACCGGGTCGGCTACGAAGGGCAGCGCGCCGTACGCCGAGCAGGCCAGGTCGAAGGAGGCGTCCGCGAAGGGGAGGGCGCCGGCGTCGGCGCAGACCAGGGGGAACGTTCCGCCGATGCGCAGGGCGTGCTGGAGCTGGCGGTGGGAGATGTCCAGGGCGACCGGGTGGGCGCCCTGCGCGGTCAGCCAGCGCGAGCACTGGGCCGCGCCGGCGCCGATCTCCAGGACCGCCCGGCCCTTGAGGTCCTCGGGCGGGCCGAGCAGCTCGGCCTCCACCTCGTCGAGGCCCTCGGGACCCCACACGAAGCGGTCGTCGCCGAGGAACGTGCCGTGCTCGACCTGGTACTCGTCCGCGTTCCGGTCCCACCAGCCGCGGTTGGCCCGGGCGCTCTCGGTGACGTCGGCCTGGCGTCGGGTGGCCTCCGGCTCGAAGTCGGGCTCGGAGGAAACGGGCTCTTGGATGATCGGCTCCCTCGTCGTACTCTTCCCTCCAACCCGACGCCCACGGGGGTGTCACGGAAGGGGTGTCTCAGGCCTGCGTGGCCTCCAGAGACAGTTCTTGTGCCGGGTATGCGGCGATCCGCCCCGGGTGTGCGCCTTCGCGCATTGACCCTGTCCGGCTGCCCCCGTATGCTACAAGTTGCGCTGCGGGCCTGCGCACCTCAGACGTAGCAGGCTGCGCTCGCATCTGTTGTATGTCCCCTCGGTTCTCGAGGCGCCACCAGTGGTTTTGTGTGGCGCTTCCTTGGCTGTCCGGCTTCTTCAGAGCGAAACGGGCTCCCGGCGTAAGCAGTACCTACGACTTCAATGTCCGTACCGGAGCCCTTTCCCACATGACGAGCAGCACCGAGACCACCGCCACCACCCCGCAGGTAGCGGTCAACGACATCGGTAACGAGGAAGCCTTCCTCGCCGCGATCGACGAGACGATCAAGTACTTCAACGACGGCGACATCGTCGACGGCGTCATCGTGAAGGTCGACCGGGACGAGGTCCTGCTCGACATCGGTTACAAGACCGAAGGTGTCATCCCGAGCCGCGAGCTCTCGATCAAGCACGACGTCGACCCGAACGAGGTCGTCGCCGTCGGTGACGAGATCGAGGCCCTGGTCCTCCAGAAGGAGGACAAGGAAGGCCGCCTGATCCTCTCGAAGAAGCGCGCCCAGTACGAGCGTGCCTGGGGCACCATCGAGAAGATCAAGGAAGAGGACGGCATCGTCACCGGTACCGTCATCGAGGTCGTCAAGGGTGGTCTCATCCTCGACATCGGCCTCCGTGGCTTCCTCCCGGCCTCCCTGGTCGAGATGCGCCGCGTCCGCGACCTCCAGCCCTACGTGGGCAAGGAGCTCGAGGCGAAGATCATCGAGCTGGACAAGAACCGCAACAACGTGGTCCTGTCCCGCCGTGCCTGGCTGGAGCAGACCCAGTCCGAGGTCCGCCAGACGTTCCTCACGACCCTCCAGAAGGGTCAGGTCCGCTCCGGTGTGGTCTCCTCGATCGTCAACTTCGGTGCCTTCGTGGACCTGGGTGGCGTCGACGGTCTGGTCCACGTCTCCGAGCTGTCCTGGAAGCACATCGACCACCCCTCCGAGGTTGTCGAGGTCGGCCAGGAAGTCACCGTCGAGGTCCTCGACGTCGACATGGACCGCGAGCGCGTCTCCCTGTCGCTGAAGGCGACCCAGGAAGACCCGTGGCAGCAGTTCGCCCGCACGCACCAGATCGGCCAGGTCGTGCCCGGCAAGGTCACGAAGCTGGTTCCGTTCGGTGCGTTCGTCCGCGTGGACGAGGGCATCGAGGGTCTGGTCCACATCTCCGAGCTGGCCGAGCGCCACGTGGAGATCCCGGAGCAGGTCGTCCAGGTCAACGACGAGATCTTCGTCAAGGTCATCGACATCGACCTCGAGCGTCGCCGGATCTCGCTGTCCCTGAAGCAGGCCAACGAGTCCTTCGGTGCCGACCCGGCCTCGGTCGAGTTCGACCCGACGCTGTACGGCATGGCCGCGTCGTACGACGACCAGGGCAACTACATCTACCCCGAGGGCTTCGACCCCGAGACCAACGACTGGCTCGAGGGCTACGAGACCCAGCGCGAGGCGTGGGAGACCCAGTACGCCGAGGCGCAGCAGCGCTTCGAGCAGCACCAGCAGCAGGTCATCAAGAGCCGCGAGGCCGACGCTGCCGCTGCCGCCGAGGGCGGCGACGCCGCCGGTGCGGCTCCGGCCGCGGGTGGCGGTTCGTACTCCTCCGAGGGTGCGGACACCTCCGGTGCGCTGGCCTCCGACGAGGCGCTTGCCGCGCTGCGCGAGAAGCTGGCCGGCGGCCAGAGCTGATCGCTGAGCGTTAGTTCTTGAACTGAGGGCCCGTTCCCCTTCGGGGGGACGGGCCCTCGGCGTTGCAGAAACGTGCGGGATACACGAGTAACCCGTGGGCCGTAATCGGCCGTTGGGAGGCTCCCCCGGTCAACGGTGATCGGAAAAGGGGAGCCGATAGATGGCACAGACTCAGCGCGTCTCCGGAACCAGCCGGCGGTCGTTCCTCCGCGACGTGGGGCTCACCAGCGGTGCCGGGGCCATGTTCGCCACCATGGGGGCCCTCGGCCTCGCCCCCACCGCCGCGGCCGCGCAGCGGGAAGCGCCCTTCCAGGCGCCCGGCGCGGGCGACTTCAGCCTCACCGGGCGCAGCGCCGCCAAGGTCGTCATCGTCGGCGGTGGCATAGCGGGCCTCACCACCGCGTACGAACTGGGCAAGGCCGGCTACGACTGTACGGTCCTCGAGGCCAGAGCACGGACCGGCGGGCGCAACTTCACCGTGCGCGGCGGGGACACCACGACGGACCTGTACGGGAACACCCAGACCGCCCGCTTCGCCGACGGGCACTACATGAACTGCGGCCCGGCCCGGATCCCGCAGTGGATGATCACCCTCGACTACTGCCGTGAACTCGGCGTCCCCATCGAGGTGTTCACCAACGTCAACGCCGACGCGTACATCTACAACGAGTCCACCGGGATGACGAAGCCCGTGCGGTACCGGACCGCGAAGGCCGATGTCTACGGCTACATATCGGAACTGCTGGCGAAGGCCACCGACAAGGGCGCGCTCGACAAGGAGCTGACGGCCGACGACCAGGAGCGGCTGATCGCCCTGTTGGAGGACTGGGGCGAGCTCGGCGACAAGCTGACGTACGAGGGCGGGGAGCGGCGCGGATACACGACGGTTCCCGCCGCCGCCGGAACACCGGGTGTGCTGCTCGGGGACGTGCCGAGCGCCTCCGAGGTGTTCGCGAGCGGCGTCGGGCGCTACTTCTCCTTCGAGTTCGGCTTCGACCAGGCCATGCTGATGTTCCAGCCGGTCGGCGGGATGGACCAGATCCCCAAGGCCCTGACCAGGGCGATCGGAGCCCGGCGGATCCACACCGCTGCCGTCGTCTCCAGGATCACCGACAAGGGGAGCGGGGTGTCGGTCACCTACACCCAGGGCGGCCGCACCAAGGTGATCGACGCCGACTACTGCGTCGCCGCCCTGCCGCCCAACATCCTCGCCAAGGTGCCGCACAACCTCGGCTCCGGCGTGCAGTCCGCACTGGAGGCGGTCACGCCCTCGTCCGCGGCCAAGATCGGACTGGAGTACCGGTCGCGGTGGTGGGAGCTCGACCACAACATCTACGGCGGGATCACCGAAACCGACCAGGACGTCACGCACATCTGGCATCCGTCGTACGGCTTCCATGGTGAGCGGGGCGTCCTCATCGGGTATTACAACTACGACGACAACGCCGACTCCTACGCGAAGCTGACCCCGAAACAGCGCGAGCAGCGGGCTGTGGCCGCCGGTGTGAAGATCTACGGCGAGAAGTACCGCAGCGAGCTCGCGTCCTCGTTCTCCCACCACTGGCGCCAGACGCCCCACCTGGAGGCAGCCTGGCACGACACCCCCGGCGGACCCGACGACGCCCGCTACAAGCCGCTGAACGAGCCCACCGGACGCGTCTGGTTCGCCGGTGACTGGCTCAGCTACACGGACGCCTGGCAGCACGGGGCGTTCTCGTCGGCGCGGAAGGCGGTGAGTGCGCTGCACGCGCGCGTGATGGCGTCGTGAGCACCACCGGTGGCATGAAAAGGCCGTAAGAAGACGCCTGATCAGGGGCACGGGCGGGAATGCCCGTGTCCCGTGGCGCGTTGTGCAGTACGAACACGAGGAGGAGCGGTCACTGTGCTTGATCCGCAGGGTTTGTACGCATGGGAGCCGAAGGGCCTGGCCGTCGTCGACATGGCGCTGGCCCAGGAGTCGGCCGGACTGGTCATGCTCTACCACTTCGACGGATACATCGACGCGGGCGAGACCGGCGACCAGATCGTCGACCGGCTGCTCGACTCGCTGCCCCACCAGGTCGTCGCCACTTTTGACCACGACCGGCTCGTGGACTACCGCGCCCGCCGCCCGCTGCTGACGTTCAAGCGCGACGAGTGGACCGACTACGAGGAGCCCACCATCGACGTGCGGCTCGTCCAGGACGCCACCGGAGCCCCCTTCCTGCTGCTGTCGGGCCCGGAGCCGGACGTGGAGTGGGAGCGGTTCGCGAAGGCCGTCGAGCAGATCGTGGAGCGGCTCGGCGTCCGCCTGGCCGTGAACTTCCACGGCATCCCGATGGGCGTCCCGCACACCCGCCCGGTCGGTCTCACCCCGCACGGCAACCGCACCGACCTCGTCCCGGGCCACCGCAGCCCCTTCGACGAGGCGCAGGTCCCCGGCAGCGCCGAGTCGCTCGTCGAGTACCGCCTCATGCAGGCCGGGCACGACGTCCTGGGCGTCGCCGCGCACGTGCCGCACTACATCGCCCGCTCCCCGTACCCGGACGCCGCACTGACCGTCCTGGAGGCCATCACGGCCGCCACCGGCCTGGTGCTGCCGGGCATCGCGCACTCGCTGCGCACGGACGCGCACCGCACCCAGACCGAGATCGACCGGCAGATCCAGGAGGGCGACGAGGAGCTCACCTCCCTCGTCTCCGGCCTGGAGAACCAGTACGACGCCGTCGCGGGCGCCGAGAGCCGGGGCAACATGCTCGCCGAGCCGGTCGACATCCCGTCGGCGGACGAGATCGGCCTGGAGTTCGAGAAGTTCCTGGCGGAGCGTGAGGGAGACAACTGACTCCTGAGGGGTGCGTTGTCAGAGGCGGGCCGTAGGCTTCGGGACATGCTGAAGGTGGGCCTGACCGGGGGCATCGGTGCCGGTAAGAGTGAGGTTTCACGGCTGCTCGTGGAGAGCGGGGCCGTGCTGATCGACGCGGACCGCATCGCACGCGAGGTCGTCGAGCCCGGGACGCCCGGGCTCGCCGCCGTCGTGGAGGCCTTCGGCGCGGACGTGCTCACCGGCGACGGCACCCTCGACCGGCCGAAGCTCGGGTCCATCGTCTTCGCCGACCCGGACAAGCTCGCCGTGCTGAACTCGATCGTGCACCCCCTGGTCGGCGCGCGCTCCCGGGAGCTGGAGCAGGCCGCCGCCGAGGACGCGGTCGTCGTCCATGACGTGCCGCTGCTCGCCGAGAACGGCCTCGCCGGGCTGTACGACCTGGTGATCGTCGTCGACGCGGCCCCCGAGACCCAGCTCGACCGTCTCGTGCGGCTGCGCGGCATGACCGAGGCCGACGCACGCGCGCGCATGGCCGCGCAGGCGACCCGGGAGCAGCGCCGGGCGATCGCGGACATCGTCATCGACAACGACGTACCACTGGAAGAGCTGGAGCGCCGGGTGAAGGAGGTCTGGGCCGAGCTGGTGCGCGGAGCGCAGGGCTCCGGGGGCCCGTCACAGCAGCCTCAGGAATAGCAGGCGCTTTCGGGCGCGTTGAACCCTTCGAGTGAGGGAAGGACTCTGCCGTGCCCGAGACCAGCGGTTCGACCGGACGTACTCCGGAGACGCATGTCATCGACTTCCGTGCAGCCGAGCAGCTGCTCAACGCACGGGACCCGCGGGGCGCGGTGAAGCTGCTCGACTCGGTCATCGCCGCGCACCCCGAGAACACCGCCGCCCGGCTGCTGCGCGCGCGTGCCTTCTTCGCCGCCGCGCAACTGCGGCCCGCGGAGCTGGAGTTCACGATCGTCCTGGAGCGCGAGCCGGACAACTCCTTCGCCCACTTCGCGCTCGCCCGCACCTACGAGCGCCAGGGCCGCGAGGAGCAGGCCAAGCGGCACTTCAGACTGGCGGCAGCGCTGGACCCCAACCCGCAGTACCTCAAGGCGGCGCGGTTCGACGAGCCGGCGTGAGCCCTCCGGCCAGGGCCAGGCCCTAGGGTCTGGTCGGCGGATCAGGCCAGCTGTGGGAAACGGTGCTTCTTGGCCGAGCCGAGCGGGGTCTGGTGCGTGCAGCTGCAAGGCGGAGGAGGGAGTCGACGCGGAGCGTCGGCGAGTGACGACAACGCCGCAGATGGGCGTGCCAGACCCCGCGACGCCGGCATGATCCGCCGGCCAGGCCCTAGCGCGGCCGGCTCTCCGGCGGCCGGTACGGGGGGATGTCCGGGCCCGGCTGGTAGTGCGGGCCCTGGCGGATGTGGCGCAGGATCACGGTCATGTCGACGGTGATCACCAGCCACAGCACCCCGCAGGCCGCCGCCCAGCCCGGGCGTCCGGCCAGCGCGAAGGCCGCCGTGCCGAAGACGGACCAGACCAGCCCCCACACGCTCAGCCAGAACCGCGCCCGCAGCGCACTGCGCGCGGTCGTCGGCTCACTGCCCGTACGCATCGTCTGATCACTACTCCTCTTTGCAACGTACTCTTCGATGCGGACGTTCACCAAAGAGCCCGGACCAGGGGGACGCGTGCTGCCGGATGCCGATGAGCTGGCCGAGGAGCTGCTCGACCTCGCCGTACCGCACGAGGACATCAACGAGCTCGTACGCATGGGCCGGCGGGTGACCGACGACCCGGAGCTGCGGGCGATCCTGGAGGCGTCGGTCCGCGAACTCGTCCAGGACATGGGCGAGGTCGGCAGCCCGGTCGACCTGCCCGAACTCGACTGGCCCTCGGGGCCGCTCCAGCGCTGCTTCTCCGTGTACGTGTTCGTCGCCGCGCTGCCCTACACGCGCGCGTACCACCGCGCACGCGGCATCCCGGCCGACGTCACCCGGCACACCCTCGCCGACCTGGGGCGGAACATGGCCGTGCACCGGCGGCGGCACGGGGTGGCGGGCGTGCAGGCCCCTTGGTGGCTGGTCCACCACTTCCGGGGCGAGCTCTTCCAGCTGGGGCGGCTGCAGTTCGAGCGGGCCCGGCACGGGGAGCGCACGGCGCGGATGATCGCGGGGGCCGGCCTCGACGTGTCCGCCGGCATGCCGTGCCTCAACCTCCACATCCCCGACTTCCTCGGCCCGCTGTCACCGCGGGCCTGCGAACGGTCGCTCGCGCTGGCCGCCGAGTTCTTCGCCCGGCACTTCCCCGAGGAGAAGTACCGGACCGTGCTGTGCCATTCCTGGCTGCTGGACCCGCAGTTGAAGGAGTACCTGCCCGCCGACTCCAACATCGTCCGCTTCCAGGACAGGTTCCGGGTGGCCCGCCGGCTCGCCGAGCCCGCCGACACCGAGCCGGTCCAATTCGTGTTCGGCGACCCGGACATGGCGGTGGAATCCCTGCCCCGGCGGACCGCGGTGGAGCGGGCCGTGGGGGACCATCTGCGGGCGGGCGGGCACTGGTACGTCGGGCACGGGTGGTTTCCGCTCTGATTCCCTTCCCGTCCGATTCCCTTCCCGCCGATGAGTTCGGACGTGGACCCCGGTCTATCCCTGTGACAGCGACACCAACCGCTCACCGCAGGAGAACCCCATGTCCGAGACAACCGTCCCCGTCGCCTCCGCCACTGTCGTCGCCGAGTCCGCGACCGCCCGCGGCCGCCGCGCCCGGATCGCCCTGCGCACGCTGCAGGTCGTGCTCGCTCTCTTCTACGGCATCGCGAGCGCCCTGCCCAAGCTGATCGCGAACTCCTACGCCGTCGACTCCTTCGACAAGATCGGCTGGGGCAGCACGGGCATGTACACCATCGGCGCGCTCGAACTCGCCGGTGCGGTGGCCCTGTTGATCCCGGTGCTGCAGTCGGTGGCCGCGGGCGCGCTGAGCCTGCTGATGGTCGGGGCGTTCTTCGTCCAGCTGATCGTCTTCGGCGGCGAGAACGCGGCGACCCCGCTGATCCTGATCGTGCCGCTGCTGCTGATCGCCTGGGCGCGGCGGGGCTCCAACCGGGAGCTGGTCAATCTGGTACGACGACGGGCCTGAGCCCGTACGACGGAGGTGGCGGCCGGTGTTCATGCCGGCCGCCACCTCCGTCGTACGTCCGGGTCAGTGTTGGCTCGGACGTCCTGCGCCGCCGCCCATCAGGCCGCGCAGGCGTTCCAGTTCGCGGCGGTCGCGCTTGGTGGGGCGGCCGGTGCCGCGGTCGCGGATGCCGATGGGGGCGACGGCCTCGCGGGGCGGCGGGGGAGGGGAGTTGTCGACATAGCACTGAATTGCCACGGGGGCGCCGACGCGCTTGCGGATCAGGCGCTTGACGACGACGATCCGCTCCCGGCCCTCGTGGCGCAGCCGCACCTCGTCGCCGATGCGCAGGGAGTGCGAGGGCTTCACGTTCTGGCCGTTCACCCGTACGTGGCCGCCCTTGCAGGCGGTCGCGCCGAGCGAGCGGGTCTTGATCAGCCGGACCGCCCAGATCCAGCTGTCGACCCGCACGGACGCGCCGTCCGCGGGCCCGGCGGCCTCGGCGGCGGCGATGGCGGCGGCCACCGCGGGGTCGACGGCGGTCGTCTCGGGGCCGACGGTCGCCTCGGACGGGCCGTCGGCCGTCGGCTCGGCGGTGCCCCGCCCGTTTTCGTGCTCGTCAGCCATGTCCCGACCCTAGCTCGCCGGGACCGGGTGCCCCGCACGGTTTTCACTTCGATGTCCGGGATCCGCTGAAGACACCGAGGAGCACGACGCCCGCGTTCACCGCGATCGCCGTCTTCAGGCCGCCCAGGACCGCCGCGGTGCCGGAACCCGTCATCGCCGCCGTGGCGACCGCGCTCATGATCGGCGTGCCCATGGTGATGCCGATCTGCTGGGTCATGGTGGCGAGCCCGGTGGCCAGGCCCTGTTCACGGTCGGCCAGGCCCGAGGTCGCGGTGACCATGAAGCCGACGATGACCAGCATGTTCCCGACCCCGCCGACGAAGGTGCAGGTCAGCAGCAGCCACAGCGAGGAGCGGCTGTCGCCGAGGCCCAGCAGGGCGGCCGTGGCCAGGGCCTGCGCGATGCCGCCGGCGGTCAGGGTGGGACGGCTGCCGATCCGTCCGATGACCCTCGGGGCGACGGAGCCCCCGACGACCGTACCCAGACCCAGCACACCGAAGCTCAGACCGGCGGCCAGCGGGGAGAAGCCGAGCACCTCCTGGAGGTAGAGGGTGAGGAGGAAGACGAGCGACGTCTCGGTCAGGAAGGCGATCAGCCCGACGACGTTTCCCCAGGCCACGGTGCGCCTGCCGAGCACGGACAGGGGGACCAGCGGGGCGGCGACCCTGCGTTCGACGCCGAGGAAGACGAGCAGCAGTACGACGCCGGCCGCGAGCGGCAGCAGGGCCGCCGGGGAGCCCCAGCCGGACTCGCCGGCCCGGGTGAGGCCGAAGACGACCGCCAGCAGGCCGAGCGTGACGGTGGCCGCGCCGGGCAGGTCCAGCCTCGGGCGTTCGTCCGGGCGGGACTCCTCGACGACCGTCGGGGCGACGAGGAGTACGGCGAGGGCGACCGGGACGTTGACGAAGAACGCCCAGCGCCAGGACAGCAGATCCGTCAGGAGGCCGCCGAGGATCGCGCCCGTGGTGAAACCGGCCGACATCAGCGCCCCGTTGAGACCGAGCGCCTTCTCCCGCAGCGGGCCCTCCGGGAACGACGTCGTCAGCAGGGACAGCGCGGCCGGGGTGACCGCGGCGGTCGCCAGGCCCTGCAGGACCCGTGCCGTGATCAGCACCTCCGGGCTCTGCGCCAGGCCGCCCAGCAGCGAGGCGGCCCCCAGGACGGCGAGGCCCCCGAGGAACAGCCGACGGCGGCCGAACAGGTCCGCGATCCGGCCGAAGAGCAGGGTGAACCCGGCCGCGCACAGGGCGAACGCGGTGCCGATCCACTGGAGGTGCGCCAGAGAGAAGCCCAGACCGTCGCCGATCACGGGCAGGGCGACGTTCAGGATCGAGAAGTCCACGGCCAGCATGAACTGGGCAGCGAGGAGGAGGACCAGCACCAGGCGCAGGCGGGGAGTGAGGGCGGCGGGGGCGGTGGTGCCGGAGGTGCCGGGTGCCCTCGAATCGATGGCGGTCATGACGTCGTAACCCTTCCTGGAAGGCCGATCGGTGACGGGCGGTGCCGTCGTGCGGCGTTGTGCAGGAAGGCTCACTCGGCTCGGTGGGCTCAGCCAGAACCTCCTCGTGGGTGGTCATGGCGTGACCACCCTCGGCGATCCCGTTCGGGTGGGGCGGCGGGCATCATGGGGGTGAGACCGAGGAGGCGGTGGTGGAGGCCTTGTCCGAGCTGGGGGAGTTCCTCAAGTCCCGCCGTGCCGCGGTGCGTCCGGAAGAGGCCGGGATCAGCCCGCTGCCGGGCCGCCGCCGTGTCACGGGGCTGCGTCGCGAGGAACTGGCCATGCTCTCGGGCGTCAGCGTCACGCACTACACGCGTCTGGAGCAGGGCCGCGGGAACGGGGCCTCGGACTCCGTACTCGACGCGATCGCACGGACGTTGCGGCTGAGTGAGGACGAGACGGCGCATCTGAAGCGCCTTGCCCGGCCCGTCGCCGCGTCCCGGGCGCCCCAGGCGCGGGCGCCTCAAGTCAGCGCCTCCGCACGGCAGTTGCTCGCGGCGATGACCGGGATCCCGACCCTCGTCCTGGACCGGCGCGGTGAAGTCCTCGCCTGGAACCGGCTCGGGCACGCGCTGCTCGCCGGGCATCTGGATCCGGACGCCCGTCCCAATCTGATCCGCATGCTCTTCCTGGACGAGCGCTACCGGGAGCTCTACCCGGACCGGCCGGAGGAGACCCAACTCGCCGTCGCCTCCCTGCGGTTGGTGGCCGGGCGGCATCCCGACGACCGGCGGCTGGCCGAGCTGATCGGTGAACTCTCCATGAAGTCGGCCGAGTTCGCGTCCCTCTGGGCCCGGCACCCGGTGCGCACCTGCACCTCGGGCGTCAAACGGCTGCACCACCCGCTGGTCGGCCCGATGGACCTCGCCTTCGAGAACCTCGACATCCCGGGCAGCTCCGGCCAGCGGCTGATCGCCTACACCGCCGAGCCCGGTTCCCCGTGCGAGGCGGCGCTGCGGATGCTGGGCGAGCTCACCGCCGTACCGGATCCGGATCACGACCGCACCCACTCTTGACATGTCCGCGGCCGGGGAGGACGCTCACCGCACCTCGTTCGGGAGCCGCCATGACCGCGCAGGAGTCCCCCGTCGTCCCCGAAGCGATGCACCGGCACCGCCGTCGTGCCGTGATCGCGAGCACGGTCGGTACCGCGATCGAGTGGTACGACTTCTTCCTCTACGGCACCGCCGCAGCACTCGTTTTCCCGCACGTGTTCTTCCCCGGCGCCGAGCCGTATACGGGAGTCCTCGCCTCCTTCGCCACGCAGTTCGTGGGGTTCGCCGCGCGTCCGCTCGGGGCGGCGATCTTCGGGCATGTCGGGGACCGGATCGGCCGTAAGTCCACCCTCGTGACCACCCTGGTCCTGATGGGGGCCAGCACCTTCCTCATCGGGCTGCTCCCGGGTTACGCCACCTTCGGTCTCGCCGCGCCCCTGCTGCTGGTGCTGCTGCGGGTCGTCCAGGGCATCGGCGTCGGCGGGGAGTGGGGCGGCTCGGTGCTGCTGTCCATGGAGTGGGGCTCCGAACGGCGCCGCGGGCTGATGGCCAGCTGGCCGCAGCTCGGCGTGCCGCTCGGGCTCCTCGCCTCCACCGGCATGGTCAAGCTGATGAACGCCACCTCGGGCGACGGCTTCGACAGCTGGGGCTGGCGGATCCCCTTCCTCGCCAGCGCGGTGCTGATCGGCGTCGGGCTGTACGTGCGGCTGCGCGTGCTGGAGAGCCCGGCCTTCACCGAGGTGAAGCAGGAGCGGGTGCTGGTGCGGCAGCCGGTCTGGAGCGTGCTGCGGCACCAGCCGCTCACCGTGCTGACCTCGGCTTTCGTCCGGATGTCGGAGCAGGCGCCGTTCTACCTCTTCATCACCTTCGTGCTCACCTACGGTACGAAGGAGCTCGGCCTCGCCCGTGGTGACCTGCTGAACTACACGCTCGTCGCGGCGGCCGTCGGCCTGGTCAGCGTGCCGCTCTTCGGCCATCTCTCCGACCGCTTCGGACGGCGCCGGATCTACGGCATCGGCATCGTCTGCACCGCCGCGTTCGCGTTCCCGTACTTCGGGCTGCTCAACACGGGCAGCTCCGGGCTCGTCCTGCTCGCGATCGTGCTCTCCCTGGTCTTCCACGACATCCAGTACGGGCCCCAGGCCGCGCTGATCGCCGAGGGCTTCGGCACGAACGTGCGCTACAGCGGCGCCGGGCTCGGCTACCAGCTCGCCTCGGTCATCGCGGGCGGACCGGCACCGCTCATCGCCACGGCGATCCTGGAGCACACCGGCTCCAGCACCGGCATCAGCTGGTACATCATCGGCTGCTGCGCCGTCGCCATGATCGCCCTGCTGCTCATGCCACGCCCGGCACCTGTCACGACGGCTCCGAGGCCGGCGGTGTCCGCGAGCACCGACGCGGAGGCCTGACCAGGGGCTATGGCGTGTTGCCCCACTCGTACGGTCCGCCGCCCCGCCACTCGATCAGCTCGGGGTCGTCGACGGCCCGGTCCTCGGCGGGCAGACCGGCCCGGTGCACGATGTCCAGCACGTCGAACAGGCTGTATGCGGTGCCCGTGGCCTCGCCGTCGACCGTCACCTGCCGTCCGCCGTCCGCTTCCGGCGGGAGCACGACCACACTGGGATGCGCGTCCATACCTCAAGCATGCGCCGTCGGCGGCGTCCGCAGCGCGCTGACGGCGGGGTTCCTTGGGCCATACCGTTGACGCATGGACAGTCTCGCCCTCCTCGACGACCGCGTCGCCGGATGCGTGGCCTGCCCCCGGCTCGTGGCGTGGCGGGAGGAGGTCGGACGGACCAAGCGGGCCGCCTTCCAGGACTGGGACTACTGGGCCCGCCCGGTCCCCGGCTTCGGGCCCGCCGACGCCCCGCTGCTGATCATCGGCCTCGCCCCGGCCGCGCACGGCGGCAACCGCACCGGCCGCATGTTCACCGGCGACCGCTCCGGCGATGTGCTGTACCAGGCCCTGTACGACGTGGGGCTCGCCTCCCAGCCCACCTCGGTGAGCATCGACGACGGTCTCGAACTGCACGGCGTCCGCATCACCGCGCCCGTCCACTGCGCCCCGCCCGAGAACAAGCCGACGCCGGGGGAGCGGGACGCCTGCCGGCCCTGGCTGGTCCAGGAGCTGAAGCTGCTGCGGCCCACCCTGCGGGCCGTGGTCGTGCTCGGCGCCTTCGGCTGGCAGGCCGCGCTGCCCGCGTTCGCCGAGGCGGGCTGGGCGGTGCCGAGGCCTCGGCCCGTCTTCGGGCACGGCACCCATGTCCCGCTCGACGGCCTCGACCTCTTCGGCTGCTTCCACGTCAGCCAGCGCAACACCTTCACCGGCAAACTCACCCCGGAGATGCTGCGGGACGTCCTGCGCACGGCGGGCGAGGCCGCCGGGCTGCCCGTGAAATGAGGAGGCGGCACGACGGGCGGAGGGTTACGGTGCCCGGATGCCTCTCTACCCGGAGATCGAACCGTACGACCACGGCCTCCTCGACGTCGGCGACGGCAACCTCGTGTACTGGGAGACCTGCGGAAACCCGGACGGCAAACCGGCACTCGTGCTGCACGGCGGCCCCGGCTCCGGCTGCTCCCCCTACCCCCGGCGCCTCTTCGACCCCGCCGCCTACCGGATCGTCCTCCTCGACCAGCGCGGCTGCGGACGCTCCACGCCGAACGCGAGCGCGTACGACACCGACATGAGCGTCAACACGACGGCCCACCTCATCGCCGATCTGGAGCTGCTGCGGCGGGAGTTGGGCATCGGGCGGTGGCTGGTGTGGGGCGTGTCCTTCGGGTCGGTGCTCGGGCTGAGGTACGCGCAGACGCATCCGGAAGCGGTGAGCGAGATCGTGCTGACCGGGGTCGCCACCGGCTCCAACGCCGAAGTCGCCCTGCTGACCAGGGGACTTGGACGGATCTTCCCCGAGGCCTTCGAGCGGTTCGTGAGCGAACTGCCCGAGAGAGAGCGGGACTCCAACCTCGCCGCCGCCTACAACCGCCTGCTGGAGTCGCCCGACCCCGAGGTACGGGCGCGGGCCGCGCAGGCCTGGACCGACTGGGAGACGGCGACGATTCCCGCGCCGCCGAGGTCGGTCGAGCGGTTCGAGAACCCGGAGTTCAGGATGGGGTTCGCGCGTACGGTCACGCACTACTGGGGCAACGACCACTTTCTCGGCGAGGGGAACGACGAGGGGGCCGTACTGCGCGACGCCCACCGGCTGAAGGGCATTCCGGGCACGCTGATCCAGGGCGGGCTCGACTTCGGCAACCTGCTCGGGATCTCCTGGCGGCTCCAGCAGGCCTGGGACGGGAGCGAGTTGGTCGTGGTCGACGAGGTGGGGCACAACGCGGGGGCGCCGGGCATGGGGGAGGCGCTGGTGGCGGCGACGGACAAGTACGCCGGGCTCCGACAGCTCAGGACAGCTTCTTCAGCTGCGCCTCGTAACCCTTGAGGTCGGCCATGGTGACCGTGGCCTTCTCCAGTTGGTCGCGTGCCTCGCCGTCACGCGGGCGGCTCAGTCTCCCCGAAGAGGTGGCGCACCGTCGACCGGTAATTGGTGCGTACGTGGGCCAGCGCGTGGGCGCGGGCGCGGTCCGGGTCGCCGGAGGCGATCGCCTCGTACAACTCGCGGTGTTCCACCAGGAGTTGGGGCCACTCCTCGTTCCGCCGGGTCATCCAGCGCAGTCGGCCGGCGACCGGTTCCAGGGCCGCGGTCAGCAGGCTGTTGCCGGCCATCGTCACGATGCGGTCGTGCAGCCGGCTGTTGATGTCCGTGATCAGCTCGGCGTCCCCCGCCTCGGTCGCGCCGGCCGCGCGGTCGAGGAGTTCCCGGACCTCCGCCAGGTCCTCCGGTGTCGCGTTCGACGCGGCCAGTCCGGCGGCGTAGACCTCCAGGGCCTCGCGCAGTTCGAACAGTTCCCGGACGTCGTTCGGGGTGAGCCTGCGGACGACCGTGCGGCGCGGTGTCTCGAAGTGCACGAAACCCTCCGCGACCAGCGCGCGGATCGCCTCCCGGACCGGCACCCGGGAGACCCCGAAGCGCTCGGCCAGATCCCGCTCGACCAGCCGGTCGCCCGGGCCGAGGCGGCCCGCGATGATCTCCTGCCGCAGGTTCGCCAGGACACGCTCGCGAACCGCGCCCAGGGGTTCGATCTTCGTCGTCGTGGAGCTCATGAGGCTATCTTCGCCGACTCCGGGGGGCTTTTACCGAGCCTTAACAGACGCGACATCGGTCCGAACTCTTGACGGCGGGACCATGACGGCAGTTTGGTATACCAAACGGCTGCCGTCCTCCGTCCCCTGTCCCAGGAGGCCCCGTGTCCCTCGCCGACCGCGCCGAAGCCACCGGCGCCCCAGCGTTCGTCCCCGATCCCCGCCTCACCAACGAGGACCTCGCCCCCGCCGAGAAGCGGAACTGGAAGGTCTTCGACCTCTTCGCCATGTGGATGTCCGACGTCCACAACCTCGGCAACTACACCTTCGCCGCAGGCCTGCTGGTCCTCGGCATGAACGTGTGGCAGGTCTTCACGTCCCTGCTCGTCGGGTTCGTACTGATCTACATCGGCATGAACTGGATGGGCCGGATCGGCCAGCGCCACGGGGTCCCCTTCCCCGTAGTCAGCCGCATCAGCTTCGGCGTGTGGGGTGCCAACATCCCCGCCCTGATCCGGGCCGTGATCGCCATCATGTGGTACGGCATCCAGACCTATCTGGCCTCGGTCGCGGTGAACGTGATGCTGCTCGCCGCCTGGCCCGGGCTGGAGTCCTGGACCCACCACTCGTTCCTGGGACTCGACGCGCTGGGCTGGTGCTCGTTCGTCTCGCTGTGGCTGATCCAGGCGCTGATCATCAGCCAGGGCATGGAGTCGGTGCGCAAGTTCCAGGACTTCTGCGGTCCCGCGATCTGGCTCGTGATGATCGCGCTGGCCGTGTGGGTGCTGTCGAAGGCCGACTGGAGCATCTCGCTCACCTCCACGCCGCATCCCGTCTCCGTGGGCGAGCAGTGGCGGCAGTGGTTCGGGGCCATCGGGCTCATCCTGGCCACCTACGGCACGCTGATGCTCAACTTCTGCGACTTCTCGCGCTTCGCGCCGGACTACAAGACCGTCCGACGCGGCAACTTCTGGGGCCTGCCGATCAACTCCACGGCTTTCGTGGTCGTCTCCGTGATCGTGACCGCCGGCTCGCTGGAGGTGTGGGGCCAGGCCATCACCGACCCGGCCGAGCTGGTCGCCAAGGTCGGCAACACCTGGGTGATGGTGCTGGGCGCGTTCACCTTCGCCGTCGCCACCATGGGCGTCAACATCGTCGCCAACTTCGTCTCACCGGCGTACGACCTGGCGAACGTCTGGCCGCAGAAGATCACCTTCAAGGTCGGCGGCATGATCAGCACGGTCGCCGCGCTGGTGGTCACCCCGTGGAACCTCTTTTCCAACCCCACGGTCGTCAACTACTTCCTCGGTGGCCTCGGCGCCTTCCTCGGCCCGCTGTTCGGCGTGATCATGCTCGACTACTACTGGGTCAAGAAGGGCCGCGTGGACGTCGACGAGCTGTTCAAGGCCCAGCCCGGCTCGCGCTACTACTACCGCAAGGGCGTCAACCCCAAGGCGCTGTGGGCGTTCCTGCCGGCGGCCGGCGTCGCGGGCGTCCTCGCCCTGGTGAAGACCTTCAGCGAGGTGGCCCCGTACTCCTGGTTCATCGGTACGGCCCTCGCGGCCGGCCTGTACATGCTGCTGTGCCGCGACGACCGGGCGGCCGACTCCGCCCCCGTGGTCGAGAAGCCGCTGGAGGTCTGAGAAACGTGCGGATCGTCGTCACCAACTGCAACACCACGCAGGAGATGACCGAGGAGATCGTACGAGGTGCCCGGGCCGCTGCCGGCCCGGGCACCACCGTGCTCGGACTCACTCCCGCGTGGGGACCCGAATCGGCGGAGGGCTGGCTCGACAGCTATCTGTCGGCCGCGGCCGTCATCGACCTGCTGCGGACCTATGAGGGGCCTTCGTACGACGCCGTCGTCATGGCCGGGTTCGGCGAGCACGGGCGGGAAGGCGTACGGGAGTTGGTGGACGTACCGGTGGTCGACATCACCGAGGCAGCGGCACATCTGGCCTGTCTGCTGGGGCGGCGGTACGGGGTGGTGACGACGCTGGAGCGGTCGTGCGGGCAGATCGAGGACAGCCTGGAGCTGGCGGGGGTGGGCCGTAACTGTGCCGCCGTCGTCGGCACCGGGCTCGGCGTGTTGGACCTGGGCGACGCCGATCGTACGGAGGCGGCCTTCCTGGCGGCGGCCGAGCGGGCGCGGGAGGCCGGGGCGGAGGTGCTGGTGCTGGGGTGCGCCGGGATGACCGGGCTGCAGCGGGTCGTGGGGGAGAAGCTCGGGGTGCCGGTGGTCGACGGGGTCGGGGCGGCGGTGAAGCTGGCTGAATCGCTGGTGGGGTTGGGGCTTACGACCAGCCGGGCGGGGAGTTGGGCTCGGCCGGTGGCGAAGCGGAGGGTTTGGCGGTGACGCGGGGCGGGGCGGTGGGCTGAGCCCGTGCGTGGGTGGGTGCGGGGGAGTGATCACCGTCGCCGACAATTACCCGGGAGCCGAGATCATCGCGACCGAGGCCAGCAGGGCGTGAGTGGAGCGCAGGGCGTCGGGGCCCGGCGGATTCGGCCGCCGTCGGGGTGATCTTGCGGCGACCTCGGTGGGCGTGCGCCGGGGCGGGCGTGCCTGGTCCCGCAGACTCCGGTCAGGACGAGCATCTCGTCAGGCGTCGTCGATGTCGTCAGACCAGTGCGTCGCCGCCGGATCGGCCCCGCGCCCCGCCCGCCCGGTGCTTTCGGCGGCGGGAACGGAGTCGCCCGGTGGCCAGGACCCTGTCTTCCCGTCTCCCCGAGTGGGTGGGGCGGTCTCTCCCCGGATCAGTGGGGCGACCTCGCCCCGGGTCGGTAGGGCGCACGCTGCTCGCCGCGCTGCTGGCCGGGGCCTGCTGTACCGGCGCTTCCAGGGGAGCGGGCGATACGTCGTCGCCGTTCTGGGTCGACCCCGACTCCCGTGCCGCGCAACAGGTGGCCGCTTGGCGCCGGGACGGCCGTGCCGCGGACGCCGCGCTCATGGACCGCATCGCCCTGCACCCCCAGGCCGAGTGGCTGAACGGCCCCAACCCCGGCCCCGTGGTCCGTGCCCGCACCACCGCGGCGGCACGGGCCGGCCGGCTCGCCGTGCTGGTGGCGTACTACATCCCGAACCGCGACTGCGGCCAGTACTCCACGGGCGGCGCCGCCGACGCGGCGGACTACCGGGTCTGGGTCGACCAGTTCGCGGCGGCGCTGGGCGACCGGGGTGCCTACCTCATCGTCGAACCGGACGCCGTGTCCCAGGTGGTCGCGGGCTGCACCCGGGTCGTGGCGGCCGAGCGGTACGCCCTGCTCGCGTACGCCATCGACCGTTTCAAACGACAGCCGCACACGCACGTCTACCTCGACGCGGGCAACTCCAGCTGGATCCCCGACGCCTGGCGCCAGGTCGAGGCCCTGAAGTCCTCGGGCGTGGCCCGCGCCGACGGAATCGCCCTGAACGTCTCCAACTTCCAGACGAACAAGGCGAGTTCGGCGTACGGTAACTGGCTGTCGAAGGACCTCGCCGGCAAGCACTACGTCATCGACACCAGCCGCAACGGGAACGGGCCGTATGCCGGGGCGGGCGATACGACGAGTGCCACGAGCGCGACGGACGCCTGGTGCAACCCGCCCGGCCGAGCCCTCGGCACCCCGCCCACGACCCGCACGGACAACGCCCTCCTCGATGCCTACCTCTGGATCAAACGGCCGGGCGAGTCGGACGGCACGTGCCGGGGCGGGCCCCCGGCGGGACAGTGGTGGCCGTCGTACGCACTCGAATTGGCGCGCAACGCGACCGGCTGAACCGGGCGCGGGTGTTCAGGGCTGTTCAGAGCTGTTCAGGGCCGCCACACATACCGCACATCCGGCTCCCGCTCCTCGTTGCCGCTCCCGTCCGTGTACTCGGTGGCGACGAAGCCGTGCCGCTCGTAGAAGCGGTGGGCGGGCTTGTTGACCTGGAAGGTCCAGAGGCCGAGTCCGCCCGGACTGCGTTCCTTGGCCAGCCCGATGAACCGGTCGCCGATGCCGCGCCCGCGCCAGCCGGGATCGAGATACAGCTGGGAGAGCTCGTCTCCGTCGAGCACCATGACCCCGACGACACCGTCCGCATCCTCGTCACCGGTCACCGACGCCACCCACGTCTCCAGCGACGGCACCACCACCTCCCGGAAGTAACCCCGCACCTCGTCGGCGGACCGAGGGCTGACCACCGTCGGCAACGCGGCGGCGAAGGAACGCAGCCAGACGTCGGCCGCGGCGAGGGCGTCGGGAGCGGCGGCCCGGCGAAGGATCACCTCGGTGCCGGCGAGACTCACGCGTCCGCCCGCTCGGGGACGACGGCGGTGGCCGTGATCTCCACCAACTGCCCTGTGTATCCGAGGCAGTTGACGCCGATCAGCGTCGACGAATGAGGCCCGGTGCTGAGCCCGGACGCCTCGACGACCTCCCAGACTGCGGACAGGGCCGAGGGCTCGTTGCTCACGACGTAGACATCCGTCGCGACGACATGCGCCAAGTCGCTTCCGATGGAGCGCAGTTGCTCCTGGAGATTCACGAGCACCTGCTCGGCCTGCCGCACCGGATCCCCCTCACCGACCAGCTTCCCCTCGGTATCGAGCGGCACGGACCCGGCGAGAAAGGCGAGCTTCGTACCGGCCTCGACGATGGAGGCGTGGGAGTAACGGGGCGGCGGAAAGAGCGCGGGCGAGGTGACACGCTGGATCATGCGGCGGCTCCTTGGGCGGGCAGGGGGGTACTGGACGTAGGGCAACAACTCACCGATGGTCCGGTCCGCCGAACGAATCCGCATCCGAATTTCCGCGTTCCGCATCCGAATTCCCGTGTTCCGCGTCCGGATTTCCGTGTACGGGGTCCGGCACGCCGAGGGCCGACCGCCCGGCGTACGGACTCTCCACCCGCCAGCCGTCCTCCGCGGCCACCCGCTCGAAGATCCCGATCTTGTAGGCCAGCCCCTCCGGTTGCCCGATGTCGCACGACAGCCGGCCCTGGCCCATTCCTCCTCCCCTCTCGCCAACGGTCACCCGCGCGCGGCGAGGTGCAGTGCGAGCGTGGCGCGCGCGTACAGCCGTACGGCGTCGCGCTCGTCCGCCGTACGCCCGTACTGCTCGGTCTCCCGCAGCAGTAGCCGGCCGCCGGCCCGCCCGGCGACGAGGAGCGGGACCGCTTCCGCGTCCGGGCCGCGCGTCGAAAAGGTCAGTTGGTCGCCCGCCGCGCTCTCGCCGACCTCGTATCGCGGGAGATACGAGAGCCGGGCCAGCCCGAGCGCGTGCTTCCACGACGTGACCCACAACCCGCGGTTCAGGTAGGGCGGCGGATAACCATTCGACGGGTGCGCGCCTGACGGCCAGCCTTGCCTGCATGCGCACGAAGTACCTGGGACGTTTCACGGCCGCGGATTTCTAGCCGGGCCGCACGGGCACCGAGACCTCTGGGAGTCCTGAACGATGTCCGAGGAGGAGAGGGAGGCGGCGCGCAGGATCGTGGAGCACCTTGCCACCACGCCCCTGGACGCTCTGCTCTGGTTCACGGGCGTGGACTGGCCGGACTCCTGCATCCCCGTCGACGAACCTTTCGTAGCCGCCCTCTGCCCTCGCCGGACACCGCTCCCACCGCTCCACCCGGTCACCGTCATCGAGTCCCGTTACGGCGGCGCCTACGAACCCGGCGCCTGGCTGGCGTTCCCGGGCCCGCTCGACGCGCTGCCGGACGGGTGGGACGGGGAGGACGTGCCCTGCATGACGTTCTGGGCCGAGAACCCGGACGCGGCGGGAGGCGGGAGCACGCCGGCGGAGGCGTACGCGGCGCTCATGACCCGCCTGCTTGTTGAGTAAGAGCCACCTTCCGCCCCCGCCCATCCGACCACCACCCCCCCCGCAGGAGCCGCGCCCATGCCCGCCCTCACCGACCCGGCATTCCTCGACTCGACCGCCGACCGCCTCGCCGCCCTCCCCAGCGTCCAGGCCGTAGCCCTGGGCGGTTCCCGGGCCCAGGGCACTCACCGGCCCGACAGCGACTGGGACTTGGCGATCTACTACCGGGGCCGTTTCGATCCCGACGACCTCCGGGCCGTCGGTTGGGAGGGTGAGGTCTCGGAGGTCGGGGGCTGGGGCGGCGGTGTCTTCAACGGGGGCGCGTGGCTGACGATCGACGGGCGGCGCGTGGACGTGCACTACCGCGATCTCGACGTCGTGGAGCGGGAGTTGGGGGAGGCGGAGGAGGGGCGGTTCCGGGTGGAACCGCTGATGTTCCACCTCGCGGGGATCCCGACGTACCTGATCGCCGCGGAACTGGCGATCAACCGCACCCTCCGCGGCGACCTGCCCCGCCCAGCCACGTACCCGCAGAAGCTCCGCACCGCCGCCGCCACCCGCTGGCGCGGCACCGCCCACGCCACCCTCACCTACGCAAAGACCAACCACGCCCCGGCAGCCCGCCTCACGGAACTCGCCGGCGCGATCGCCACAGCCGCGGTCCAGACGGGGCACGCGGTGCTGGCGGGGCGGGGGGAGTGGGTGACGAACGAGAAACGACTGCTGGAGCGCGCGGGGCTGCGCGACGTGGACGACCTCCTCGCGTCCTTGTCGACGGACTCCAGCCCTGACACCCTCACGCGGCTGGTCACACGAGCCGAGGAACTCTTCGAAGCGGCCTGTGCGGGACAGGAGTTGCAGCTCTAAGTGAGAATGGAGCGCATGATCCGGGTTCTCATATCCCCGTCGTACGGCAGCTCCGAGACGCGGCGTCACTGGGCGGACACGGTCCAACGCGAAGTGGATTTCACCGTGCCTCGCTGCGACGCCCTGCTCACCCCCGAGCAGCGGGAAAGGCTCCGGGCTCTCCATCCCGAAGGCCGCGCCAGGTTCTGGGGCGCGACCCCCGCGCACGACAAGAAGTTCGCAGATGTCACCACAGGCGATGTCGTTCTTTTCACCGGCCAGAACCAGGTGCGGGCGATAGGCGAAGTGGGAGCGGTCTTCCGTAACCGCGCGGTCGCCGATCTGCTGTGGCCGCCGAAAGCGGGGGCGGCGGGCTGGCACACCGTCTACAGTCTCCTCGACCTGGTCCAGGCGGAGATCCCGTACGAGGAACTCAACGCGGTCATCGACTACAAGCCGACCTTCAGCTATCCGGGGCAGATGGTGCTCCGCGGCGACAAGGCACAGGCGGTCCTCGAAAACTTCATGATCACGCCTGGGGCGGCCGCCCCAGGGACAGCCGAGCAGATCGTGACGCCGGATCGGGATCCGGTGCGGATCGCCGCCATGGAAGAGCTCCGTACCAGCCGGACCGGGTACCGGCGAACCCGGCGCCTCATTGTCGTCGACCGCCGGGAAGCGCAACTCGTCCGTGAGTACCGCGAGTTTTTGGGCGAGCGCGGTCGGGCCGCCAGACGATTCTTCTGCCCGTCCGGCATCAGCGACATGTACCTCGAAGGAGCAGGCGGGACGGAAGTGATCGAGGCCAAGAGCGCTGCGGGGCACGGCCACGTACGACAGGCCCTAGCCCAACTCCTCGACTACGCCCCGCACAGCCCGTCTCCCGCGCAATGCCTCACCGCCCTTTTCCCCGAACTCCCGGAGCCTCAGGACATAGCGTTCCTGCACCGCTATGGCGTTGACTGCGTATACCGCGAACTGCCGGATGTTTTCCGCCGTTTGCCGGCGTCCGAACAGCGGCGGACTCTGATGAAAGGCATCTGGTCCGAGGGGGCGCCGGCGCTCGCGGCCGTGTGATGGCGAGAAGTGCCTGGTGCGGGTCATACAGGGCTACGGTCGGTGTCCTGAGCCGCGCATCCGGCGATACGCTCCACTGCCGCCAGGATGCGAGATGGTTCCTCATCGAGTTCCAATGAGTGCTGGTAGATCACAGTGCCGGTGCCGCGGACCGTGTGCCTCGCCTGCAGTTCATTCCCCCTGGCGTAGATCAGGTGTCCGGCAGGCAGGCCGAGTGCAGTGCAATACGCCAGCATTTGGTACAGGTCGGCCTCCGGAAATCCTTCCGGTCTCTGCGCCTTGTATTTCGCGTCAGCGACGGCGCTCGGTGTCCCGTCGTCCGAGTAGTGCAGCAGATCCGGCTTCAACAGGATCTCGCCACTCTCGTCCAGGTGATGCCGTGCCTGCGTGCGGCATGTACCGCCGTACGGGCGCAGCGCCTGAGTAAGAGCGGTGCAGACGAAGTCCTCGAAGACCTTCGCCAGGTCGAGGAGGAAGCCATCGATACGGACGTCACCGTATCGGTGCTCGACGGAGAAGCTGTCGAGGACCAGTTCAGCGAACCGGCAAGGTGCTTGGTAACGCGTGTTGAGGCGGTTGGGCTGCCATCTCGGCAGCGGGTGTCCGGGCACCAGAGGGCTGACTTCTGCGAGCCTGGTGCGCAGGCGCAGCAGCCGACGCCGTACAGGAACGGGAACTCCGGGCAGCCGCAGCAGCCGCTCGGTTCCGGCGAGGAGCAGCTGATTCTCCGGGATGTCGGTGCTGAACTCGTCGTAGCCCACTTCCACGGGTAGTGGAATGCCATGGTGGCGCCGCATCTGCTCGGCGGTGCGAATGCGTCCGCGTACGACGGGAAGCGCGTCCTCGACTGCGTGGTAGCCCTGCAACAGCCCCTGCCGCAGGGCACGGTCGGCGAGCCGCTCGAAGACGTGGGCGACGGCCGGCACGACTCCCTCGTGTGCGCCGGTGGCCACGAGGTCCTCCTCGGCTCGCCAACCGCGTGTCGGGTCGGCCGTGTACCCGAGGAGGAAGAACAGGCGTCTGATCGGGATCTTTGGCGTTATGGACACCTCCACTCCGGCGATCTGTACCGCCCCGACCTTGGCCAGCGCCCGTACCTCCCAGTGGGTCGGATCGAAGGCGTCGGGCCGCGCCTCGACGACCCCTGATTTCGCGAGCAGTTGTCCGGTCGAGGGGGATAGCCGGGCAGGGACCCAGCGGCCGTGTTCCGTAAGTTCGAGGCGCTCGGTGAAACTCACCGCGCCGCCTCGGTCGCCGTCGCGGCGGCACGACGGATCGCCGCGAGGCCGTAGCGCTGACCGACATCCGTGCCATCGCCGTAGTGGTGCTCTTCGAGAAGAGGCAGGATCGCGGTGCGCCACACCCGTTCGAGACCGCCGTCGCGGTAGACCGAGGCGTGCATGAGGTACGAAGGGCCGAGCTTGAACTCCTTGTCCTCGATACGGGAGTTGAGGGTGCGGTGGAGCAACGCCACGTCCTCCTCGAAGTCCGGATGCTCTCTGGCGATCCAGGATGCGAGCAGCTCGCGCGTCGGAGAATCGTCCGGGTGGAGCGGGAGGAACGCGAAACGGCGGCGCATCGCGGCGTCGACCAGCGCGATGGACCGGTCTGCGGTGTTCATGGTGCCGATGACGAAGACGTTGGACGGCATCGTGAATTCACCCGAGTACTGCAGGTCCACCGTTCGCCTGCGGTACTCGAGAACGAAGTAGAGCTCGCCGAACACCTTCGCCAGGTTGGCCCGGTTGATCTCGTCGATGACGAAGAAGTGAGGGGTGGTCGGATTCGCCCTGGCCGTTTCGACGAGGTTGAGAAAGGGGCCGTTGCGCAGTTCGAATCCGAGTGAGCCCTGGGTCGTGTCTCCCGCGGAGTGCTGGACGGGCCGATAGCCCTGGATGAAATCCTCATAGGCGTACGACGGATGGAACTGCACCAGCTTCACCGCGCGCCGGTCACCTGCCAGATGCTCGGCGATGTGCAGGGCGAGGAACGTCTTTCCGGTCCCGGGAGGGCCGTAGAAGATCAACTGCTTGCGCTCGGCGAGGAGTTCGGACACTTCATCCAACCACTCCATGGGCACGAGAAGTTCCTCGGAAAGGGCCTGGGTGGGCCGGGGCAGGGTGACGCTGGGGGTCTGCAGAGGCTTGGGTGCCTCCTCCTCCGGGCCGACGTCGGCGGCATCGGCGAGGGCCCGGACCTTGTCGAGCAACTGGGTCAGGTCCACGACGTCGTGCTCGCTGGAGAGCTGGGCCTGCAACTCCTCCGGCAACGCCTTCTCGTCGAAGGGAACGGTGAGCCACTGGACGGGGCGACGCAGCCGGTTGCCTTTCTCGGCATGATGCTCGACTTCCGCGTCGCCCGTGACGGTACCCAGCCAGAGCTTGCCCTCGCCGGCCACGGCTACATGGTCGTCCGGACGTACGAGATTGAGGAATCGGTCGAAGTCTTCGGCCAGACGGGCACGTTGCTGCTTCGAGCGAATGCGCGCGTACCGGTTCTCCACGACGACGGCCAGTTCCTCAGGCGAGGTGGTACCGGGCAGTTCGTCCAGATCGGCGGAGAGTGAGCAGAAGCCCTCGTCGAGCCATTCCTGAACTTGCTCAGCGGCCGACGAGGCGTCCGCGCTGATCAGCCAGGCGCTCTGACCACTGCCGCGCCGCGCGCTCTCCGCCGCCAGCAGTTGCTTCAGGTCCGCGACGGCGACCTCCGTGCCCCAGCTGCCGGAACCCTCGGTAGCTCCTTCACTGCGGAAATGGCCCGCATACTCTGCCACTTCACGATCGTTCGCGTGGATCTCCTCCGGTACGCGGCCGTCCTCGTCCAGCACCCGGTACCAGCCCTTGGGACGCGTCCCCCACAACCAGGCGGCGAACAGGGACCGGTCCAGCCCGGTCTCGGCGGCCAGGTCCCCGAGCGCCACCCAGTGCCCCGGACGGACGGCTCCGCACAATCGGGCGGCGTACGCGTAGCCGGCCCGATGCGACTGCCAGTAAGAGAACGCCTGCCTCGGAACCTCGTGGAAGGCCAGAGGGTCGGCGCGGGCAGCCAACTGGTACCGCGCGAGATTGGTGGCCGACCAGATGCCGTTGCGCTTGACGATCAACCCCGCGTACACGCAGTCGGACGTCTGCCACATCCAGGTGTTCTGCCCCTTGGTCTCGTTCGCGGCCTCCCGTATCTCCGTCTCGTCCGGATCAAGCGGAAACTCGGCGACGACGCGCTGCCACAACTCGCTGAAGTGCAGACCGCCCTCCTCCGCCGCGAGGATCTCCATCGCCCGCCGCAGACGCGGCTTGGAGCGGGACAGCAGAGTGGGCGGTGTGCTCAACGACGGGCTCCTCGTGCGCTGCGGACGGATGGGAGGGTGTTCCCTCTCATCTCACTAGACTGCACGATGAGGTGTGACAGGAGTTCGCTACTCGACATGGGGAGGCCCACGGCCAGTGGAACCACTGCAGGACGACGACCCGGCGGAGATCGGCGGATACACGCTGCGGGCCCGGATCGGTGCCGGCGGCATGGGACAGGTCTACCTCGGCGAGTCGACCGGTGGCCATCTGGTCGCGGTGAAGGTGATCAAGCCGTCCGTCCTCGACGAGGAGACGCGTGCGCGGTTCGTCGTCGAGGTCGACAACCTCAAGACGGTGTACGGCAACTGCGTCGCGCAGTTCGAAGGAGCGGACCCCCACGCCGAGCGGCCGTGGCTCGCGGTCGACTACGTCCACGGTCCCGACCTGCGGTCCTTCATCACGGACAACGGCCCCCTGCCCCTCGCCGAGACGGCCAGCCTCGGCGCCCTGCTCGCGGAAGGGCTGAACACCGTCCACGGCGCCGGGCTCCTGCACCGCGACCTGAAACCGCAGAACATCCTGCTGTCCGAGCGCGGGCCCAAGCTCATCGACTTCGGACTCGCCGTCCTCGCCGAGCGCCGCACCCAGCTGACCGCCACCGGCTTCGTCGTCGGCTCGGTGCTGTGCATGCCGCCCGAACAGGCCCGGGGCGAACACGGGCTGAAGCGCTCCGCCGACGTGTACGCACTGGGCGCCGTCCTGCTGTACGCCGCCACCGGCCACTACCCCTACACGGGCGACACCTGGCAGGCGGTCGCCCTGCGCATCGACGACCCGGACACCCCGCCCGACCTGGGCGGCCTGCCGCCGGAGCTGCGGCCGGTGATCGAGGAGATGCTCGCCCACGCCCCCTCGGACCGTCCCCCGCTGGGCGCGGTCACCCGACGGCTCGCGGACGTCATGCGCGGGTGCGGGCTGGGACCGTTGCAGGCCAGGCGGCGACTGGAGGGGTTGACGCCGTTCGTGCCGCTGCCCGACTTCCCGCCCCTGCCTCCACGCCCCGACGAAACCGATGAGGTCTACGACCCCGCTGTCGTCGACCCCGCCGCCGCCGAGGACGACGAGCCCGCCCCCGCGGACCGCCGGCCGGAGCCGGACGAGGACCAGGCCGAGCCCGCGGGCCCCTCACGGGACTCGCTCGGCCGCCTCTCCACCCCGCTGCGGATCGCCGAAAAGCTCCGCGCTGCCTACGCGCGCGACGCCCCTTTCGTGCCCAAAGTCCGAACGAGAACCTGACGCGGACCGGCAACTCCCACACGACCCCTCCGCCCCCGCTCCACCCCGTGAAAGACTCTGCACGGTAAGCAACGGAACACGCAGGCCACGGAGGAACTACGGGTGGCAGACCAGGGGAACGCCCGCACCCAGGGCGAGGGGGAGACCAGGTACCCACCGGGCGCACAGATCCTCGTCCGCGACGAGGAGTGGCTCGTCAAGCAGGTCAAGCCCGCGACCCCCGACGGGGATCTGATCGAGGCCGTCGGAGTCTCGGAGTTCGTACGGGACGAGGAGGCCGTCTTCTTCACGAGGATCGACCAGGTGGACCTCCTCGATCCGGAGGACACCCGCCTGGTACCCGACACCTCCTCCTACTTCCGCCGCAGTCGCCTCTTCCTCGAAGCCGTCCTGCGCAAGACGCCTCTTCCACAGGCTGAGCGCGGCCTCGCCCTGGCCGACGGCTTCCTCCTCGATCCGCTCGTCTACCAGCAGCGTCCGGCCGAGCTGGCGCTGTCCATGCGCAACCTCCAGCCCCGCATCCTGATCGCGGATGTCGTCGGCCTCGGCAAGACGCTGGAGATCGGCCTGCTGCTCGCCGAGCTGGTCCGCCGCGGCCGGGGCGAGCGCATCCTGGTGGTGACCCCGCAGGCCGTTCTGGAGCAGTTCCAGCGCGAGCTGTGGACCCGTTTCTCGATCCCCCTCGTACGACTGGACTCGCTCGGCATCCAGCGCATCCAGCGCGAGATCCCGGCCGGCCGCAACCCGTTCACGCACTACAAGCGCGTGATCATCTCCGTGGACACGCTGAAGAACATCGGCCAGTACCGTCACCACCTGGAGCGCATCGAGTGGGACGCGGTGGTCATCGACGAGTCTCACAACCTGATCAATCCCGGGAGTCAGCGCCGCGCCCTCGCCGACATCCTCGCGCCCCGCACCGACGCGCTGGTGCTGGCCAGCGCCACCCCGCACAACGGCGACAAGCGCTCCTTCGCCGACCTGATCTCCCTGCTGGACCCGGCCGCGATCGTCAACCCCGACCACTACGACCCGGAGAAGGACCTCGGCCATCTCTTCATCCGCCGTACGAAGATCAGCCCCGAGGTCCGTGACGAACTGGGCGAGGAATGGGCGGACCGTGGTCCCACCCGGTCCCTGCACTGCCGGGCCACCGACGCCGAGGAGCGAATCTTCGCGGAGCTGACCGAACACTGGCTGCCGGCCGCGTCGACGAGCGTCGCATTCGGTACGGCGGACCAGGAGAGGCGTTCCGTCAGCACCGACCGGCTCTTCTCCTTCAACCTGCTGAAGACCTTCCTGTCCTCCCACGTGGCCCTCAAGGAGACCATCGTCACCAGGGAGAAGACCCTCGCCAAGCGGGACGGCGAAGACCCGGCCGTCGTGCGCGAGCGGCAGGCCCTCGCACGGCTGCGTGCGCTGACCGAGTCGATCGGCGACGGCGGTGCTCCCGGCGACTCCGCCAAGCTGGACAAACTGGTGGAACAGCTGAAGGAGATCGGTGTCGGCCCCGGCAGCGACAAGCGGGCGGTCGTCTTCTCCGAGCGCGTCCAGACCCTCAAGTGGCTCGCGAAGGTCGTCCCGCCCCGCCTCGGCTTCCCGCCGCAGGAGGCCACGGAGAAGGCGACGGCCGTCCGTCTCATGCACGGCGGTCTGAGCGACGACGAGCAGCAGAAGGTCATCATCGCCTTCGGCCTCGCGGAGAACCCGGTACGGCTGCTGTTCACGGGCGACGTCGCCTCCGAGGGCGTCAACCTGCACAGCCAGTGCCACGACCTGGTCCACTACGACATCCCCTGGTCGCTGATCCGCATCGAGCAGCGCAACGGCCGCATCGACCGCTACGGCCAGCACCACGAGCCCCGCTTCCGCGCCCTGATCCTCACCTCCGCCACCCCCGGCGCCAAGGACGACCGTACGGTTGCCGAGAAGCTGCTCCAGCGCGAGGAGGAGGCCCACAAGCTCAACGGCACCGCCGAGGCGGAGACCGGCTACTACCGGGCCGAGGAGGAGGAGCGCAGGCTGATCCGTGAACTCGTCGAGGGCGGGACGGTCGAGAACTTCCTCGACACGGCTCCGGGCGCCGAGGACGACGGCTTCCTCGCGGACCTCTTCGGTCAGGTGGACGCCGTCACCGAGCACGAGGTGCCCGCGCGCGCCGAGGTGCCGAGCCTCTTCGGCGGCGACACGGCGAAGTTCGTGGACGCGGCACTGTCCGAGTTGTACGAGGACCGTGCCGAGGACCTGATCGGCCTGTCCCGTGCCAAGGACCTCAAGACCGAGCGGGGTGGCGAGTACCTCGCCCTGTCCCCGGCCAAGGCCCCCGATCTGCTGCATCGCCTCAAGGCGCTGCCGCCCTCATACCTCAAGGAGCAGGGCGTGGCCGAGCGGATGCTGGTCACCTTCGACCGCGCCCTCGCCCGGCGGAAGCTGAAGGACGCCCAGAACAGCCGGGACACCAACTGGCCGGAGGTCTCCTTCCTCACCGACATCCATCCGATGGTGGAGTGGCTGACCGACAAGGTGCTCGTGCAGTTCGGCCGGCAGGAGGCGCCGGTCATCGCCTCCCCGTACGTCCGTCATCCCACGTTCCTCGTGCAGGGCATCTACTCCAACGCCCTCGGCCGCCCCACGGTGGTGCGGTGGATGGCGGTGACCGGACTGCCCAGCACCCCTCTGGTCGGCTCCCTGTCCGCCGCTCTGGAGGCGGCCAGAGTCGGCCCCCGGCTCGCGGTGACAGGCGGACCCAGGGACATAGAGGGCCTCAACTCCCTTGTTCCCGCAGCGGTTTCGGTGGCCCGCGATCATCTGGAGCGATCCCGGAAGGCGTGGGACGACCTCATCGAGGAGCCGCTCGCCGAGTACCGCAAGCAGCTGACCGTGTGGCACCAGGACTCTCTCCCGGGAGTCAGCGGCCGCCGGCGGCGGCAGATCGAGGAGACCGCGAGGAAACAGTCGGATCTCCTCAGCCAGCTGCAGACGACCGGCCGGCCTCTGCTGCGGGTCCTGGCCGTCCTCGACAAACCGGCCCGTCCGGCGACCCACGCGGAGAACTGACGTGACGTACGACTCGCTGGTCAACCACGGCGACTACCTCTCGGCGCACTACCTCGCCGAGGTCCTGCCCAAGGACCTCAAGGCCAAGGACGGCCTGCTGGCCCGCTGGGCGGCGGCGGAGGAGGCCGAGCGCCGCCGGTACAAGGACGCCGTCGCGGACGCCGAGCGCGTGGGCGAGGACCCGGCGACGGTCCCGCCTCGTGCGCGCACGCCCCGCGAGGGCCTGCGCGCCCTGCACGGCCCGTACTTCGCCCATCGGGCCGCGCTGGCGCAGGACGCCCCGTCGACCGCCGACCCGGACGCGCTCGTCCCGGTCAACTGGGCGAAGCGGCTCACCGACCTCCAGCTCGCCACCCTGCACTCCCTCGGCTTCGCCCAGGCCCACGAACAGACGATCACCGTGCACCGCTCGGGCCGCGAGTACCCGGTCCAGGTCCTGCATCACGAGCCTGGACTGGTCACCGCGGTCTCCTGCGGCTGGGCCACCGCCCCGGACGCGGCCCTGGACCCGGACGGCCCCGGCCGTCTGCTCCACCCCGTCCAGCTGGAGGCGTCGGCCCGCATCACGGACGGCAAGGCGCTCACCGACTTCCTCCTCGAATGCGACGAACCCCCGCGCTACGTCCTGCTGTTGGTGGGCGGTGTGGTGGTCATGGCCGACCGGATGTCCTGGCACGACGGCCGCTACCTCGCCGTCAGCCTCGACGTCGCGCTCGACCGACGCGACGACCGCACGGGCGGCGAACTCGACACCGTCGCCGCCCTGTTCGGCGCCGACTCGATGCGCCCGCCGACGGAAGGCGGCACGGCGCCCCTGGCGGACTTCGTCGACAGGTCCGGCAAGCACGCGGTCGGTGTCTCCACCGAACTCCGCGAGGGGCTACGGCAGTCGGTGGAGTGGATCGCCAACGAGGTGCTCGCGAGACTGCGCGAACAGGGCGTCACCCCGGACCAGTTGGACGACCCGGCCCGCCTCGCCAAACGCCTGGGCCGCGAGTCGCTGCGCTACCTCTACCGGATCCTGTTCCTCCTCTACGCCGAGGCCCAGCCGACGCTCGGCATCCTGCCGTCGGCCTACCCCGAGTACAACCAGGGATACGGTCTCCAGCGCCTCGGCGACCTCGTCGTACGCGACCTGATCGGGGAGCGCTCCCGGCAGGGTTTCCACTTGTACGAGTCCCTCGACCTGCTCTTCCGCAAGGTGCAGGAGGGCCACCGTGAGCGCGGCAGCGAGCCGGCGGACCGGGCCGCCGAGGTGGCCGACCGCGAGGCGATCGAGGCCGAGGAGGAGGCCGCCCATCTGCTCGCCGAGGGCGCCATCTCCCGCCGGGAGCACGACGAGCGGGCGCGGGAGGCCGCCCGGCACCGGCGCGCCGCCGAGCTGAGCGCGGACGTGGGGCTGCGCTTCGAACCGCTGCGCTCGGAACTCTTCAGGGACGGCTCGGTCGACCTCATCGGGCGGGGCCGTCACGACACCCGGCTGCGCAACGAGACCCTCCACCGTGTGCTGCGCGCCCTGATGCTGACCAAGGGCAAGGGGCGGGAGCGCGGCGGCTTCATCTCCTACGCCCAACTCGGCATCAACCAACTCGGCGCGGTCTACGAGGGATTGATGTCCTACACCGGCTTCATCGCCGAGGAGGACCTGTACGAGGTGGCCAAGGGCGGGGATCCGTCCGGCGGCAGCTGGATGATCCCCGCGTCCAAGGTGCAGAACTACCCGGACGACGTGTTCGTGCAGCGCGAGGACAAGGAGACGGGGGTGCTGCGGCGGGCCTCGTATCCCCGGGGTACGTTCGTCTACCGCCTCGCGGGCCGTGACCGGCAGACCTCGGCGTCGTACTACACCCCGCCGTCCCTCACCAAGGTCACCGTCGAGCTGGCGCTGAAACATCGCATCACAGCGGAGACGACGGCCCGGGATCTGCTGAGCTGGAAGGTCTGCGAACCCGCCCTCGGCTCCGGCGCGTTCCTCAACGAGGCGATCGACCAGCTCGCGGAGGAGTATCTGCGGCGCCGGGAAGCGGAGGTGGGCCGGCGCGTCGATCCCGAGCAGCGGCCGGTCGAGCTGCAGAAGGCCAAGGCCTACATCGCCCTGCACAACGCCTACGGCGTCGACCTCAACGCCACCGCCGTGGAACTGGCCGAGGTGTCCCTGTGGCTCAACACCATGCATCCCGGTATGCAGGCGCCCTGGTTCGGCCTGCACCTGCGGCGCGGCAACTCGCTGATCGGGGCGAGCCGCAAGGTGTACGCGGCGGAGGATCTGCCCCAGGGGGCGTGGCTCGCGAAGAAGGATCCACTCGCGCCGCGCGATCTGCCGTTCCGGGACGGGGAGTTGCCCGAGGGGGCGGTCCACCAGTTCCTGCTGCCGGCGGTCGGGTGGGGCGCGGTGGCGTCCGAGCCGGAGGCCAAGAAGCTCGCGGAGGCCGAGGCTTCCGCTCTGGCACGCTGGCGCAGAGGCATCCAGAAGGCACCGAAGAAGAAGACCGACCTGCGCAAGCTGCAAGGGTTCGCCCGCCGGGCCGAGTTCCTGTGGGGCCTGGTCGCCAAGCGGCTCGAACTCTCCGAGCGGAAGGTCGCGCGACGGATCGACGTCTGGGAGGCGGACTGGCTGAAGGAGCGGCCGGTGGAGGCGCTCGACCGGCAGCAGATCCTCGACGACCTGACGGCCACGGGGACGCCGTACTGGCGACTGAAGACGGTCATGGACACGTGGTGCGCGCTGTGGTTCTGGCCGCTGGACAAGGTGGGGTGGCTGGACGGCACGGAGCGGGTGTACGAGACCGGGGGCGCGCTCGTCGGGGAGAGCGATCTGGGTCGGCTGGGCGTGTTCGTGACGGAGAGCGAGGGTGCGGCTCCTGAGCCGTCCGAAGGGCCCGCCCCCGGGGATCTCGCCTGGGAGGCGGCGGGGCTCTTCGACGATCCGGACGGGGAGCAGGAGGCGTTGGGGGTCGCGGACCTGGCGGCCGGACTGGATGACGGGCGCAAGCGGCAGGCGAAGGGGCGCAAGTACCGGATCGCGGAGGGCCGTTGGCCGCAGTGCGTTCCACTCAGGACGCTGGACGACTGGATCATCTTCCTGGAGTGTCTGCTCGGGACGGAGGATGTCGGCGAGAACACGTTCCTGGACGGTCTGGACAAGCTGCCCGTCGATGAGGCGCTCGCCGAGTTGAAGACGTACGAGCGGGACATCCACACGCAGATGGGCATGGACCGGCCCGCCGAGATTCCGTTCCGGTTCCCGTGGCTGGGGGCGGTGGCGGAGATCGCCGGGCCCACGGAGAAGGAGATACAGGCCGAGGACGGGCAGGGGTTCTTCCACTGGGAGCTGCACTTCGCGCATGTGTTCCGGGGGCCAGGGGGTGGGTTCGACCTCCAGGTGGGGAATCCGCCGTGGGTGCGGCCCGAGTGGGTGGAGAATCAAGTCCTCGCCGAACTGGACCCGTGGTTCATGCTCACGGAGAAACCGGCGGCGGACGTCCGGCAGCGGCGGAAGGACGAGTTGCTGGGGGACCCGGACGCACGGGGGTACTACCTGGGTGAACTGGCCGGGGTGAGCGGGATCTCGGCGATGCTGGGGTCGCCGGTCGCCTTTCCGGTGCTGGCGGGCACCCGCCCCGACCTGTACCGGGCCTTCATGTGCCGGGCGTGGGGCAACGCCGGGGGCGAGGGCATCGCCGGTCTCATTCATCCGGACACCCACTTCGGCGGCGTGAAGGAAGGACGACTGCGTGGGGCCGCCTACCGGCACCTGCGGCTGCACGCGGGCTTCATCAACGTCGGGAACTGGGCCTTCGAAGCCAGCCGGAACACTGAGTTCGGCGTGCACATCTACGGCCGTGCGCGGGACGCCATCCGCTTCGACAACCTCAGCCGCCTCTACGGGGTCGAGCCTCTCGCGGCTTCACTGGACCACGACGGCGAGGGCGAGGTTCCGGGGATGCGGTACGCCGGGGGCTGGGATCTCCGCGCCCACCGGGCACGCGTGATCGAGGTCGACGAGGCCACGCTGGCCGAGTGGCGTCGGCTGACCGGTGAGACGGAAGTCCCTTCCCAGCAGGCGGCTTTGCTACAGCCGACGACCACCGCAGAGCAGGGAGCCATCGAGGCGCTGTCCGCCGTGACCGACCGCCTGGGCGAACGCCCGCGGATCAGCCAGGGCTACAACGAGACCAATGGCAAGAAGGACGGCCTCATCAGCTGGCAGGCCACCCAGCCCGCCACCCTCTCCGAACTGGTCCTCCAGGGCCCCCACTTCGGCATCGCCACCCCCTTCAGCAAGCACCCGAAGGTGCCGTGCCGGGGCAACCACGACTGGACGAGCTACGACCTGACCGACCTGCCCGCCGACGTCGTACCGCGCACGAACTACGCGCGGCCCGCGAGCTGTTCGTTGCGGCGGTACGAGGGCGAGCAGAGCGCTTGGCTGGATCACACGCGGTTGAGGGTCGACTGGGAACCCGGTCCTGAGGAGTGGGAGAACCGTGCGCAGGTACTGACCGAGGAGGAGCAGGAGCTCACCGAGGACGAGCAGGAGGACCTGCTGCGCCAACGGCTGTGGCTCTTCCGGTCATACACCCGGTTCTACAGGCTTGCCTGGCGGGTCATGATTCCCTTCAACACGGAACGCAGCCTGTTTGCGGCCCTCCTCCCACCGGGACCGGCACATGTCGATGCCGTTGCTTCCATGGCGCTGTCATCCAACCGGGAGACAGCTCTCAACGCAGGATTCTGGGCGTCGCTTCCTTTTGACTACCTGCTGCGCATTACTGGCCGTACGCATCTTCGTGTCGCCGAAGCCAAGAAAATGCCCTACGCCGACCCCACCCACCCCCTCGCCACCCCCCTCCTCCTCCGCACCCTCCGCCTCAACTGCCTGACCACCGCCTACGCCCCCCTCTGGAAGGAGCTCTACGACGAGACCTGGACGGAGACCGAGGACTGGGCCGTGGAGTGGCCCCGTCTTGCTCCACTGACCGGACACCTCACCTCCGACTGGGCGTACGACACCCCGCTCCGGACCGAGTACGAACGCCGGGCCGCGCTGGTCGAGTTGGACGCCCTGGTCGCCGTATGGCTGGGGATGGGCGCGGACGAACTGGTCGCCGTCCTCAAGGCCCGGTACGCGATCCTTGCGGACCGGGAGTCGGAGATGTGGTTCGACTCGGCGGGGCGACAGCTGGCGAAGGACCCCTACGCGTTCGGGCACGGCCAGACCAAGGAGCACTTCGAGCACTTCACGGCGTTCGAGGAGAAGGAGCGTAAGGAGCCTCCCCAGGGCTACACCGCGCCCTTCTACAAGGCTGAGCGCGAAGACGAGATGCGCGCAGCGCACGCCCACTTCACGGCACTGCTCAAGAAGGCCGACTGAACGACCGTGCCCCGCACCGGAGTTGATCCGGTGCGGGGCACGATTCTGTGTGGCGTCAGCCCTGGGCGGCGTACGAGACGAAGTCGGTCCAGGTCGCGGGAGAGAGAGCAAGCTGCGGGCTCTGCTCGTCCTTGGAGTCCCGCACGTGGATCGCGGCGGGCGTCAGCGCGACCTCAATGCAACTGTCACCCTGCGAGCCGCTGTAACTGCTCTTGAACCAGGCCAGTTCGGACGTGCTGCTGCTCATAGCGCTCCTCGCATTCGCTCCAGCAGGCTCCTGGAATCCGCTGGGGTGAGAGCCTGCGAGCGCAGTTTTGCATACCGGTGCTGGAGGAGGCTGATCGATTTCCGGTCTGCGATGAAACGGCCGTTCTCCTGCCCCTCCGAGTATGCGAACCACTGGTTGTCCGGCGTCTCCAGAAGCTGCATCGGTCCGTCCAGCCCTGGATGGTCCGGCTGCCACAACGGCATGACCTGCATCTCCACGTTCCAGTGCCGGTCGATCACGTCCAGCAGGTGGTCCAGCTGTGCCCGCATCACCTCCTTCCCACCCGTCCCCCGCCCCAACACCGCCTCCTCCACGATGAAACTGAACGCACACGCCGGCTTCCGCCCCACCGACAGCAACTCCTGCCGCTGAAGCCGCGCAGCGACCCGCTCGGCCAGCTCCTCCTCGTCCGGGATCGGCGGCACACTCAGCGACACCGCCTTCATGTACGCCTCGGTCTGCAACAACCCCGGCACCACCCGGCACTCGTACGTGTACAGGCTGATCGCCGTCGCCTCCAGCCGCGCCCACTGCCGGAACCACGCCGCCAGCCCCGGTTGACGTGCCAGGCACTCGCCCGCCTTCCGCAGCGCACCCGTGTTGCCCGTCGCCTCCTCCGAGCCCTCCACCAGGACCGGGTCCGGCATGCGGCGCCCCAACTCCACGGAGGCGATGGTGTGTTTGGAGAAGCCGACCCGGTCGCCCAGCTCCTGCCTGCTCAGCCCGGCGTGTTCACGGAGCGCCTGGAGCACCGCCCCGAACGTCCGCAGGCTGTCCGAGGCCTCCGGCTCGCCGCCCCTGCCCGCCCCCGCCGTACTCTCCGCCACCATCGGAAACCTCCCGCGCACCCGCCCCGCCGCACACTTCGAGCGCACTCATGGTCACGGAAAGTGGTCAGTACTGTCCAGTGCGTGACCGCGTACGCCGCGGCGGCGTACGCGGTACGAAGGCCGCGCTGTTCGAGCGTGTCGAGGGCTACTTCTCGTAAGGTGCGGGCAGCGGACCTTACGACGTCGCGTTGGCAAGAGGAGACGACCACCACATGGCCGGGCACGAGGATGAGGCCGACCCCCGCGGGCTGCTCTTCGACCGCCCCGTGGAGGTGGGTGCGAACGGGCGGCCCACCGGTGTGGAACTGGAGCTGCCGCCGGACGAGCCCGTAGGGGTGGAGGAGTTCCTCAGCCCTGCCGACATCGGCATCGAGACCCAGACAGTCCGGCTGGGGGACTTGCTGGAGCGGCTCGACGACAGGGGTCTGGACCTCGCGCCCGACTTCCATCGGCGTACCGGAATGTGGAGTGACGTACAGCAGAGCCGGTTCGTGGAGTCGCTGTTGCTCGGTATCCCGCATCCGCCGTTGTACGTGGCGCAACATGCCGACGACACGTGGTCCGTCGTCGTGGGCCAGCAGGAACTGACCGCCTTCACGCGGTTCTTGGGCATGGCACCGGACGGGCTGACGATGCTGCGGCTGACGGGGCTGGAGTACCTGCCGCGTTACGAGGGGCTGATCGCCACGGAGCTGCCGGGGCGGCTGCGGCTGCGGCTGTTCGAGACCCAGGCCGTCGTGCACGTAGTCCGGCACACCACCCCGGACGACGTGAAGTTCAATGTCTTCTGCCGGGTCAGCGCGAGCGGCCCGCATCTGACGGCTCAGGAGATCCGGCACGCGATGATCCCGAGTGGGGTGCGTGAGCTGCTCGCAGGGCTGGCGGAGCAGCCGTCCTTTGGCGAGGCCACCGGGTTCAGCGTGTCTAACGAGCGGATGGCCGACCGGGAGTTGGTTCTTCGGTACCTCGCCTTCCGCATGTACCCGCCCGCCGATTACCAGGGGTCTCACTTCGAGCAGTTCCTGACCGCAGCGATGAGCCGACTCGGTGCACTGCCGGAGGACGAAATCGTTCAGATGCTGGTGGGGTTCTTCCGGGCCATGGAGACAGCTCAGGCTCTGTTCGGGCAGCAGGCGTTCCGCAGGTCACTGGGGCACCGTCGCAAACTTCCGGTCAATAAAGCGCTGTTCGAAGCCATTGCCGTGAATCTCGCAGCCCTGGACGACGACGAGCGTGCCCGGCTGGTAACTTCGCGTGACGAAGTCCGCGACGGGCTGTACAAGCTGCTCACCACGGACTTCGCGTTCGAACGCGCTCTCACCGTGTCGCCGGGGGACCCCGCGCACGTGAGAATGAGGTTCGAGGTGGTGGCACGACTGTTCCGGGGGGTACTGAGCGGTGATTGACCGGCTGACGCTGACCAACTTCAAGGCGTTCCAGCAGGCGGACATCCCACTGGCCCCGCTCACCCTGCTGACCGGCCTCAACTCCTCGGGCAAGAGTTCCGTGTTGCAGGCGCTCGCGTTGCTCCGCCAGTCGCACGAGTCAGGAGACCTGGTGCCCCTCAAGGGGCTCAGTGAGAGCGGCCTGCTGCTCAACGGCGAGCTGGTCAACCTCGGCACGGGTCAGGACGTCCTGCACGAGGACTTCGCCGGGGACTTCCCGATGGTGACACTCGGAGTGAGCGAGGGGCCGTACCTCTACGAGTGGACAGTCCGCTACGAGCCCGAGCAGAACCTGCTGCCGCTGGTGGGCACCATCGTGCCGAGTACGGGAGAGGGCAGGGACACTCCGGAGGGCGACGCCGCACTCCGCCCCGGCTACTTCACCTCCGCCTTCCAGTACCTTCACGCGGACCGCATCACCCCCTCCGAGGGCCACCCCCGCGACCACCAGGTCGCCATCAGCCGCGGCTTCCTCGGCACCCGGGGCGAGCACAGCGTCAACTTCCTCCGTCACCACGCCCGCGACAACGTCCCCGACGGCGCGCTACGGCACCCGCGTGCGGCGTCCTCCCGCCTGCTGGACCAAGCCGTCGCGTGGATGCGGGAGTTGTGCCCCGGCGTGAACATCGCGACGGACGTCATCGAGGGCATGGACGCCGTAAGGCTGTCCTACGGCTTCGGGGAGGGGGCCGGTGCGACGCGGCACCGCCACCGCCCCACCAACGTCGGCTTCGGGCTGACGTACGCCCTGCCGATCGTCGTCGCCTGCCTGACCGCGGCGCCCGGCGCCCTCGTACTCCTCGAAAATCCCGAAGCGCACCTGCACCCGCGCGGCCAGACCAGGATGGCCGAACTCGCCGCGGCGGCCGCCGCGCAGGGCGCGCAGCTCGTCATCGAGACGCACAGCGACCATGTCCTCAACGGGATGCGGCTCGCCGTGAAGCGCGGGCACCTCGAACCGTCGCAGGCTCTCATCCACTACTTCCGCAGCGCCGGCGACGGCTCCGGCGCGGAGGTGATCAGCCCGCGGGTCGACAAGGACGGGCTGCTCGACCAGTGGCCGGAGGGGTTCTTCGACGAGATGGACCACGTGCTGGACCAGCTCATCGACTGAGGCCCGCTCACCATTCGTCCACGGGGGGATCCGTGCCGCTGCTGTTCCTGAACGACATCTCCTGCGCGACCGACTGCGAGCCGCGACGCGCGGGTCTCGCGATGACGGGGTTCGCGAAGACCGCCGTAGCCGTCGGGAAACTCGACGGCGCCACAGCCCTGGTCTGCAAGGTGCCGCTGCTGGAGGTGGAGATCGCCGCGGGCTATCCGGTCGTCAAGTGGATCGGGGACCCGCGCAACCGGGACCCGTGGCTGCGGCTGAAGCGGATGCAGACGAAAGCGCCGTTCAAGGCGGTGTACACCGAGGACATGGACGTCCACGGAGTCGAGTACCGGTACGACGGGGTCGTCGCGGACGGGCTCGGCGGTGCCCATCTGACCGGCGGCCTCGGTATCTCCCTCCTCGTCGAGCCCCGCTGGGACGCGACGCAGCTCACCCTGGACCGGGAGCGACTGGTCGAGGGCGACGAGATCGGCCAGGTCAGTGACTCCGTCGACATCCGGCACGTGTCGGCCGAGACGCACATCGACGCTCACCTCGCGTGGATCAAGGCGTCCATGGACACCGCCGCCACGACCGGCGACCAGCTGTGGGAGAAGATCGACAGGATCTGCCCCAGCCTCCAGTTCCTGGACGAGGTGGAGGAGCAGGTGCGCGGCCTCCAGGCGGTCTCCGTGGCCGTCGTCCGCAGGCGGCTCCTCGAACTGGAGGAGGCAGTCGCCGAGTGGGACCCGGACACGCAGCAGCGTCCGCGGTGGCGCGGAGACGTGCGGGGAGAGTTCCAGACGCGTCGGCGGGACAGTGAGTTCCGGGACCGCGACGGTGTGATGCGGGAGTTCGCCTGGCACACCGACTTCCCGCCGAAGCCCGGGCGGATCTACTTCCGGATCGTGAAGGAGGAGGGAACCGTCCGCATCGCCCACATCGGACGCAAGCGCGGGGTCTGAAGCGGCCGACGCGAGGGGCCGGAGCACTTAGGCGTCCTTTACGGTGGGTGTGCACATCATGATCCAGCGCTGAAGGGGGACCGCGCGTGCGACCCACACTCGCCGCCGAGCAGGTGCGCGCCAGTCTGAGCCAGTACCTGGCGACCACGTACGCACTGGCGGACGAGTCCACGCGGCGGGCCCTCCAGGAGTTCCTCGGCGACGCCGACGACGGCATCTTCCGGGGGCCGTACCTGCGCATCCGCACCCCCTTCCGGACCGCCGTGGACGAGGGCTGGCGGGAGCACCTGGAGTGGAGCCCGGACGGTTTCCGCCCGCACCGGCACCAGGCGCTGGCCTGGGAGCGGCTGTCCACGCTCCGTGGACCCGCCGAACCCACGCTCGTCACCACCGGCACCGGATCCGGCAAGACCGAGTCCTTCCTCATCCCGCTTCTCGACCACTGCCGGCGTGCGCGGGAGACCGGGCAGGGAGGTGTCAAGGCGCTCCTCCTCTATCCCATGAACGCGCTCGCCACCGACCAGGCCCAGCGCATCAACGACCGCATCGAGGGCGATCCGAGGCTGGCCGCCGCCGGTGTGCGCGCCGGCCTCTACATCGGCGACAAGCCCTCACGCACCTTCAAGGAGTCCGCGCCGAAGATCGCCGTCGAACGCGACGAGATCCGCAGCACGCGGCCCGACATCCTCATCACCAACTACAAGATGCTCGACCTGCTCCTCCAGCGTCCCGAGGACCGGCGACTGTGGGAGGGCCGGTCGCTGGCCTACGTCGTCCTCGACGAGTTCCACACCTACGACGGCGCCCAGGGCACCGACGTGGCGATGCTGCTGCGCAGGCTCGGCGCGGTGACCGGGCTCGCCGAGGACGGGCGGCCGCTCGGGCCCGTGTGCCCCGTCGCCACCTCGGCCACGCTCGGCGAGTCCGGCACGGTCGGCGAGACCATGCTGGACGTCGCCGAGCAGGTCTTCGGGGTGCCGTTCCCGCCCGAAGCCGTGGTGGGCGAATCCCGGTACAGCGTCGAGGAGTTCGTGGGGGAGACCGACTTCTCGCTGCCCTTCCCCACGCCGCAGGACGTGGCCGCGATCGGTGATCCCACGCGCGACCAGCACGCCCTGGACGAGCTGATCGCCTGCTTCACCGGCGGGTCCGGGCTGTCCCCGGCCGAGCTCGGGGAGCGGCTGCGGCGGCACCGGCTGACCGCGATCGTGCTGGAGATCCTGGACGGCAGGCCGCGCACCTACACCGAGATCATGGAGTTCCTGCCCAGGGTCGCGCCCCACTGGGGCATGGCCGTACGGCAGCATCCCCAGACCGCCGCCCAGGCCCTCGCCCGCTATGTGGCGCTGTTGTCCCTCGCCCGCCGCCCCGAGGACCCGGCGTTGCCCCTGCTGTCCATCGAGGTCCACCAGTGGGTGCGGTCCGTCTCCCGCGTCCTGCGCGGGATCACACCAGCGCGGGCCGAGTTCCGGTGGGACGACGAGCGCGTCACCGCCAAGGGGAAGCTGGCGCGCCACGAGCCCGAGGAGCCGGCCGACTCGGCGAGCGGATCGGCCCCCGACGACGCGGCGCCCCTCCCCGCCGACGACAGCGCACCCCGGCCGGCCGAGGTGTTCCTGCCCGCTGTCTTCTGCCGCGAGTGCGGACGCTCCGGCTGGGCGGCGCTGTCGCCGGAGGCCGACGCGGCCGACCTCGACCTGCACGCGAGCAAGATCCGTCAGGCCTCGATGAGCAGGGAGAAGCGCCGGGTACGGAACATGATCGCGGCCTACGAGGCCGAGGCGTACGAGGTGGCCTTCGTCAAGGAGAAGCCCCGCAGCGGGTCCACCGTCATGGTGCTGGAGGGCGCCGAGGGGCGGCTGCGGCCCCTGGCGCCGGAGACCGACTTCGAGCCCCCGCAGGAGGGGGCGGGGCCGCGGGTCGCCAAGGCGCTCCACAACGCCGCTTTCGTGTGGGTGGACCTCGCCGGTGACCGGGCCGCCGAGACCGACCAGTGCCCCTTCTGCCGTACCTTCAACACCATCCGCTACCTCGGTACCGGGCTCGCGGCCCTCGCGGCGGCCTCCATCACCCAGCTGTTCACCGGGGGCGAGCTGGACGAGAACCTCGGGGAGAACAAGACGCTTCTCTTCAACGACTCAGTCCAGGACGCCGCCCACCGTGCCGGATTCGTCGCCAGCCGGTCCTACACCTTCTCCTTCCGCTCCCTGCTCGCCCGCCGGATCGCCGAGGACGACTGGATCACGGTGAACGATCTGGCGGCGGACATCGTCGAGGAGGTCGTCGACAGCAAGAAGGTGCAGGTCGCCGTCGTACCGCCGGATCTGCACGTGGTCCCGGGCGTCGACACCCTCCTCGCCGGGCGCAGCCGGGGTTCGCAGCGCACCTGGCGGCTCATCGCCGAGCGGCTGGCGTTCGCCGCCGTCCTGGAGTTCGGGCTGAGGTCCCGGCAGGGCCGCACCCTGGAGCTGACCCGGACCGTGGCCGCGGACGTCCCGTTGGCCGATCCGGACGGTGTGGCGGAGATCGTGAGGGAGTTGTTGCACACCACCCCCGGGGACATCGCGCTGCCGGACGGGTCGGTACCGGGGCCCGACGACTTCGTGGGGTTCGTGCGCGGGCTGCTCGAACGGCTGCGCACCCGGGGCGCCATCCGGCACGCGTGGCTCGATCCCTGGCTCGCCGAGGCGGGCGTACGGCGCTGGCAGATCACCGGAGACAGGCCGCCGGGCATGCCCGCCTTCCCGCGCGGCATCTCGGCACCCTCCTTCCTGCTCGGCGGTCCGAAGAAGGGCAGCGACGATTTCGACGTGCTCACCGGCCGGCTGGGCTGGTACCAGGACTGGACGATGCGGGCCCTGGGCCTGCGCGACCGGGATGCCGCGAGCGACTTCCTCGTCCGTCTGCTGCCCGCGCTCACCGAGGCGCAGGTTCTGTCCGTGCGCACCGCCAAGGACGGAAGCACACGGATCTACGGCCTCCAGCCCGGCCATGTCCGGGTCCGCAAACTTGCCGACGAGGTCGTCGCCGACGCCGGTGTCCACTGCGACCGCTGCTCCTGGCAGCGGACCCTCCACCCCGAACTGATCGGTCTCTGGCACGGGCAGGCGTGTCCCCGATACCAGTGCGGAGGCAGGCTGCGGTCGGGTGAAGGAGCGCTCAGGCAAAGGGACTTCACCGACGACTTCTACCGGCGCATGTACCGGGACGCCGGTGTGTTCACCATCAACACCGCCGAGCACACGGGCACGCTGGACCGCCGTAAGCGGGAGGCCGTGGAGAGGGCCTTCCGCGAGGGCACCACAGGGCCGAAGGGACACTACGCCAACCCGCAGGTGCTGTCCTGTACGCCGACCCTGGAACTCGGCATCGACATCGGCGACCTGTCAGCCGTCGTGCTCGCCTCCCTGCCCAAGGGCCCGGCGAACTACGTCCAGCGGGTGGGCCGCGCGGGCCGTACGACCGGCAACGCCTATCTGCTCACCATGGTCGACCGGGGGCCGCGCGACCGGTACTACCTGGAAGATCCCCAGCAGATGATCGCCGGTGAGATCCAGCCCCCGGGCTGCTACCTCTCGGCCGTGGAGATCCTGTGCCGCCAGTACCTCGCCCATCTGCTGGACGTCGTCGCGGCCGGACAGCTGCCGTCCCCCGACGGCGACCGCCTGCCACTGCGCCCCATGCCCCGCCGTGCCGACGAACTCTTCGACGACTCGGGCTGGTTGACGGAGTTCCAGCAGGCCGCACTGGCCGACGGGGAACGGCTCGTGAAGCGGTTCCTCGCGCTCTTCCCGCCGTACGACGAGAAGCGCGGGACCGGGTTGAGCGCCGAAGCCGCCCGTGCCGTGGAGGAGTTCGCGACCGGGAAGCTGAAGGACGCCCTCGACCGTGCGCGTCGGCAGTGGAACCTGCGGCGCGACGATCTCCAGCATCGCAGTGACGCGATCCGCAAGGCCATGGAAGAGCTTGTGGTCGGCGATCCCGAACACGAGCGGCAGGGGCGGGAGTTGCGCGCCGAACTGCGGGCGGTCGGCAAGCGTGGCCGGGCCGTCGGCACCAGCACCGCTCATTCGGCCCTGGTCGACCTCGGTCTGCTGCCCAACTACAGCCTCGTCGACTCCACCACCGAGCTGGAGGCCACACTCCTGTGGAAGGAGGAGGAGAACGGCGAGACCCGCCACAAGAGCAAGGTGCTCCGCTACGACCGCACGGCCCGCTTCGCGCTGAAGGACTTCGCCCCCGGTAACCACTACTACGTACAGGGCTACAAGCACCGCATCACCGGTCTCGACATCGGCAGCCCGAAACGGCCCGCCTGGCTGTGGTGGCGGATCTGCCCCGAGTGCGGCCATGTCCGCACCCATCAGGCGGAGCTGGACCCGTCCGCCTGCCCGCGTTGCCGGTCGGCGGCCATCGGTGACGTCGGCTGCCTGCACAAGGTGCTCGTACCGCACCGCGTCCTGTCCCGGGACCAGCGCGACGACGCCCGGGTCCGCGACGACACCGACGAGCGGGAACGGCGCAACTACACCGTCGTACCGGCCGTGGACATTCCGCGGGACAGCGTGGTCGAGGCGTACAAGCACGCGGACGAGAAGGTCACCTTCGGCTGGGAGTTCACCCGGGACGCGGTCATCCGGCACATCAACGTCGGCGCACTGCGCGTGGACGGCGGCACCGAGGACTCCTTCGCCGGGCGTCCGGTACGGCTCAACCCCTTCTGGGTGTGCGACTCCTGCGGCCACGCTGACCCGGACGGCGGACCGGCGCAGGAGGACGCGCTGATTCCGGCCAGGGCCGCCCGGTACCACCGCCCGTGGTGCCCCAGGCTGCGCGCCGGAGTGACGGACAGCCGCTCCCAGCGGGAGGGCGTCCGGCTGCTGCTCGCACACGAACTGCGCACCGAGGCCCTGCGCATCCTCATCCCCGCCGTCACCGCCCATACCCAGGAGCGGCTCGTCTCCTTCAAGGCGGCACTTCTCGCGGGCATCGCCCGCTCCTACGGCGGCGACCCGGACCACCTGGCCGTCGTCACCGACTCCATGCCCGAACCGGACGGCGGCGACCCGGACGTGCGCCGGCACTTCCTGGTCCTCTACGACACGCTGCCGGGAGGCACCGGCTATCTGCACCGTCTCGCCGGAGGGGACGGGCTGCGCGACGTATTGGCGCTCGCCCGCGAGGCCATCGAGACGTGTGTGTGCCGGGATGAGGGACGGCCCGCCTGCCATCGCTGTCTGCTGCGGCATGTCGAGGACGGCGAGTACGAGCTGGCCTCCCGTGAAGAGGCGCTCGACATGCTCGGCGAACTCTTCGGGCCGGACGGGGGCCGGTGGGGCGCCAGGCGGGTGGCCACCGCCCAGGACATCACCCTGGTTCCCCAGCTGGAGAGTGAGCTGGAGGCGCTGTTCCGGCGCGGTCTGCTGGCCTGGGCGGGCCGGGACGACGTGGACGAGGCGAGCGTCCGTACCGCGGTGAGCGCGGACGGCGAACGCAGTACCGAACTGCGTCTGACCGCCCCTGACGGAGCCGTCACCCGCTGGCAGATGGAGACACAGGTCGACTGCGACTTCACCGTCCCCGACGTCGTGTTCACGCGCCTGGACCAGAACGGGCCGCGTGTCGCCGTCTACCTCGACGGCTACCGCTACCACGCGAGTCCGGCCTGCAACCGGGTCGCCGACGACGCGGCCCGGCGCACCAGGTTGCGGGCGCTGGGCTGGCAGGTGTTCCAACTCACCTGGGACGACGTACAGATGTGGACCGGGCGCCGCAAACCGCCCGCCGACCCGGTCTGGACGCCGTACCAGAACACCGCGCAGCGGACAGCCCTCGACATCCACCGGCGTCTGCACAGCGGGGACACACGGGACCTGCCGCGCTTCGTGTGGGCCAATCCGGTGGACACACTGATCGGGTATCTGGCGCGTCCTGACGCCGAGTTGTGGCGCCGCCGCACTCAGAGCGCCCTCGCCGGGTTCGCCGCCGTGGCCGCGACCAGCCGCGCCCTCGCCGATGGTCCCGCCATCGGCGAGCGGATCGACGAAGCCCTGCGCGGGGAGCGGCTGACCGGCGGCAAGGGGGCTGTACAGGTGATGGCCACCCGGGACGCGAGTGGCTGTCCGCTGACCGTGGTCCTGGATCTGCGCCGGGGCCAGGCGGGCGCGGTCTGGTCGGCGGCCACCGTGCTCGACGACAGCCCGGAGGCCATGGCCGACGACGCCGCGCACCGGCGACGCTGGCAGGCGTGGCTGTACTGGACGAACCTGCTGCAGTTCCTCAACGAGGGAGACGGCGACGGAGCACAGCTCGTGACGAGCACGCTGTCGCAGTTCGACGTGGCGGAGCTGGCGGTCACCGGCGGCACGGGATGGCTGAGCTCGCAACGACGGGCGGCCGGGGCCTCGGAGGAGGAGCACGGCACCGGGGCCGTACGCGATCCCGCCTGGGCGGAGGTCATCGAGTACCTCGCCGAGGAACCGGGTCTGAACGACCTCGCCGTCGCGCTCGCCGACCGAGGGGTGCCGGCTCCCGAACAGGGCTATGAACTCGGCGACGGTCTGTGGGCCGCCGAACTCGCCTGGCCCGACCGGCGCATCGGGGTGGTGCTCGCCCATCGGCCGCCCGTCGGTGAGACCGAGGACGTCGAGGCGCTGCGGCGCGACGAGGCCTATACGAAGGCCGGCTGGCAGGTCCGCACCGCCGTCGCATGGGACACCGGGGAGCTCGCCGCGCTGCTCCTCGACGACGGTGAAGACGGCCGCGGACCGAACGAGGACGAGGAGCACGACGTATGACCGGGGGCGCCACGCTGCGGCTGTTCGACAAGGCCGGGCGGGATATCGAGGCGTTGGACCCGAGGACCCTGGAGGAGGTCTACCGGTTCCAGCGCGACTTCCGGCGCAACCCGCACGAGGGCTTGTTCCCCCGGGAGCAACTCCCCGGCGACGGCCGCCTGTGGGCCGTGGCACTTTCACGGGAGTCGGATCACCGGGCGGTGATGCTGCGGATCGCCCAGCACGACTGGCTGTTGATCTCGGTCAGACATCAGGACGAGGTACGGCAGTACGCCGACCGGCTGGCCTACGGCATCAACCAGATCACCGGAGCCATCGAGTACGTCGACCTGCGCGAGGCGGACGCCGTCGAGGCCGCCCGGCCGGGCGCCGATACGCCGCTGTTCGCCGAGCTGGGCGAGAAGAAGCTGGCAGAACTCGGTGTCGCCGAACCCCTCATTCCGATCGTCCTCAAGCTCACCACGGACGACGAGGTGCGGGCTCTCGCCGACGTCGCCCCGGGGCACACCCGCGAGGTGCTGCTGCGGCTGCGTGACGGTCTCTCGTACGACAAGGTCAGGGAACAGGTCACCAAGCCGGTCGAGGTCGAGCCGGAGAAGCTGGACACCGAGGACTGGCAGTCGGCCGTCGGCCGTACCCGGGCCGTCGTCGTCACCGACGACGAGTCCCTGCAGAGCATCATCGAGGAAGGCAAGTTCGGGCGCTGGAAGGTCTTCCTGCATCCCACCCAGCAGAAGCTGGTCGCAAGGAAGTACTCCGGCGCGGTCCGGGTCAGCGGTGGCCCCGGCACCGGCAAGACGGTCGTGGCGCTGCATCGGGTCAAGCACCTGGTCGACCGGCTCCGCCCCGGCCACACCAAGCCGGTCCTGCTCACCACCTTCAACAGGAACCTCGCCGCCGACCTCCGCGCCCGCCTGCTGTCCCTCGGCGGACCGGAGACCGTGGCCCGCGTCGACATCGTGCACGTCGACCAACTGGCCACCCGCCTGGTCAGAGAGTCCGACCCGGGCAACACCAAGCGGCGCATCGAGGACGCCCAGGCACTGAAGGAGTGGCGTGCGCTGCTGATGGAGGCCGGTGAGCACCGCTGGAGCGCCGAGTTCCTCAGCGACGAGTGGAACCAAGTGATCCTCGGGCAGGCCGTGCACAGCCGCGCCGACTACTTCCAGGTGCGTCGAGCCGGCCGCGGTCGCACCCTCAACCGGGCCGAGCGAGCCCAGGTCTGGCAGCTGACCGAGCGTTTCACCCAGCGCCTCGAACTCAAGGGCCTGGAGACCCACCGACAGGTCGCCGAGCGGGCCGCCCGGCTGGAGATGGACCGCAAGGAGAAGATCGACAAGCGACAGAGGGAGACGGACGAACGCGGTGGACTGGCCAATGTCCACGTCGAGTCGGGCTCCGGGGCCTTCCTGCGCTACCGCTACCGGCACATCGTCGTCGACGAGGCCCAGGACCTCAGCGCCGCCCACTGGAAGATGCTCCGTGCGATGGTCCCGGTCGGCCCTGACGACCTCTTCCTCGCCGGCGACACCCACCAGCGGATCTACGACAACCAGGTCACCCTGGGCAGCCTCGGCATCAACATCAGGGGCCGCTCCTCCCGGCTGACCCTGAGCTATCGCACCACCCGGGAGATCCTCCGTGACGCGACACGGGTCCTGGAGGGTGCGCAGTACGACGACCTCGACGGCGACAAGGACAGCCTGGAGGGCTACCGCTCGGTGCTCCACGGCGGACGGCCGGTGCTCCGTGGCACGGCCAGCTGGGACGAGGAACTGGACGCGATCACCGAGCAGTTGAGGGCATGGCACGGCATCCCCCGCGAGTCCGTCGCCGTCTGCGTGCCGACCAACGAGATGGCCTCCGACGTGGAGCACCGGCTCGCCCGGCACGGCATCACATCCACCGTGATCACCCGGGACGGCCTGCCACGCAACGAAGGCGTGCACATCGGCACGATGTACCGCTTCAAGGGGCTCGAATACCAGGGCATGATCATCGCCGGAGTGTCCGAAGGACTCGTCCCCCGCTCGTCCGTGGACGCCTGGGAGCGCACCGACCGGCTGCGTCACCAGCGTGAACTCCAGCGTGCCCGCTCACTCCTCTTCGTCGCGGCGACGAGGGCCCGGGACACACTGGCGATCTTCTGGCACGGGGAGCCCAGCCGCTTTCTGGGACCCTTGACAGGGGAAAACGGGGCTCACCTGGATCGTCCGGCTACAGGGTAGGAGGTTCGGCGCGTCAAGGGGGGTGATTGACAGCCGAACATACCTGATCTGTAGGGGGCTGATAGACAACAGAGGTAAACATGCCTCGATCGACAAGAACTTGAGGAGATGCTGTCGACCTCAGTCACTCGTTGCAGCACAAGAAGGCAGTTCCCCAAGGGCTCGGCCGGTTCCTCAAACCCACCCCCCTATTGCCCGCGGCGTCCGGGCACTGGACCTGACTTCGGTGATGCCCATTCAGGGGAAAGGGCAATGGACTTGGGCGGCGCCAGTACCGTCCTCCAGCTTCTGGCGTCACCAGCCGAAGCGATCAATGGCGGGGCTGGCACACACTGGACAGTCGCAGGTCCACGGATCCACATAGGCGAACCAGTCCTGCAGGGTTGACGCTCGGACGTAACGCAGCAGGCGCCGTAGCAAGATCATCGGGAGTGGACGATGGCCTCCGTCACCACCGCCCGGGCACGGCACCACACCGTGCCGAAGTGCCGCCGTGCTCAGACCTCAGTTCCGGATTCGCCTCATGCCGGCAGGACCGCGTGAGCTTCGCGAGCCGGAACAGAGAGTGGTGAGGGGCCCTCGTAGCCATCGCCGGCTGCACGGCACCAGGACGACTGTGTCCATGCGGCGCAGTAGAGTCGCCTGGCTGATGACAGCCCTGAGGGCGCCCGCCTGACCCGTGTCGCCCGCCGGGGCACTTCGATCGCGGACCGGTCATCGACCATGATCAGCAGACGGTTCTGTAGCGGCTCGTCGATACTTTCGATCCGCTCACACATGAGAGCGGCCCCTCGCGATCCCGAGCTCGACCCGCTGCTCATCACTGTCAGAGCCGCTCGACAGCGCCCGCAAGACTGTCGAGCTGCCGCGGAGTTCTTGCAGTCCAGTCGTCGACAGCGTGAACGTGGCGTCACCATATGTGGGTTCGGGCGGAACGACAGGCAGATCGAGACCGGCAAGGTCGGAGGCTCCCCGTGCTCGCCGCAATTGCGTTCATAAAGAACGTGGTCATTCCAAGCATCGTCACATCGCAGTAATACGACCGTCCCAATCCCCACAACCCCGCGATCTACCGTGGGAACCGCACGCCGCAGCCCGGCCACCGTCGCCCGAAGGCTCACCTCCGCCCTCGTCACGACGACAGGAGCCCGCTCCCCGTGTCCCGCTCCGCCGCCCGCACCGGCATCAGGACCCGTATCCATATCCGTAAGCGCAACGACACCCGCCTACGTCCCGGCACGCCCGCGCTGCCGCCCTGGCTGGCGCATGCTCTCCGGGCCCAGCGTGGGCCCGTGCCCTGGAGTGCTGTTGTGCGTGGGGCTCTTGCTGCCGGGCCGCTGCTGCTCGCCGCCGTACTCGTTCAGCGCACCTCCCTCGGTGTCGTCGCCGCCATCGCCGCCATGCTTGCCGGGATCAACGACCGGCCCGGGAGTCGGCGGGCCTCCGTCCGGCGGCTCGGGGTGCCCGCGCTCGCGGGGGCCGGGGGGTTGCTGGTGGGGACGTATGCGGGGGCGCACGCGGACCCCGTCGTGCTGACCCTGGTTCTGACCTGCGTCGGGCTCGTCGCCGGTGGGATCAGTGCCGTCGGGCCCGTCGCCTCCGGTGCCGGGACGCAGCTGCTCGTCGCCTCCGCCATCGGGGCCGGGATGCCCGTGCCCGAGGCCGGGTGGGAGCGGGTGCTGGCCTTTCTTGCCGGGGCCGGGTGGCTGGTGCTGCTTCGGCTTGTGCTGCCTACGCCGGGGGCCATCGCCGGGGATTTCCGGTTCGACGGGGAGCGGGAAGCCGTCGCCGCCGTGTACGACGCCGTCGCCGAACTGCTCGATGCCGTTGGGGGAGCGGACGCCCTCGCCCGGCGGGCCGCGCTCACCGCCGCTCTCGATCATGCGCAGGACGCCCTCGCCGGGCCCCGGCTGCGGCGGTACGCCAGTTCCGGCGCCGAGCGGCGGCTGCACGCGCAGTACGCCGCCGCCCTGCCGCTCGCCGAGGCCGCGACCGCGCTCGCCTGGGCCGGGGAGGCCGTCGGCGGGCGGGCCTCCGAGGGGCCCCGGCGGCTCGCCGGCGCCGTACGCGAGAACACGCCCACCGGGCCGTTGCCCGCGCCCCATCGGTCCGGGCCCGCGCTCCGCGCCCTCGACGACGCCTTGCTGCGCGCCGCCGAGGCCTTCGACCAGGGCGAGGGGAGCAGGGAACTGCACCGTCGGAGGCGGAGCTGGAGGCGTGTGGTGCGGCTCGTGTTCGGAGCCGGTGGGCGGGAGTACGGGCTTCGGGTCGGCCTCTGTTTCGGGGCCGCCGTCGCCGTGGCGCAAGCCCTGCACCACGCCCGTTGGTACGGGCAGCACGAGCACTGGTACTGGCTGCCCGCCACCGCCGTCTTTCTGGTCAAGCCCGATCTCGGACCGCTCGTCTCCCGGGTGCTGTGCCGGGCCGCCGGGACCGTGCTGGGTGCCCTCGTCTTCGCCGGGTTCGCCGCCGTGCTGCCGCGGCCCGAGGGGCTCATCGTGCTCGTCGCCGTCAGCGGTGCGCTCATACCCGTCTCCACCCGGCACTTCGCCGCGCAGACCGCCGTCGTGACGGTTCTCGTGCTGGCCCTGGTGATGGTGGGCGGGGAACCGCAGGCCTCCGTCAGCCGGATCGGCGAGACGCTGCTGGCCTGCGCGATCGTGCTCGTCGTCGGGCATGTGCCGATGCCGGGGCAGCGGGGCGGGGGAGTACGGGCGCGGGTCGCGGCGGCGGGCTCGGCTGCGTACGCGTACCTCGGTCACGTGCTGGAGGAGAGCCGCGCCCCCTCCGAGTCCCACCGCGCCGCCTCCGATTCCCACCGCGCCCCCTCCGAGTCCCACCGTGCCGCCCGCTGGACCCTCCGGCGCGAGGCCTATCGCACGCTCGCCGAGGCCCGTACCGCCATAGCCCTCGCCGCCGCCGAACTCCCGCCGCTCGCCCGGCACTCGGAGGGCGCGGACGACGTCGTCGTCAGCCTCGAACGGCTCGTCGACGCCACCACTGCCTGCGCCGTCCACCTCGACGACTCGGGGCACCTGTCGGCCGGGGACCGCGAGCAAATCACCGAGCTGCTGGGAGAGTTGGAGAAGGATCAGGCTCGTACTCGGCTGCGACTGCCCGAGTTGCCCCTCGCCGTGTAGCCCTCAGCCCTGAACCCCTCAGCCCCTCAGCGCAGCAACCGCCGCTCCTTCGCCACCGCCACCGCGCCGGCCCGCGTGTCCACCCCCAACTTGCCGTAGATCCGGCCCAGATGGGTCTTCACCGTCGCCTCGCTGATGAACAGCGCGCGGGCGATCTCGCGGTTGCCCAGGCCGCGGGCCAACTGGCCGAGGATCTCTTGCTCGCGCTCGGAGAGGGTGGGGCGCGGGCTGCGCATCTGGGCCAGCAGGCGGTCGGCGACCGGCGCGGACAGCGCCGTACGGCCGGACGCGGCGCTGTGGATCGCCGCGAAGAGTTCCTCGGGGCGTTCCGCCTTCAGCAGGTAGCCCGTGGCGCCCGCCTCGATGGCCCTGGTGATGTCCGCGTCCGTGTCGAACATCGTCAACACCAGGACGCGCGGCGGGAGTTCGGTGGCGGTCGTGAGGCGTTGTGTCGCCGTCACTCCGTCCATGCCCTCGCCGAGCTGAAGGTCCATCAGGACGACGTCCGGGCGGAGGCTCGCGGCCATCGCCAGTGCCTCCTCCCCGCTGCCCGCCTCGCCGACCACCTCGATCCCCTCGGCACTGGCCAGCAGCGCGCGCAGACCGGCGCGGACGACGGCGTGATCGTCGCAGAGGAGCAGACGGACGGCAGTGCCCGGCGGGGCGACCGGCGCGCCGCTGACCGGGGCACCGCCGGCCGACGTACGACTGGCCGTCGTGTCGTCGGCCGAGGCGCCGCTCACCGGCGCGCCCCTCGCCGAGAAACCCCGCCCCGACGCCCCCGACGCCCCGCCCACCGGCGCGCTCATGAAGCCGTCACCAGCGGAATCGACGCCGATACGACCGTGCCCTCGCCCGGTGTCGACTCCACCATGAGCGTGCCGCCCGACTGGTGGGCGCGGATGCGCATCGCCGGGAGGCCGTGGCCGCGCGTGCGGTTCGGCTCCGTCGGGAGGGCGGTCGGTTCGAAGCCGCGGCCGTTGTCGGCCACGTCCAGGGCGATCTGGTCGTCCAGGCAGGTCAGGGTGAGCGCGGCCCGGGTCGCGGCGGCGTGTTCGCGGACGTTGGCCAGCGCGCCCTGGGCGATGCGGAGGAGGGCGGCCTCGGTGCGTTCCGGCAGTGGGCCCGGCGTGCCGTCGAGGCGGAAGCCGACCGCCAGGCCGGGTCCGCTCTCCCGCTCGGCCAGCGCGGCCAGCGCCGCGGGGAGGGTGTGCTCCGCGAGGTCGGCCGGGGCCAGGTCGTGGACGAAACGGCGGGCCTCGGTGAGGCTGCGGGCGGTGATGCCGGCCGCCTCGCGGAGGTGGGCGCGGGCCGCGTCCGGGTCCGTCCGCCAGACCCGCTCGGCGGCCTGCAGCAGCATCCGCTGGCTCGACAGGCCCTGCGCGAGCGTGTCGTGGATCTCCGCCGACAGCCGCTGCCGTTCCGCCAGTACGCCCGCCCGGCGTTCCGTCGCCGCCAGGTCGCGGCGGGTGCGGACCAGGTCGTCGATGAGGGCGCGTTGTCTCGCCGCCTGGCGTTGCAGATGGACGAAGACGGCGGTGGCGACCGCGGCAATGGCGGGCGGCGCGACGACCATGTTGGGGTTCAACGGGCCGTCCGCCACCCGCACTTCGGAGATCACCACCAGCGTGGTGAGTACGGCGGTCAGCGGCACCGCGATCCTCGGCGGCAGCGCGTACAGGCCGGCGAACAGCAGCGGCATCGCACACCAGGTGGCGCTCGGGGCGAGGGCCAGCAGGGCCGCCCAGACCGCGGAGACCGAGGCCAGCCAGGTCAAGTGGCGCCTGGTGGGCGGGGTTCCGGCGGGCGGGGGCGGGGCCAGGACGTGTCCGAGGGCGTAGAGCAGGAAGAACGCCGTGAACAGCGCGACGACCCAGGCCGCATGGGTCCCTCCCTGGTCGCGGGAGAGGAAGCGCGCGAACGACGAGCACAGCAGCAGGAGGAACGCGGCGTGCACGACCGCGGTCAGCCGGCGCTCGTCCGGATCGGTGGTGTTCTCCATACCCCGTGTCTAACGCGGTCGGCGGCGCGTCGCATCAACCGATCGGCTGACATCGCGATCGCCCGAAGTGTCCGCCGGGAGGCTCCTGTCGGCCGAGCCGCCTGCTCGCTGTACGCCGCGAGGCTGGCATGACCGACATCCCCACCGCCCGGAAGGCCCGTTCCTCATGCCCGCCAAGAACCTCACCGCCAACCGCGCCGCCCTCGGCCACCGCATCGGCTACGCCCTGAGCCACCCCGACCGCGTCCCCCGCCATCTCGCCCGCGCCGCCCGGGACTTGTGGCTGGCCAGGCGCCACCCCGACCACGTCTCCTACTACCGGGCCGTGATGCGCTCCGACACCCGCAACGACCCCGACGCGGCCGTCGGCAGCCGCAGCCGGGAGCGGTGGCTGGCGCTCGGGGCGATGCAGTTCGACTATCTCGTCGGGCACGGGCTGCGGCCCGGGCACCGGATGCTGGAGATCGGCTGCGGGAACCTGCGCGGCGGCTGGCGGTTCATCCGGCATCTGGAGCCCGGGCACTACTACGGCATCGACATCTCGCCGGACATCCTGCTCGCCGCGCAGGACACGATCGTGGAGATGGGACTGGCGAAGCGGCTGCCGACGCTGACCCCGGTACGGGATCTGACGCTGCGGTTCCTGCCCGACGCGCACTTCGACGTCGTACACGCGCACAGTGTCTTCTCGCACTCGCCGTTGCCCGTGATCGAGGAGTGTCTGGCGAACGTTGGGCGGGTGCTGGCGCCGGGCGGGTGGTTCGACTTCACCTTCGACCGGACGGAGGGGGAGGAGCACCAGGTGCTGCGGGAGGACTTCTACTACCGGACCGAGACGCTCGTGTCGCTGGCCGGGAAGTACGGGCTGCGGGCGCGGTTCATGGATGACTGGGAGGCGCTGCCGCACGGGCAGTCGAAGATCCGGGTCAGTGCGGCGGCGGGCTCCTTCCCGGAGCCTTCAGGGCATACGTTGGCGCAATGACCGAGACTCCCGCCGATCTCATCATCACCGGATGCACCGTCCTCGTGCACGACGACCGAGAACGGATCGGGTTCGAGGAGGACGCGGCGATCGTCGTACGGGACGGTGTCGTCGAGTCCGTCACCGGCGCGGCGGCCGTCGAGGGCGTCGCCGCCCGCGAGCGCATCGACGCCCGAGGGCAGGTCGCCCTGCCCGGCCTGATCAACTGCCACACGCACGCGCCGATGGTCGCGCTGCGCGGCGTCGCCGAGGACTTGCCGACCGACGAGTGGTTCAACGACGTCGTGTGGCCGATCGAGTCCAACCTCACGGAGAAGGACGTGGAGTTGGGCGCGCGGCTCGCCTGCGCGGAGATGATCCGGGCGGGGGTCACCTGTTTCGCGGACCACTACTTCGCCATGGACGCGGTGGCCGCGGTGGTGGAGGAGTGCGGGATGCGGGCGCATCTGGGGGAGGCCTACTTCTCCTCGCTGGGACCCCAAGGCCGGGAGAAGTCGGTGGAGTTCGCGCTACGGCACCGGGGTGGCGCCGGCGGCCGTATCACCACCGCCCTTGCCCCGCACGCGCCTTATACCGTCGACGACGCCGACCTCGCCGCCACCGCCGAACTCGCCCGCGAGCACGGGCTGCCGGTGCACATCCACGCCGCCGAGAACCGGGACCAGACCGACGTCAGCCTGAACCAGTACGGCGTCACGCCCATCGAGATCCTGCGGCGCACCGGCATCCTCGACACCGATGTCCTCATCGCCCACGGCACCGGGATCCTCGACCGCGACCTGCCGTTGCTCGAAGCCGCCGGTGGCCGGGTCGCCGTCGCGACCGCGCCCCGCGGGTACCTCAAGTTCGCCTGGCCCACCACGACTCCGGTGCGCGCCCTGCACGACATCGGCATCCCCGTCGGGCTCGCCACGGACGGCGCCGCCTCCAACAACTCCCTCGACGTCTGGGAGTCGATGGCGCTCACCGCCCTCATCCAGAAGTCCACGACCGGCGACCCCCGCTGGCTGACGTCCCGTCAAGCCCTGCACCACGCAAGCCTCCAGAGCGCGCGGGCAATCGGCCTCGGGGACGTGATCGGGAGCATCGCCCCGGGCCGCCGCGCCGACATCGTCCTCGTCGACATCACCGGCCCGCACACCCAGCCCGTCCACGACCTCGCCGCCACCCTCGTGCACAGCGCCCGCTCCTCCGACGTCCGCACGACGATCGTCGACGGCCACGTCCTGATGCGCGACCGGCAGCTCCTGACCCTCGATGTCCCTTCCGTGGTACGGGAGTTGGGGGAGCGGATGCCCGCGCTGGTCGACCGGGGGCACGGCCGCCGTATTCAGGATTACAAGACCTGAAATCCGGTCGTGGAGAAGCAATTTGTCGCCAACCGCCGGTGACCGGGCCGTCACGGGAAGTGGTTTCACGCTACACAGGAAAGCCGGGGCGTACTCGTCCGAGGGGGAGGGCCGGTCCGGTGGAGCTGACGATCGACGTTGCGGTGCTGCTCGCCGTCATCATCTTCGTGCGCATACGTCACCGTAAGGTGCAGGCCCGCAGCCGTACCGACCAGTGGCTGACGGTGTTCCTCGCGCTGGCCTTCGGCGTGCTGATCGCGCCCACCGCCTTCGGGCAGGGAGTCTTCGACTTCATGAGTGAACTCGCCCAGGGAGTAACCCGGTCGGCCAGTCCGTGATCTTCTAGGGTGGGGCCCATGGATCCCGCCGACGGCCTTCTCGACCACCCGTACGACGTCTACCGGCGGCTGCGCGACAGCGCGCCCGTGCACCGCATCGCCGGGCCCGACGGCACGCCCGCCTGGCTCGTGACCCGGTACGAGGACGTCCGGGCGGCGCTCGCCGATCCGCGGCTCTCGCTCGACAAGCGGCATGCCACGGCGGGTACTTACAAGGGTTTCTCGTTGCCGCCGGCGCTGGACGCCAACCTGCTGAACATGGACCCGCCGGACCACACCCGCATCCGCCGGCTGGTCGGCCGGGCCTTCACCCCGCGCAGGATCCAGCAGTTGCGCGAGCCGATCCGCCGTACCGCCGACGGACTCCTCGACGCGCTCGGGCCGCACGGCACCGCCGATCTCGTCGCCTCCTACGCCGCGCCCCTCCCCATCACCGTCATCTGCGACCTGCTCGGCATCCCCGACGAGCACCGCATGGACTTCCGCGTCTGGACCGACACCCTCGTCGCGCCGGCCCCCTCCGCGCCGCCCGGGGCCGCCAAGGAGGCGGTCGTGGCCATGCTCGGGTATCTGACCCGGCTCCTCGCGGACAAGCGCCGGCAGCCCGCCGACGACCTGCTCTCCGACCTGATCGCCGTGCGCGACGAGGGCGACCGGCTCAGCGAGGACGAGCTGATGTCCCTCGCCTTCCTCATCCTCTTCGCCGGGTACGAGAACACCGTCCAGCTCATCGGCAACGCCGTGCTCGCCCTGCTCCAACACCCGGACCAGCTGGCCGCCTTGCGCGCTGATCCGTCCCGACTCCCGTCCGCCGTCGAGGAGTTCGCGCGCTACGAAGGTCCCGCCCTGTTCGCCATCCGGCGCTTCCCGGTCGAGGACGTGACCATCGGCGGGGTCACGATCCCCGCCGGCGAGACGGTCTGGGTGTCTCCGTCCGCCGCCAACCGCGACCCTTCCCGCTTCCCCGATCCGGACCGCCTCGACCTCGCCCGCGACGCCTCCGGCCACCTCTCCCTGGGCCACGGCATCCACTACTGCCTCGGCGCGCCCCTGGCCCGCGCCGAGACCGAGATCGCCGTGGGCGCCCTCCTGGAACGGTTCGACGAACTCGCCCTCGCGGACGGGAAGCTGCGCCGGCGCCGCTCCCTGCGCGCCCGCGGCCTGGTCGAGCTGCAGGTGTCGTACGCCCGAAGAAAAGAATTCTGAAGCGGCGATGAGTTCCGTCCCTCGCGGCAGTCACATCAAGAACGGACCGCTGCACAGGAGGAGCCATGTCGCTACCGGAGATCGTCTCGCGCGAGCAATGGCGGGCGGCGCGCGCGGAGTTGCTCGCCGAGGAGAAGGCGGCCACCCGCGCGCGTGACGCGCTGAACGCCGCTCGGCGGCGCCTGCCCATGGTCGAGATCGACAAGGAGTACGTCTTCGAGGGCGGCGACGGAAAGGCCACGCTGCCCGAGCTGTTCGAGGGGCGGGCCCAACTGGTCGTCTACCACTTCATGTTCGCGCCCGAGTGGGACGCGGGCTGCCGCAGCTGCTCGGCCTTCCTCGACCAGATCGGGCATCTGGCGCACCTGAAGGCGCGCGGCACGACCTTCGCGGCCGTCTCCCGGGCGCCGTATACGAAAATCCTGCCGTTCAAGGCGCGGATGGGGTGGACGGTGCCCTGGTACTCGTCGTACGGCAGCGACTTCAACCGTGACTTCGAGGTCACCTTCGAGCTCGACGAGGAGCTCGCCGAGCGGCCCGGCGTCAGCTGCTTCCTGCGGGACGGGGAGCGGGTCTTCCATACGTACTCGACGCACGAGCGCGGCCTTGACGGGCTGGGTTCCACGACGAGCTTCCTCGATCTGACCGCGCTCGGACGGCAGGAGGAGTGGGAGAAGCCGGCGGGTCGGGCGTCCGTGCTCGGGGCGCCCGCGGGCAGTGTGCGCATTCGTTATCACGATGAGTACGAGGACTGATACGGAAGGTGATCGAAGTCGTCGTAATGTGACCGGACCCTCACGGTCCGCGTTGAACGAGTGTCAACTACGTCTCAGTAACGCAACTCAGCGAGGCTTTCGGCCCCCGGAAGGCGTTAACTCCTACAAGCACAACGCATTCTGGAGGTAGCGAGATGGTGAACGGGCGAACCGTGCTCGAACGCTTTCCCGCAGGTGGGCCGCGAGGCTCGTGGCCGGCGGAGGAGTTCGCGCATGCGCGGCGGCTGGAAGGGCTGCCCGCCGAGGTCGTCATGGACATCGCCACGGACACGTTCCTGGTGATCGTCCGCAGCGACAAGGCCGTGGACGTGGTCGCCTGAGCCGGGCGTCCGGCCAGGTGTGCGTCAGCCCGCCTCCGGGGCGGGCACCGGCGCCGTGAACTGTTCCGCCTGGAGCGAGTACAGCTCCGCGTAGATGCCACCCCGGGCCAGCAGCTCGTCCGGGGTGCCGGTCTCCGCGAGACGGCCCTGGTCGAGCACGTGGACGAGGTCCGCGTGGCGCACCGACGCCAGCCGGTGGGTGATCAGGATGACGGTCTGGCCCGTCGAGGCCAGGGCCCTGATCTTCTCGAAGACCTCCAGCTCGGCCCGTGCGTCCAGCGCCGCCGTCGGCTCGTCCACGACCAGGATCCGGCCGCGCCGGTAGGCCGCCCGCGCGATGCCCAGCCGCTGCCACTGACCGCCGGACATCTCGTGCCCGCCGCTGAACTGGCGGGCCAGCAGCGTGTCCAGGCCGTGCGGCAGGTCGGCCACCACGTCCCCGGCACCGGCCTCGGCGAGCGAGGCGGTCATCCGCTCCTCGGTGAGGGGCGCGGAGGAACGCCCGATGGCCACATTCACCCGCGCCGTGAACGGCCAGCGCTTGAAGTCCTGGGCCACCATCGCGACCCGCTCGGCCAGCTGGTACCGGTCGGCCGTCGCCGCGTCCACGTCGTCCCACAGGATGCGGCCCCCGTCCGGCTTGTAGAGGCCCGCGAGCAGCTTGACCAGGGTGGTCTTGCCGGAGCCGTTCTCGCCGACCAGCGCCACGATCCGGCCGAGGGGGATGGTGAGGGTGACGTCGTCGAGGGCGGGGCGCGCCGACTCGCCGGGGTAGCGGAAGGTGACGTTCTCGAAGCGGATCTCGCGCGGGTCCTCCGGCAGGGGATCGCCGCCGGTCGGGATCGCCCGCTCGGCCGCCTCGGCGTACAGCCGCTGCAGGTCGCCCACGAACAGTGCGTCCTCGTGCAGCGAGTTGACCGCCACGACCAGGTTGTCCAGGCTCGACGAGCCCGTCCGGATCGCGATGACCGCCGTACCCGCCACCGACAGGGCCATCGCGCCGACCAGCAGCAGTCCGGCGAGCGTCGCGTACGTCGCCACGGTCGCCAGGCCCGTCCAGGCCGAGGCGATCACGCCGGTGCGCGCCGCGAGGCCGGCCAGCCGTGCCTGCTCGGTCTCCGCGGTCTCCGCCATGGCGCGGTAGTGCCGCAGGAGGAAGGGGCCGACGCCGTGCACCCGGATCTCGGGAGCCGCGTCCGGTTCGGTGAGCAGACCGCTGATCAGATGGCTCGCCCGGACGTGCTGCACCCAGTTGTGCCAGGACTCGTAGCGCCGCCGGGCGTTCGTCAGCGCGCTCCACGCGGTCGGGAGTGTCATCGTCGCGAGCAGCGGGAGCAGTATCGGGTGCAGCACGGTCAGTACGCTCGCCGCCGCGATCAGTGAGATCAGCGCGCTCACCACGCGGGTGGCGTACGAGATCATCCGCCGCGCGGATCCGGCGCCGTACTGCGCGGTGTCCAGCAGCTTGTGGAAGGCGTGGTCCTCGATCGCGGCGAGCTCCACGGCCGCCGCGCGCTCCAGGTACAGCTCGGTGGCCACGCGCTCCACCTTGGGTTCCAGGCGCCCGGTCGCCCAGGTGGACGCGGCTCGCAGCAGCGCCCCTACGAGGGATACGGCGGCCAGGGCGGTGAGCACCGGTACGGCACCGCGCAACCGGTCCTCGATCGCGCCGCCGGCGATCAGTCGGCCCAGCACGCTGTTCATGGCGAGCAGACTCACCGCCTGCGCGACGCCGCGACCCGCCTCGGCCGCCAGCACGACCCGCGCGGCGCGCCGGTCGGCCTGCCAGGCCAGGCGGCAGCTCGCGCCCAGCAGGGCGGGCAGCCGGGTCACCATCGCCCGGAAGTTCAGCTCCAGGAACGCGTCGGTGTGCTGGTTCCACCCCATGTCGTAGCGCAGCGGCCCCCCGAAGAGCAGCTGCTCCGACTCGGACACCTCGGGCTCCGCACCACGGGCTCGCTTCCGCCGCGGACCCGGGCGTGGCTTCTTCCGTTGCTCGTCCGACGGCACTGTCTTCTCCGGCCCGCCCGGCCGCGATGTCTTCCCTCGCTTGTCCGGCCCCAGTGGTTTCTCTGGTCCGTCCGGCCTCAGCGTTTTCCCTCGCCCGTCCGAGCGCAGTGTTTTCTCTTGCTCGTCCGACCTCCGCGCCTTCTCCTGCCCGTCCGGGTCCTGCGCCTTCCCCCGCCCGTCCGAGCCCCGCGTCCTCGCCACCGCCGGCTTCCCCCTTCACCTTGACGGACGGCCACTATTGCGGGGGGCCGAGACTGGTGGCAGGGCGCAGGTGAGAGAAGAACGGGTGCGCGGGCGTACGCCCTGTGGTGGCTGGGTGGCTGGGTGGCTGGGTGGCTGGGTGGCTGGGTGGTCCGGCGGCCCGGTGGTCCGGCGGCCCGGCGGTCACGCGGGCCGGGGTCCGGTGGTCGGTTGGTCGAGGTTTGGTGGCTGCGCGGCCGAGTCTGGTGGTCAGTCGGCCGAGGCTCGGTGGTTGCGCGGCCGAGTCTGGTGGTCAGTCGGCCGAGGCTCGGTGGTTGCGCGGCCGGGGGCTCGGTGCTTGCTCGGCCGGGGCCGGCGGTCGGCTGGTCGAGGTTCGGTGGCTGCTCGGCCGGGGCTTGGCGGTCACGCGGCCGGGTCTGGCGGTCACCCGACTGAGGTTCGGTGACTACGTGGCCGGGGCTCGGCGGTCACTCGACCGAGTCCGACGGTCACCCGACCGAGGCTCGCTGGCCACGCGACCTGGGCCCGGTGGCCACGCGGCAGTGGTCTAGCAGCCGCGAGCCTGAAGGCCAGCGCCCGCGCGTTAGCGGTCCGGCGGCCGCGCGCCAGAGGCCCGGCAGCCGCGGGGTAGTGGTTCCACAAGTCACGCGCGAGGAGTTCGGTGATCAGACGGCACGGGGCCCGCAGTAGCGTGCCAGATGCTCGGCGATCGTGTGGCACTGACGCCGCAGCCACGCTCCAGAAGCTCCGCGATCACCCGGCACGGCCCCCGCAGTCACGCGCCAGAAGTTCGGTGGTCAGACGGCAGGGGGCCTGCAGCCGCGTGCCAGAAGCCTTGCGATCACCCGGCACCGACCCAGCCGTCACGCCCCAGAAGCTCCGCGATCACCCGGCACCGACCCGGACCCCGCAGCCGCGCCTCAGAAGTTCCGCCGCCCGGAGCCTGATGTTTACGCAACCATGCCAGGCAGCCCGGCTACGCGATCACCGGTCGTGACCAGGTCGGGGTCGTCCCCGTCACCCTGCACAGGGCGAGGTACAGCGGGATCGGCGGGGTGTACGGGAGCGTGCCGTCCGGCTTGTGGATGAGGCCGGGGACCGCCGGGGCGTCCGGAACAACCGCCCCGGCGGCGTAATGGGCGGGCGCCGGCCACTCCAGGGCGTAGTCCGAGTCGGACGGGACGAGCCACCACCAGTGCGCCTCATCGGCGTAGACGCACCCCACTCGTGGCAGCCGGGGCAGTACCAGTGGGCCGAAACGGGCCGGCACCGCCACCGCGTCGCACCCCAGGGGCGCCGTCATCCCGTCCGGTACGGGCAGCCGCCGGGTCGTGCCCGACGCCTTCAGCCCCCGCTCGAGGCGGACCAGCGTGTCCAGGCTCAGCGCCCGGCCGCCGGACGCGGCCCTCACCCCCATGTGAACCCCGTCCCCGTGCCCATGCCCGGCCCAGTGCCCGTTCCGTGGTGCGCTTCCGGTTCGCCCTCGTCGCCCGAACCACCGGCCGGCCCCGGCTTGGGGCGGGCTCCCCACCCGAGGTCGTTGCAGGGCCCGCAGCCGTGCCCGGGATCGTCGGCCTTGCGCGGCAGTTCCGCCCAGACCCGCAGCCCCGGACCCTGCTCGTGCGCCCCCCAGGCGTGGCACATCGCGTCGATGAGAAGCAATCCCCTCCCGTGCTCCTCCTCGGGAAGCGCCCGTGACGGGTGGGGTACACCCGGCGCACAACCCTCGTCACGCACGGCTATGCGCACCAGGTCCTCGCCGTCGTGCAGCTCGCAGACTATGAGGCTGCTCGCCGTGTGCACGAGGGCGTTGGTGACCAGCTCCGTGATGACCAGGGCCGCCGTGTCGCAGGTGTCCTCGCACACCGACCAGCCGTTCAGCCGGGCCCTGGTCAGGCGTCTCGCCTGCGCCGGGGACCCCGGATGTGCGGCCAGCTCGAAACGGAACCGGCGCTCGGCAGGGGCCCCGCCGGGGCCTGCTTCCGCAGCGGCACCAAGGCCGTGGCGGCGGCCCGTGGCGGCGTCTGTTCCTAAGGGCGCGGACGGAATCACGCTTGCCACTATCGCCCCGCCGTGAACACTTGGCAAGTGTCACTCTGAAAATTGCAGAGTGCGGTGTGACTCTCTGGAAGGCCGTGGCACACTGACGACAACAGCACGTCGAACGGCGCCAGTTGAGATCAACGTAGATCCGTACAAAACCGTACAGATCTTCGAATAGGTCTTCGAATGGCGCCGTATGGCTGTCAGCATGCAGTTTGAGGTCGGACCGCACCCTCGCGGCCGTCCTGCCAGGGACTTCGGGAATTTCGGGAAACCGGCGAGCCGGTGGGCCGGCGATCAGTGGAGGTGGAGCGTGAGCGAACCGCGGTCCGCGCCGACCGTCGGCCAGGTGGTCCTCGGTCGGCGTCTGCTGGACCTGCGGGAACGCGCCGGCCTCAAGCGCGAGGAGGCCGCCCGCGTCCTCCGCGTCGCCCCCGCCACGGTCCGCCGCATGGAGATGGCCGAGGTCGCCCTCAAGATCCCGTACCTCCAGCTGCTGCTGAAGTCGTACGGCGTCTCGGACGACGAGGCCGACACCTTCGTGCAGCTCGCCGAGGAGGCCAACCGTCCCGGCTGGTGGCAGCGGTTCCACGACATCCTGCCGGGCTGGTTCTCCATGTACGTCAGCCTGGAGGGCGCGGCCTCCCTCATCCGCTCCTACGACCCGCACTTCGTGCCCGGCCTGCTCCAGACCGAGGACTACGCGCGTGGGGTCCTGCTGTCGGGCGCGATCGGCCAGACCCGGCCCGAGGACATCGAGCGCCATGTCGCGCTGCGCATACAACGCCAGGATCTGCTCACCCGTCCCGGAGCGCCCCGCTTCTGGGCCGTCATGGACGAGACCGCGCTGCGCCGCCCCGTCGGCGGTCCGGAGGTGATGCGTGCCCAGATCGACAGGCTGCTCGAAGCCGCGAAGCTGCCCAACGTGACGCTGCAGGTCGCACCGTTCCTGAACGGGCCGCACCCCGGCACGTACGGGCCCTTCGTGCTGTTCCGATTCGCCATGCCGGAGCTTCCGGACATGGTCTACAGCGAGTACCTGACCGGCGCCGTCTATCTGGACGCGCGTGCCGAGGTGGCGACCCACCTCGAGGTCATGGACCGCATGGCGGCGCAGGCCGCTACGGCACATCGCACGAAGGAGATTCTCCGGGATCTCCGCAAGGAGCTGTGAATGGATCGCATCAAGTCGCGCAAAGGCGTCTACAACGGCATGCCCGCGCGGGAGTTGGGCAGTGAGGGCTGGCACAAGCCCTGGAGCGGTGGCAACGGCGGCAACTGCCTGGAGGCGATGAAGCTCGCCGACGGCCGGATCGCCGTCCGGCAGTCCACCGACCCGGACGGCCCGGCACTGATCTACACCACGGACGAGATGACCGCGTTCATCGAGGGTGCCAAGGCGGGGGAGGCCGACTTCCTGCTGTCGTGACGCGAATTGGTCCCGACGCTCACTCAACTCCCCTTTCCTGATTGTGAACTGATGAACTGATGGTTAATCGATCAATGGTTGAGACCGGCACCGGCAAGCCCCCCGCGGGGGATACATCTAGAGCCTAGAGCCAGGACCACATGCGTCGGGGTGCGTCCACCAGACGGCTGATCGCAACCACCGGAAGCGGTGGTTGCGCCACCCGCCCTGGCCCGAGGCTCAGCCCGTAGTAGATCTGCTCGATCGACGGCGGTCCGACGGCGAGATTGCGCCGGACCGCCGTCGCGGACGTCTGCTCCCCGGTCTGCACGAGATAGGCCGCCGCCATCGTGCCGGTCCGCCCCACCCCGGCCCCGCAGTGCACGAACACGGGCCCGGGCGCGGCGGCGACGGTCTCCAGGAACCTCCGCACCTGCTCGGGCCTCGGCGTCTGCCCGTCCCGGATGGGCAGTCGTACGGCGGTCAGCCCGGCCTTGACCGGTTCGGCGAGCTGGGCCGGGGTGAGGTCCTCGGCGCGCAGGTCGACGACCGTGGTGAAGCCGAGCCGGGCCAGTTCGCGGTATCCGGCCGGTGAGGGCGCGGCGCCGCGCCACAACCGGCCCTTGGCGTCCACGGGTTGGAAGTGATGGATGCCCTGGACGGTACGGGTGCCGGCGGGCGGAGGTGTCCCTTCCCGGGCCCAGTAGGAGAGCGCGAGCACGCCCAGCGAACCGGCGGCCCACAGCGCGAGATAACCGACGACCACCGTCACGACGACCCGCACCGCACGACGCGACAACCGGCCCCTGGGCAGGAGGGGCCGAGGCAGTGGAGCGAGAACGACAGCCATGGGCGACCCGGAAGGCTCGGGGACGGGGGCGCGATGCGCATCGTAACCCGGCAGGTGGGGAGTGGGGGCGGGTCGGCGGTGGCTGGGGCCTGCGGCGCGGTCATCGTCATCTCCGAGGCGGCTGCGCGGGCCTCCGGCTCCGGGGCGTGATCTCGGGGGCGGCCGTCGTCATCTCCGGCTCACTCGCTGTCGCCTCCAGGCCGACCGTCGTCAAGTCGCCCCTCCCAGGCCCCCCTTCAGTCGTCGTCCGCATCCGCGTCGCCGATGCCGACCACCGTGAGGTGGGCGCGGTCGAGGGTCGTGTCCTCCAGGCAGCCGCGCAGCCGCATGCGGTCGTGTTCGGTGAGCGCGGGGCGTACGACACCGGCGAACACTCCGTCGCCCAGGTCGCCGAGGGTCGCGTGGCTGAGCGGCACGGAGGTGGAGTCCCGGCACCGCTCCCAGACCTGCTGGGCGGCGAGCCGACGCCGCTCCGCGGTCATCCCGGAGCCCCGCATGTCGACCTGGACCAGCACCGAGGTCGCCTCGTTGTCGTTCTCGTGCTCCTCCCGGGTCTGGGTGAGGTCGGCGAGTCCGACGACCAGCGCGGCGAGCAGTGCGGCGCCGACGACGGTGACCGCGGTGACCCTCGCGGCCCGGCCCTTGAGGCGAGGGCCCAGCAGGGGCAGGTCCTCCAGGTCGCGGTCAGCGCCGGGGACGGTGTCGCGGCCGGCACCTGCACCGACGCCCGCACCGGCGGACTCGGAGGGCGCGGCGAGTATGGCCAGCCGCCCGGCGAGCCTCCGCTCGGCAGGCTTGGCGGTCGCCGACGCGATCCGCTGCACCACCCACGCGATCCCGGACAGCAGCACACCGGTGACCATGAGGACGGGCACGAAGACGTACGTACGCTCGCCGCTCTCCTCCAGCCAACGGAACCGCGGCCCCTCGTTCCGCCCGCTCTCCGGCGCCGCCCGCAAGCGCGCCAGCACGTCCTCCTGACGTACCGCCAACTCCCGCTGCCGGGCGTCACCGTCCCGCAGCCGCTCCTCGATCCGGCCCAGCCGTCCCAGCATCACGATGCCGAGCAGCATGACCTCGACGACCAGCAGCAGGATCCCGCAGAGAATGGCCCGCTGCCACTGCCACCGGTACAGGTAGACGACGAGATAGGTACCGGTCCCGGCCGCGGCGAGCCCACCGAAGAGATAGGCGACCCGCCTCATCGGGGCTCCTCGGCGTGCACGCCACCCGTGTCCCCGTCCATCGCCACACGCGACCCCGGCGGAAAACGCCGTACCGCGTCCGTCGCCCCCACCACCGCCGGCAGGCCGAACTCCCGTGCCAGCACGGCGAGATGGGACAACGGGCTGCCGGTCTGGGCGATCAGGCCGGTGAGTTCGGGCAGCAGCGGGGCGAGGGCGGGATCGAGGGTACGTACGACGAGCACGGGGTCCGGTGGCCGGGGCCCGCGCCCGTCCCACACCGTCCCGACAACGCGCCCACCGGACACGCCCCGGCCGCCGTCCGCCTCACCGTGCCGCTCGGCGACGACCTTCCCGTCCGCGAGCCGGAACGCGTCCGGCAACGGAGCCGACGTCCCTGGCGGCACCCGGCCACCCAAATCCCCGGGCAACGAAACCCCGTCCTCCAGTACGGCGCCCAACTCCCGCCAACGAAGCATCCCGACGCGCTCAGGCCCGAGCCCCAGCCGCCGCCCACCTTCCCGAACAAGCCGCACCTGAAGCTCCTGCACCCAGCGGACACGGAGACGGAGGGCTTCGCGTGGGGGGAGTGCGGGGGAGCGGTGGGGGGTGTGGCGTACGGCTGCGGGGGTCATGGGGGTTACGGATGTCGCGGTGGTCACCGGGGTTACGGGGGCCACGGCGCCGGACACCGAGTTCTGCCCGGGGACCATGGCCATCGCGTCGGACGCCGAGTACTGCCCGACGGCCCTGCTCATCGCGTCGTGCGCCGAGTCCTGGCCGGGGATGCTGCCCATGGCGTCGTGCGCCGAGTTCCGCCCGACGCCGTTGCCCACAACTCCCGAGCCCGGTCGGCGGGTTGGCGCGCCCTGCCCCGAGCCGCCGCCCCCAGTCGCAGCCGACACCTCGCGTCGCGCCACGGCGCTGCCTGCTGCCGGTGTCTCTTGCTGCGCCTCGCTGTTGCCTGGAGCCGGTGTCTCTTGCCGTGCCCCGCTGTTGCCCGCGGCCGATTTCTGTTGCCGCACCCCGCTGTTGCCCGCAGCCGGCGCCTCTTGCCGTACCCCGCCGTCGCCCGCAACCGGCGCCTCGTGCCACGCCTCGCCGCCGCCCGCAGCCGCAGCCGCAGTCTCTCCCCGACCCCCGTCACCACCCGCCCCTGCCACCACCCCCTCCGGCAACCGCCCCCGCCCCCGCAGACTCGGCGCCGTAAGCGCCAGTACCAACGGTTCCTCGGCCGCCACCCGCTCGTCCGGCACCCCTCGCGCCCGCGCCTCTGCCAGCGCACTCAGGGCCGCCCCCGCCGCCGTACGGCTCCTCGGTGGTTCCCGCAACAGCGCCCCCGCCAGGGCCTCCTGGGCGTGGAGCGAGACCAACACCCTTCGGGTCCAGCGGAGTTCGGCGGTCAGGTCGGTGGTCGTGAGGTCGGCCGGTGCCGGGACCCCGGCGAGGTGGTGGTCGACGTCGGCGACGAGGTCCGTCGCCAGGCCGGGCAGCGCTGCCGTGAGGCGTCCGACCCGCCAGGCCGCGCCCAGCCGCCGCGCACCCGGCGCCGGGTTCAGCAGCGCCAGCCACCGGTGCCGCGGCGGCGCCGCCCCCAGCAGCCGCAGATCCGCTGCCGCCCGCCCCCCGACCGTCGTCACCACCGGCACCCGGCGCAGCAGCCGCCGTGGCGCAGTGCCCCCGATGTCCAGCGCGGCGGCGAGCCCGCGGGCCATCGGCGCCACCCACAAGTCCTCCTCCAGCGGCAGGAGTTGCTCGGGCAGCGTCTCCGCCACCGGCCCGGGCCCCAGCAGCCGCGCCCCGCGCGCGGGCCGTGCCGCCATCGCCGTGATCGGCCGGCTCTGGAACAGCCACAGCCGCCCGTCCCCGTCGAACCCGAACTCGATGTCCTGCGGCCCCCCGAACACCCGCCGGGCCCGCCGCGCGAGCCGCGCCAGCCGGAACAGCTCGCCACGGGTGAGCACCGCCTCCGCCGCCCGCGGCTCGGTGCGCAGCAGCCGTCCCGACCGGCTCAACCAGTAGTTGGTTCCCGCCTGTTCACCGCTGACCAGACTGTCCGGCCCACCCCGCACCGCACTCACCAGCATCCGGTCGGCCCGCCCCTCCACGGGATCCGCCCCGAACATCACCCCGCCGACCCGGGCCGCCAGCATCGGCTGCACCAGCACCGCCATCGGGGCCGTCCCCGCGTCGGGCCGCCGCGCCGAGTCGAGCACCGCCCGTACCGCCGTACGGAAGTCCCGCCACCCCCGCACATCCAGCACGGACGCGAACTGCCCCGCCAGCGACGACTCCTGGGTGTCCTCCTGCGGCGAGGACGACCGTACGACCAGGGGCCTGGCACCGCCCTCGGACAACTCGTCCCAGGCCCGCCGCAGGGCGATCGTGTCGTCGCCCGCACCGTCGGGGATCACGAAACCGGGAAGCACCGGCAGCCCGGCCCGGGCGGCCCGCGCGAGGTTCGCCGCCTTGGAACCGGCGCTGCGGGGGAGCACGGCGGTGGGTTCGTCCAGCGGGACGGCGGCCGGGCCGTACGCCCCCGCCGGACCCCGCGCCGCGATGCGGCCGTCTCCCCGACGTTCGTCGAGCGTCGTCATCAACACCCTCCAGGACCGACCGCCAACAGGGGGGACGCGCGGGGTGGCCCAGCGCCTGACGGCGGAACGAAGGATGGGCGGGCCGCGGCCGCTCCGCACGGGACACGGCCATGACACGCTCCTCACCCATGGTCCCACCGCCGTTGCCCCACAGGTCGGTTGGACGTCGCTTTCCTGTCCGCTCCGCCCCGATTTCGTGAGCCGGGAGGAGACCGCCGACACGGCCTCGTCCGGGGGTAGTACGCACGGCATCCTCCGCAGGTGCGAGGGCCTGTCCCGCTCGACTCACACCGCCGTATCCGGCGCCCCCGGCGGCAGCACCCGGAGCAACGCCTCCAGCGCCGCCCCGTACGCGTGCTCCGAGGGTGTCGCGTACCCCACGACCAGCCCGTCGGCCGCCTCGGTCTCCGCCTCCGCGTCCGGGTGCCGGTATCCGGCCAGCCCGTCGAGCGCGACGCCGTTCCAGACCGCGGCCTTGACGGCGGACCGCTCGGTGCCGGGCGGCAGCCGCAGCACCGCGTGCAGGCCCGCCGCGACCCCGGTGACCTCGATGTGCGGCGCGTGCTCGGCGAGCGCCGCCACGAGCCGGTCGCGCCGGCGCCGGTACCGCTGCCGCATCCGCCGCACGTGACGGTCGTACGACCCACTGGAGATGAAGTCGGCGAGGCTCAGCTGGTCGAGGACGCTCGCCCAGGCCTCCCGCTCGCCCTTGGCCGCGAGCACCCCGTCGACGTACCGCTCCGGAAGCACCATCCAGCCCAGCCGCACGGCCGGCGACAGGCTCTTGCTGACCGAGCCGAGCAGGATCACCCGCTCCGGATCGAGCCCCTGCACGGCGCCGACGGGCTTGCGGTCGTACCGGAACTCCCCGTCGTAGTCGTCCTCCAGCACCACCCCGCCACGCGCGCGTGCCCAGTCGACCACGGCCGCGCGCCGCTCGGCGTGCAGCGGCCCACCGGTCGGGAACTGGTGCGCGGGCGTGAGCAGCACGGCCCGCTCACGCCCCAACCGGTCCACGAGCGCGCCGTGTTCGTCCAACGGCAGCGGTACGGTGCGCACGCCCGCGCCCGCGAGCAACTCCCGGTGGAAGGGCAGGCCATACGCCTCCACGGCGAGCGGCCCGCGCAGCACCCCGCCACCGAACAGCAGCCGCAGCCCGTGCGCGAACCCGGAACACACCACGATCCGCCCCGGCTCGGTCCGCACCCCCCGAGTACGCGCCAGATACTCCGCGAGCGCCTCCCGCAACTCCACCCGCCCGGCAGGATCCCCGGGCCCGAACACCTCGCTGGCCGCGCCGAGAACAGCCCGCCGGTAGGAAGCGATCCAGTCCCTGCGAGGGAACGACGACGCGTCCGGGGTGCCCTGGCGGAGGTCGTGGAGGGGGCGGTGTGGGGGAGGGGGCGGAAGCGGGAGCGGTGTCCGCCGGGCACGCGCGTGTGGCGGCGACGCGGACCCACGCGCGCGTGGCGGGACCTCGGGCCCACGCGCGCGTGGTGGCAGGTTTTCCTCACGCCCGTATGCGGGCCGGTTTTCGTCACGCGCGCGTGGAGGCCGGTTTTCGTCACGCGCGTGTGCAGGCCCGCTTCCGTCGCGCGCGTGCGCAGGCCCGCCTTCGTCACGCGCGCGTGCAGGCGCGTTTACGGCTCCCCGCTCCCCGCGCCGCAGCGGCTCCGCCCGTTCCGCGACCCGCGTGCCCGAGCCCTGCCGGGCCGTGAGCCACCCCTCCGCGACCAGCTCGGCGTAGGCGTCGGCGACGGTGTTGCGGGCGACGCCGAGGTCCGCGGCCAGGGAGCGGTACGGCGGCAGCCGGGTACCGGGAGCGAGCCGCCCACTCCGCACGGCCTCCCGCAACGCCGCCGCGACGGCGGCCCGCCGCCCACCCGTGGCGGCCACCTCCAGATGCAGATCGGCCCCGACCCGCTCAGCGGAATTGACCCACGATTTCGCCATGGGAATGCACCCTACAGTGGGTCTTTCACCCCCGTAGTTTGAATGACATGACGACGAACACCAGCGCGACCACGACCACGACCACCACCACCGCTCGCATCGACTTCGCCAAGTCCGCCCCGAAGGTCTTCCGCGCCCTCGTCGGCTTCGACGCCGCCGCCCGCGAAGGCCTCGACCCCGCCCTCGTCGAGCTGATCCAGATCCGCGCCTCGCACCTCAACCACTGCGCGTACTGCCTGCACATGCACACCAACGACGCCCGCAAGGCCGGCGAGACCGAGGACCGCCTGCACATGGTCCCGGTCTGGAGGGAGGCCAGCCACTTCTTCACGCCGAGGGAACAGGCGGCCCTGGCCCTGACGGAGGCGGTGACCCTGGTGGCCGACAAGGGCGTCCCGGCGGACGTCTACGAGGAGGCCGCCGCCCACTTCGACGACCAGGAACTGGCCCACGTCCTGTCCCTGATCCTCACGATCAACACGTGGAACAGGGTGGCCCTGTCGACGGCGAAGGTGGCGGGCACGGACGAACGCCGCCGCTGATGCCCCTTTCCGAGCCGTTGGCTTCTGCGCCTACGGGAATGCGAGCCTTCGGGTCCTACACGGTCATGGGCCGGTCATAGGGCCCGATGGGCGCCGGCAGCCGCGAACTCCCCGTCAGATACCGGTCCACGGCCGCCGCCACGGCCCGCCCCTCCGCGATCGCCCACACGATCAGCGACTGCCCCCGAGCCGCGTCCCCGGCCGCGAACACCCCCGGCACACTCGTCGCGAACCCCGCGTCCCGGGTGATCGTCCCGCGCGCCTCCATCGCCAGACCCAACTGCCCGATCAGCCCGTCCTCCCGGTCGGGCCCGGAGAACCCCAGCGCGAGCAGCACGAGATCGGCCGGCAGGCTCCGCCCCGTCCCCGCGACCGGCTTCCGTCCCGCATCCACCTCGACCAGATGCAACGACCGCACATGCCCGTCCGCGTCCCCCACGAACCGTAGCGTCGACGCCGCGAACAACCGCGCGTCCGCATCCGCCGCGGGCGCCGTCCCCAGTTCCCCCGCCTCCTCGTGCGCCGCGGACAACCGGTAGATCTTCGGATACGTCGGCCACGGCTCCGCGTCCTCGTCCCGCTCGGCACCGGGCTGCGCGTAGATGTCCAACTGGGTCACCGACGCGGCCCCTTCCCGCACCGCCGTCCCCAGACAGTCCGCCCCGGTGTCCCCGCCGCCCACGATGACGACATGCTTGCGGGCGGCGGACATGGGCGAGCTCTCCAGATCCCCCTCACACACCCGGTTGGCCAGCGGCAGATACTCCATCGCCTGCTGTATCCCGGTCAACTCCCGCCCCGGTACGGGCAGTTCACGCCAGGCCGTCGCCCCGGTCGCGATCACCACCGCGTCGTACCGGGCCCGCAACTCCGCCGCCCCCACGTCCCGCCCGACCGCGGTCGACGTACGGAACTTCGTCCCCTCGGCCCGCATCTGCTCGATCCGCCGCTCCAGATGCCGCTTCTCCATCTTGAACTCGGGGATTCCGTACCGCATCAGCCCGCCGAGCCGGTCGTCCTTCTCATAGACCGCGACCGTGTGCCCGGCCCGCGTCAGCTGCTGCGCCGCCGCCAGCCCCGTCGGCCCCGACCCGACCACGGCCACCGTCCGCCCGGACAGCCGGTCCGGTGCCCGCGGCGGCGCGAACCCCAGCTCCCACGCCCGGTCGGCGATGGCGACCTCGACGTTCTTGATGGTGACGGCAGGCTGGTTGATGGCGAGCACACACCCCGACTCGCACGGCGCGGGACACAACCGCCCGGTGAACTCGGGGAAGTTGTTCGTGGCGTGCAGCCGGTCCGCCGCGGCCCGCCAGTCGTCCCGGCTGACGAGGTCGTTCCACTCGGGGATCAGATTCCCGAGCGGACACGCCTCGTGGCAGAACGGTATGCCGCAGTCCATGCACCGGTCGGCCTGCTTGCTGATGATGGGCAGCAGCGCACCGGGGACGTACACCTCGTCCCAGTCCCGCACCCGCTCCCCGACCGGCCGACGGGGCCAGTCCTGGCGCGGCGTGGTCATGAAACCCTTGGGATCGGCCATGGCGCTCTTCCTCGCGTCCGCGTACGACAGGCCATGCGACATCGGACGGCACTCTTTCGGCCACGATACGACGTGTCGGCCACGGGCGCAGAGGGGACGGACAGCGCTTTCCGCCCAGGTTCCTCAGGCTTCCCCGCGTTTCCCACCGGGAACTTCTCAGCACACGCCCAGCGCGTCTTCAGGCGAGCGTCAGGCGGACCGGTTTGAGGTGAGCGTCGGGCGGACCGGTTTGAGGTGAGCGCCAGGCGGGCCGGTTTCAGGTGAGCGCCAGCACGTACGCCACCGCCGAACCGGCCGAGGCCACCATCCGCACGTGGTTCCACATGGTCCACTCGCGCACGTACGACGGCCAGTACGCGGCAGCTTCCGGGGTGCCCGGGTCCAGCTTGAGCAGCGCGTCGTTGCGCGGCACGTTCGCGACCATGGTCACGCCGAAGCTGCCGAACAGGTACAGCGCGCTGCCGACCAGCAGCTCCACGCGCCCGTCGTCCGGCCACAGCACGAAGGTCACCACGCCGATCACCGCGCACAGCACGGCCGACCCCACGAACACGAGCATGAACGCCGGCATCACCGCCGTCACGTTGATCGCGTTCATGGCGGCGACGCCCTGCGCGGGCGGCAACGCGGCCAGCCCCCGCATGACGAACGTGGAGAACCCGCAGAAAACCCCGGCCACCAGCCCGGTCCCGAGCACACCCAGCACGGTCAGCCAGAAGTACGGTCCATCGATCACGACAACGTCAACTCCCCGTATAGACCCGAGATCCTCCCCGGCACCCCCCATCACCACAAGTCAATTCCCCCAACCCCACAAATCCCGTGACCAATACGCGCGAACCCATACGCAAACGTCCAGCCCCCAACCACCCGATCCCCCACCCTCGCCCTCCTCCTACCGCCCCCTCGGCACCGTCGGCTCCCGCACCGGCCACCCGCCTCTCCTTGCCGGCCCCTTCTCTCGGGCGCTCTCGAATCGGCCGCCAGCCTCGAACCAGCCACCCGCACCCCGCCCCCTCAGCCGACCTCCACCCCAGCCCCGTCGGCCTGCCACCCCCGCAGCACCGTCTCCACCCCCGCCCTGATCCGTCGCCGAGCCTCATGCCGCGGAACCCCGCTCATCAGCAACTGGTCGTACGGCGTCTCCACATGCCGTACGGACGCCACCACCGCCGACACCACCGCCCCCTCCGACAGCGCCCGCCCCGCCGCACTCCGCCCCACCCGCCCACTGCCCCGCACCGACGCATGCCCGGCGATCGCCCGCGCCCGCTCCTCCGGACACCCGGGAAACAACCGCCGTATCTCCGCCGCGAACGCCTCGGCGAACCGCACGTCCTCCGCGGTCCGCCGCCGCGCGTCCCGCATCCGGCGCCGCAGCCGAGCCTCCGCGTCCGCCAGGCACCGCTCCTCGGCCCGGGCCAGCCCCGCCTCCTCGACCAGCACGCCCTGCCGCTCGTACCGCCCCTTGCGCCGGTTGAACCGCACGACCACCGCCGACAGCGAACTCTCCTCCCGAGACCGCCGAGTGAGCGCCGTGTCACCGCGTGCCAGAAACACCAGATGCCCGAGATCCGCACAGTCCAGACACCGCGGCGCCCCCTCCTCCAACACCAGCATCGACAAGGCCCCCGCATGGCACTCCCCGCAATACCGCCGCTTGAGCGGCTGGATGACGAGAAGTCCGGTACGGGACGAAGGAGTTGCAAGACGCGCCATACATGTTTCCTTCCCAGCACACGCCCCGGCCCTACTCCGATCCACCCACACTCCCGTCACCGATCACCGATCACCGATCACCGATCACGGTCCATCAATCACCGAATCACCCGTCACCGACACCCGAACCCGATGCCGCATAGGCGTCTCGATCTCGTCGAGCACGGCCACGGCGAGATCCGCGTACGACAACACCGAGCCACCCTCGGGAACCCGCTCACCCCCCAGCCGGTACCGCCCGGTCCGCGCCGCACCCTCCTCCAGCCCGCCGCCCGGCGTGAGCATCACCCAGTCCACGGCACCCTCGTCGCCCCGCGACCGCAGCCGAGACAACCCCGCCGTGTGCGCCAGCGCGAACGGCCGTATCTCCGGCGGGAACACCCCCGCGTCGTCCATCACCGGCCGCCCGTCCACCCCGAGCAGATTCGCGAACAGGCCGATGGCGACCAGCCGCCCCACCCCCGCCGCACCGAGCCCATCCAGCAAGGCATCCGCCGCCCTGACGAAGAAGTCCGGATCCAACGACCCGAACCCCTGCTCCGGCCCACTGAACGGCGAAACGGCATGAACGGCCGCCACATGCCCGCCGCCCGCGACACCACCGACCGACAGGGGATCGGTCACATCACCCTTCGCGACCACGACCCCCTCCGCCCCGAGATCCGGATACCGAGCCGGCTCCCGTACCACGGCCGTAACCGCCACCCCACGCCGTCGCGCCTCGGCCGTCACCGCCCGCCCGGCCCGCCCACCGGCCCCGAAGACCACGATCCCGCCGATCCCGCCCATGCCCAACCTCCTTGCCCGGCAGCCCACTTGGCCACCTGACCTGGACGTTAGAAGCGCAGACCCCGGTTACTTCAACGGTATCGGCGCTAACCTCGACCGATGACCGACGCCTCGTCCGGCACCCGGGACCCCGCCCCCGCCCGCGCCCCGCTGGACCCCGACATGTTCGACCCCCTCTGCCCTTCCTCCGCGATGCCCTTCCGCGTCGGCGACAAATGGACCGGCATGGTCATCCGCTGCCTCGAACACGGCCCGCGCCGCTTCACCGAACTCCGCGCCCCGCTCAGGGCCGTCACCCCCAAGGTCCTCAGCGAAACCCTGCGCGCGATGGAACGCGACGGTCTGCTCACCCGCACCTCGTACGACGAGAACCCGCCCCGAGTCGAATACACCCTCACCCCCCTCGGCCGATCCCTCCTCCCCCTCCTCGACGCAGCCCGCGCCTGGAGCCGAACCCACCTACCACTCCTCCTCGCAGCCCGCACCGCCCACGAACAAGAAGCGTCCTGAACCGAGGGGCCTGCCCGCGCTGCCGGTACTGCCGGTAATGCCGACAGTGAAGTGGTGAAGTGGCGCCCCGAGCCGTCGGACCGCCCCCGCGCGACGCACCCCGACCACCCCCTGACGCATCATGGGCCGTGTGCGACTCGAAGCGATCACCTGGGACCGGCTCGGCGACCTCCTCGCCGAGCGTCTGCTCGACCTGAAACCGGCCGACGGCAGCCCCTGGCCCCGTATCGCCTTCGACGGCGCCCCGGCGGCCCGCCCCGGAGACCTCGCCGCACGTGTCGCCGAAGCCCTGCGCATACACGGCCGCCCCTCGCTGACCGTCGGCACGGAGGGCTTCCTGCGCCCCGCGTCTCTCCGCCTGGAGTACGGCCACCAGGACGTGGACGCCTACTACGACGGCTGGTTCGACACCCGCGCCCTGTGGCGCGAGGTCTTCGGCCCCCTCGAACCCGGCGGCGACGGACGCGTCCTGCCCGACCTCTGGGACCCGGTCGCCGACCGAGCCACCCGCAGCCCCTACGTCCAACTCCCGCCCGGTGGCTTCCTGTTGCTGCACGGCCCCCTCCTCCTACGGCACTGGTTTCCCTTCGACCTGACCGTCCACGTCCTCCTCTCACCCGGCGCCCTGCGCCGCCGCACCCCCGAGGCCGACCACTGGACCCTCCCGGCCTACGAGCGCTACGAGGCCGAGACCGACCCCGCCGGCACCGCCGACGTACTGGTCCGCGCCGACGACCCGCGCCACCCGGCATGGAACGGCTGACATGGAACGGCTGACGCGGATCACCCCGAGCCCTCGTTCGATCCACCGAAACCGCTTTTCAATGCACATGCATCTAATTACCCTGGTCCCATGACGATCTCCGCCACGCCTTCCCTCTCCTTCGCCGACCCCGTCCGCGCCCTCCTCGACGGCAAGAACTTCGCCAGCGTCGCCACCCTCGGCCCCGACGGCGCCCCGCAGAACTCCGTCGTCTGGATCAAACGCGAGGGCGACACCGTCCTCTTCTCCTCCACCGACGGCCGACAGAAGGTGCGCAACCTCCGCCGCGACCCCCGCATCAGCCTCACGGTCTTCGACCTCACCAACCCCTACACCTCGGTCGAGATCCGCGGCACCGCCGAGATCCTCCCCGACGACGACAAGCGCCTCCCGCACGAGCTCTCGCACAAGTACCTCGGCATCGACCCGCCCGGCGAGAAGGACGACGAGGTCCGCGTGATCATCCGCGTCGTACCGCGGAAGATCCTTGGCTTCTCGGCCTGAACCGGGGGTCGTCCGGCCCTGTCCTCCGGGCTGCGGTTACCGCGGAGTTCCGCGTGCGCCCGCCCTGCCGCGAGGCGAGAATGTAGGGCGCCGGGACTCCGGGACCAGCGGTGCCTCCCCGCGCCGCACCGGCCGTCCGGCACCGGGAGGTACTCCATGACCACCGCCTCAGACATCATGCACCGGGGCGCCCAGTGGATCCCCGCCCACGAGACCCTGGACCGCGCGGCCCAGCTGATGCGCGAGCTGAACGTCGGAGCCCTGCCCATCAGCGACCAGAACGAGCGGCTCTGCGGCATCCTCACCGACCGGGACATCGTCGTCGGCTGCGTGGCCATGGGCCACGACCCGGCCAAGGTCACCGCCGGCGAGATGGCCCAGGGCACCCCGCGCTGGATCGAGGCGGACGCCGACGTGAGCGACGTGCTCCGGGAGATGCAGGACCACCAGATCCGCCGGCTCCCCGTCATCGAGAACAAGCGGCTGGTCGGCATGATCAGCGAGGCCGACCTGGCCCAGCACCTGACGGAGGACCAGATCGCCGACTTCGCCCACAGCGTCTACGCCAGGAGCACGAAGTCCTGACCTCGCGGGCGGCGCCCGTCACAGCCAGCCGTTGCGCCTGAAGCCCCTGTACAGCACCAGGCAGGCCACGGATATCACGCCTATGACCAGGGGGTACCCGAACCTCCAGTGCAGCTCCGGCATGTGATCGAAGTTCATGCCGTACACACCGCAGACCATCGTCGGCACGGCGATCACCGCGGCCCAGGCCGTGATCTTGCGCATGTCCTCGTTCTGGGCCACGGTGACCTGCGCGAGGTGGGCCTGCAGGATCGAGTTGAGCAGTTCGTCGAACGAGGCGATCTGCTCCTTCGCCCGCATGAGGTGGTCGAGGACGTCCCTGAAGTACGCCTGTATCTCCGGGCCGACCACCCGGCTCGGCCTGGTGGCCAGGTCGTCGAGCGGGCCGGCCAGGGGTGCCACGGCCCGCTTCAGCTCCAGGAGTTCACGCTTCATCTGGTAGATCCGGCCGGGGTCGGCCCGCGCGCCGTTCTCCGCGAACACGTCCGTCTCCACCTGGTCGATGTCCGCCTGGACCTGGTCGGTGACGTGCAGATAGTCGTCCACCACATGGTCCGCGATCGCGTGCAGCACCGCCGCCGGCCCCTTCGCCAGCTGCCGGGAGTCGGATTCCAGCTCCTCGCGCAGCGGGCCCAGCGAGCCGTGCATCCCGTGCCGTACCGTGATCACGAACTCCTCGCCGACGAACACCATGATCTCGCCGGTGTTCACCACCTCGCTGGTCGCGGTCAACTGCTCGTGCTCGACGTAGCAGACCGTCTTGAACACGGCGAACAGCGTGTCGCCGTACCGCTCCAGCTTCGGGCGCTGATGGGCCTCGACGGCGTCCTCGACCGCCAGCGGATGCAGGTCGAAGAGCTCGGCGATGCCCGCGAACTCCTGGTCCGTCGGCTCGTGCAGACCGAGCCACACGAAACCGTCCCTGCTCTTGCGCACCTTCTCCACCGTGTCGACCAGGTCGCTGCCGCCGGGCACCCGCACTCCCTCCCGGTAGGTCACGCAGTTGACCACCGAGGAGCCCAGCGGGGACCTGGCCGGGTGGCTCAGGTCGACGCGGGGGCGCCGCCGGGCCAGCCGTGCCACCTTGCGAAGGCCTCCGACCCTGCCGAGGCTCGTGACCTTCCGCAGATTCCCTGCCATGGACATCTGGATCTCCTTGCGTGGATCTCCTCGGGCTCGACGCAAGGCCCGGCGGATGTGCCGTGTCCTGCGCTCTGGCGAGCCAGTTTGCCAGGTCTGCGTAAGCGGCAGGTGAGCCTGTGGGAACAGAAGGTTCCGGTTGGTTCCCGCCTGTGGACGAACGGCGGCGCCTCGGCGGACGCCGGACATCTCGCCGTAGCGCCGCGTCGACCGCTCCCGACAAGCCGGGCAACTGGGATGATCGCGGCATGACGCGATCCGACGGGTATCTCCTCGACAACCGGCAGTCCGAGGCGGGCGAGCGCTTCGACGCCTTCGCCACCCTCTTCGACCCCACGACCTTCCGGCACCTCGAAGGATTCGGCATCGGCCCCGGCTGGCGCTGCTGGGAGGTCGGCGCGGGCGGTACGTCGGTGGTGTCCTGGCTGGCCAAGAAGGTCGGCCCGACCGGAAAGGTCGTCGCCACCGACATCGACACCTCGCGGCTCGCGGCCGCCGCCCGGCCGCCGGTGGACGTCCGCGTCCACGACGTGGCCGCCGAGGAGCCGCCGGGGGAGGGCTTCGACCTCGTGCACGCCCGGCTCGTCCTGGTCCATGTCCCCGACCGCGAGCGGGCCTTGCGCTCCATGATCAAGGCCCTGCGCCCCGGCGGCCGCCTCCTGCTCGAGGACGCCGACCCGGCCCTCCAGCCGCTGGCCTGCCCCGACGAACACGGCCCGGAACAGCGCCTCGCCAACCGCCTCCGCCAGGGCTTCCGCCAACTCCTCGCCGACCGCGGCGCGGACCTCTCGTACGGCCGTCAACTCCCGCGCCTGCTCCGCGAACACGGCCTGCGCCGAGTGGAGGCCGACGCGTACTTCCCCCTCACCTCCCAGTCCTGCGCGGCCCTCGAATCCGCGACCATCCGCCAGATCCGTCCTCAACTCCTCGACGCGGGCATCGCCACGACGGAGGACATCGACCGCCACCTGGCGAACGTCGAGGCCGGAGGCATGGACCTGGCGACGGCGCCGATGATTTCGGCGTGGGGGAGGAAGGCGTAGGACGCGTGGGGGGGGAAGGCGCAGGACGGCGGGGGAGCGGGCACGGACAACTCCACCCCGCTCCTCATCCTCGCCTCAGCTCCGCATCCTCACCTTCGCTACTCACCGCCGCCGGAGCTCCTCGTCTCTGCCCCCGCTACTCAGCCTCGCCGGAGTTCCTCGTCCCCGCCTCAGCTCCTCACCCCGCCCCCGCTCCCGCCCCTCGGCCTCGCTCCTCACCCCCGCCCCGGCGGTCGCCCTCCGACCCGCTCCACGGCCATCGCCCCCGCCCGGCAGCCGTCCCGTGCCGCCTCCTCCGGGGCCGCGCCTGTGAGCAAGGTGGCCAGGAACGCGCCCGTGAAGGCGTCTCCGGCGCCCGTCGTGTCCGTCGGGGTCGCCGGTGCGGCCGGCACGCGCGCGTGCACTGTGCCGGCGCGGGCCACCAGCGCTCCGTCCGCGCCCTGCTTCGTGACCACCAGCGGGATGTGCCGGCTCAGTTTCGCCGCCGCGTCCGCCGCGTCGGGCAGCCCCGTGAGGAGGCACGCCTCGTCCCGGCTGGGAAGCAGGAGGTCCACGCCTTCGATGAGCTTGAGGAACTGGTCGACGCCCAGTTCCGCCAAGAAACCGGCCGACGCGGGATCCAGACTCACCGGCACGCCACGCGCGCGTGCCGACTCCAGCGCCACCGCCACCAGCGCCCGGCTCGACTCGGAGAACAGCAGGTAGCCCGACAGATGCAGCCGGGCCACACCGTCCAGCATCGACTCCGACCAGTCCCCGGGATCCAGCCGCATCGACGCCCCGCTGTCGGTCAGAAACGTCCGCTCGGCCGAGTCCTCCGTGGCGACGAGACAGATCACGGTCCCGGTCGGCGCCTCCGGATCGACGACGAGCCGCGGCCGCACTCCGCACTCCGCCAGCTCCCGCTCGTGCCAGTCCGCCGCATCGACTCCCACCCGCCCGAGCAGCCGCACCTCCGGCCACCCCCAATGAGCCGCCCAGCAGGCCACATTGGCCCCCGCCCCACCCGGCACCCTCCGAATGACGGCAGCCGTGTCCGTCCCCACGGCAAGCGCCCCCCGATGCCGGGCGACGACATCGGTGACCACATCCCCGACGACAAGCAGCGCCCCCGACCGTGAACCGCGCGAACCCGCCGCCCCACCGCCGCGCGACGCATCGCCCGCCGAACCCTCTCTCCCGGACTCGCCGCCGTATCCCTCGCCCCGCCGACCCGCACCCGCTCTCGCGGGCTCGCCGCCGAACCCTTCGCCCCGCCGGCCCGCACCCGCTCTCCCGCGCTCGCTGCCGCTCCCCTCGCCCCGCCGGCCCGCCGCCTGGCCCTCGCCACCCGAAGCCCCGCCCGGCGACCCCGCCACCGCTCCCGCGCGGCTCGCGGAACCCGTTCCCCCGTCCTCGCCACCCGCCCCCGCGATCACGCCCCCGCCCACGCCGCCGCGATCCTCGCCGCCAGCCGTACATTGCCGCGCACCGCCGCCAGATTCGCCGCCAGCGAGGCCCCGTCGGTGTGCCGTACCAGGTAGTCCAGCAGGAACGGCGTGACGGCCTGCCCGGTCACGCCCTCCGCCTCGCACGCGTGCAGCGCGTCCGCGAGTACGCGCGCGTGCAGCTCAGGATCCAGCTGCTCGTCCTCGGGCACAGGATTGGCGACGATCAGCGACGACGCGGGCCCGTCGAGCGCGTCCTGCGCCCGCATCACGTCGGCCACCTGCGCGGGACTCTCCAGCGTCCAGTCCACGGGATGCCCCGAGTCCGACAGATAGAAGCCGGGGAAGCGGTCCGTGCCGTACCCGGCCACGGCGACGCCCAGCGTCTCCAGTCGCTGCAAGGTCGCCGGAACGTCCAGGATCGACTTCACACCCGCGCACACCACGGTGATCCGCGTCCGCGCCAGCAGCCCGAGGTCGGCCGACTCGTCCTGCGTGACGGTCCACTCCCGGTGCACCCCGCCGAGCCCGCCCGTGGCGAACACCCGCACGCCCGCGAGCGCCGCCAGCAGCGCCGTCGCCGACACCGTGGTGGCCCCACTGGCCTCGGACGCCACCGCGAGCGGCAGGTCGCGGTGGCCCAGCTTGCGGATGCCGTCCTCGTTCGCGACCCGCTCCAACTGCTCCTTGTCCAGCCCGACATGGGGTCGCCCGTCCAGCACCGCGATCGTCGCGGGAACGGCGCCCTCCCGCCGTACGACGTCCTCCAGCTCCAGCGCCACCTGCAGGTTCCGCGGTCGCGGCAGCCCGTGCGCGATGATCGTGGACTCCAGGGCCACCACGGGTCGACGCGCGTCGATCGCCTCGCGTACTTCCTCCGACACCACCAGCACCACGCGCCTGCCTCCTGTCGTCCGTTCTTCCCTCATGTCTGGCGAGCACCGCGCCCGGTCAAACACTTGCGGCCTGTGGCGGCCGACACCAGCCTGAGGAACATGACGGACAACACGACACGTCTCGACCACGTAGTCCTGTGGGTGCACGACCCGGTCGCCTCGGCAGACTTCTACGAGAAGGTGATCGGCCTGCGGCCCGTCCGGGTCCACGAGTTCACCTCGGGTGAGGCTCCGTTCCCCTCCGTACGGCTCAACGACGAGACCATCCTCGACCTGATGCCCCACTCCATCGCGGAGCACATGAAGATGCTCCCCGGCGCCGCGGAGAGCGCCGGCCACCCCGTCAACCACATCTGCCTGGCCCTGCCCGGCGCCGACTTCGACACCCTCCACAGCCGCCTGCAGGAGCGCACCGTCCCCGTCTCCGAGTTCTCCTACGACTCCTTCGGCGCCCGCGGGAACGCCACCCGCAGCTTCTACTTCCGCGACCCGGACGGGAACGTCTTCGAGGCCCGGCACTACGACTAGCAGGGCGCAGGGGGCGGCCACGCGCGCGTGAACGCGTGTCCACCCCCTGCTCAGGGGCTCACCCCTGCCTCAGGGGCTCAGACGGGCCGTACGCCGTCCAGCGCCCCATGCGGATTGAGCACGTACTTGCGGCTGGCGCCCTGGTCGAACTCGGCGTAGCCGCGGGGCGCGTCCTCGATGCCGATGACGGTCGCGTTCACCGCCTTGGCGATGTGCACGCGCCCGTGCCGGATCGCCTGCATCAAGGGCCGGTGGTACTTCATCACCGGGCACTGTCCGGTCGTGAAGTGGTGGCTCTTGGCCCAGCCGAGACCGAGCCGCACCTTCAGCGTCCCGGACTTCGCGTCCTCGTCGACTCCGCCCGGGTCGTCCGTGACGTAGAGCCCGGGAATGCCCAGTGCGCCGCCCGCGCGCGTGATGCCCATCAGCGAGTTCAGGACGGTCGCGGGCGCCTCCGGGGCGTCGGGGCCGTGCGCCCGGGCCTCGAAGCCGACGGCATCGACCGCCGCGTCCACCTCCGGCTCCCCGGTGATCTGCGCGATCTGCTCCTCGATGTCGCCCTGCGAGACGTCGACGGTCTCGCAGCCGAAGCTCCGCGCCTGTGCGAGGCGTTCGGGGTTGAGGTCGCCGACGATGACCACGGCGGCCCCCAGCAACTGCGCCGAAGCGGCCGCCGCCAGACCGACCGGGCCCGCCCCGGCGACGTACACCGTCGAACCGACGCCCGCGCCCGAGCTCACCACACCGTGGAAGCCGGTCGGGAAGATGTCCGACAGCATGGTCAGGTCGAGCAGCTTCTCGCGCGCCTCGTCCCGGTCCGGGAACTTCAGCAGGTTGAAGTCCGCGTACGGGACCATGGCGTACTCGGCCTGGCCGCCGACCCAGCCGCCCATGTCGACATAGCCGTACGCCGCCCCGGGGCGGGCCTGGTTGACGTTCAGACAGATGCCGGTCTTGCGCTCCTTGCAGTTGCGGCACCGCCCGCAGGCGATGTTGAACGGTACGGAGACGATGTCGCCGACCTCGATGAACTCGACGTCCGGCCCCCGTTCGACGACCTCCCCGGTGATCTCGTGTCCGAGGACCAGCCCCTCGGGCGCGGTCGTCCGCCCGCGCACCATGTGCTGGTCGCTGCCACAGATGTTGCTGGCGAGCACCTTGAGGATCACACCGTGCCGGCACTTGCGGCCGACGTTCGCCGGTGCCACCCCTGGCCCGTCCTGCAGTTCAAGCGTCGGGTGATCGATGGTCCGGACCTCCACCGCGCCCGGCTTGAGATACGCGACTGCCCTGTTTCCGCTCATGCGAATTCGCCGTCCCTTCGGCTCCGAGCCCTCGGATGCCAGTGGCTGTGCGCATGGCGGAGTCTGCTACCGCCCCGGCCTTCCGGCCACCCTCCGCGTACGGGTGGGTGGGAGCCGGCCGACGGATCGTCAGAACAGCGGCTCGGGCAGCACCCCCTCCAGGGCGAGCAGCTTCCGCTTCGTCTCCAGTCCGCCTCCGAACCCGCCGATGCCCCCGTCGCTCTCGACCACCCGGTGGCAGGGCACCACGACCGGCAGCGGATTGGACCCCATCGCCGCCCCCACCGCCTGGGCCGCGCCCGGCTGGCCCACCCGCCCGGCCAGGTCGCCGTAGCCCACCACGGCGCCGTACGGCACACCGGCGGCCAGCTCGCGCAGCACCTGCCGGTTGAAGCCGGAGATCAGCGACCAGTCCAGCGGCAGCTCGAAGTCGCGCCGACTGCCCGCGAAGTACTCGTCGACCTGTCGTATCGCCTCGGCGAGCAGCGGCGAGTCCGGTGCCTCGACGGGCTCGGCGCCCAAGCGGGAGGCAAGCCCCTTGAGCGCCCTGTCCCGCACCGCGTCCGTGGCGTGGAACACGACGTTGACCAGGCCGTCGCGGGTCGCGGCCAGCAGCAGCGGCCCGATGCCGCTGTCGACCACAGCCCACACGACCTGCTGCTCGTACTGCCCATGGCTGTCCATGCGCCCACCGTACGACCCGCCACTGACAACGGCCGCTCCTCGGACTCAGGGTGCCTGCAGTGCCGCCCGCACCACGTCCGGCTTGTTGGTGATGATGCCGTCCACGCCGTAGCGGGCGACCCGCCGGGCCGTCGGCGCGTCGTTGACGGTCCAGGCGAAGACCTCCAGCGGCCTGTCGTGCGGGCCGCTGAACGCGTGCACGGCGGACACGTAGCCCGTGGAGATCGAGCTGTAGGAGGGGTTGATCCCGTCGGTGAAGCTCGCGTACGCGGGCAGGTCCGACACGCGTGGCCTGCCCAGGAAGCCCGTCGTGACGGCGGGCTCCAGGTCGTGGACGATCTTGAGACTGTCCGCGCTGAAGCTCTGCACGATCAGGCGGCCGGTCACGTGCTGCCGGTCGAGCCAGCCCTCGTTGGCGAGGAGTTTCAGGGTCTGCCGCTCGATGCCGGGGTACAGCTCGGGGTTCTTGATCTCCAGGAGCAGCTTCTGATGGTTGTGCTCCACCCGGCGCATGTACTGCCGCAGTGTCGGCACGCGCGTGCCCGCGTAGGTCGGACCGGACCAGCTGCCCGCGTCCAGGCGCCCGATCTCGGCCGCTGTGAAGTCCTTCACCTTCCACGGCGAGCGCCGGGGGAAGACCTGCTCGACGTCGGTCGTGCGCGCCAGGCTGTCGTCGTGGATGACGACGAGTTCGCCGTCCTTGGTGCGCTGGACGTCGTTCTCCACCCATGTGATGCCCAGCCGCGCCGCCCGGTCGATGGAGGCCAGGGTGTTCTCCGGCGCGTAGGCGGACGCCCCCCGGTGACCGATGACCAGGACGTGCTCGCCGACGACATCGCCCGCCCGGGCGTCGGAGCCGGGCAGCAGCAGGGCGGCGACCCCCAGCAACGCGGTGGTGATGGCGGCAACTGCGCGCGCGTACATGCGTGCTCCTCGCGTCGGGCAATCACGGACAGCTCAACTGTGACAGCAGAGCGTCATTGTCGGCGCGATACAGAATGGCCACACATTGAATGGTGTTGCCCAAGTCCGCTCACTGGTGCCGCACAACTGGGGCAACGACGTGTTTCTTTGCCGGAAAATCGTTCGACCATTCCGGTGGGAGTCATACTCTCTGCCTCAACCCTGACCGCTCGGGCGGTCCTGGGAGGGGGCGCATTTCAGGGAAATCAGGGACGTAAGAGGGCGGGAAGGGCAGCCGCGCATGCAAGGCACGGTCGACGGATTCAGCTACGGACTCGTCACACCGCTGGTGGCCTATCTCATGGCCTCCCTGGGTGGCGCCCTGGGTCTGCGCTGCACCACCAGATCGTTGCTCGTCACCCACTCCCGGCGGCCCGCCTGGCTGGCCCTCGGCTCCGCGGCCATCGGCTCCGGCATATGGACCATGCACTTCGTCGCGATGATGGGCTTCACGGTCGAGCAGGCTCCGATCCACTACGACAAGCCGACGACCTTCGCGAGCCTCGGCGTCGCCATCGTCATGGTGGGCATCGGGATCTTCATAGTCGGCTACAAGGGCGCGAAGGGGACGGCCCTGTTCACCGGCGGCACGATCACCGGCCTCGGCATCGCCTCGATGCACTACCTGGGCATGGCCGGGATGCGCCTGAACGGAAAGTTCGAGTACAACACGCTCACCGTGGCCGCCTCCGTCGTCATCGCGATGGGCGCCGCCACCGCCGCACTGTGGGCCGCAGGGCAGGTCAGGGGCTTCCTGTGGAGCGTGGGCGCGAGTCTCGTCATGGGGCTCGCCGTCAGCGGCATGCACTACACGGGCATGGCGGCCCTCAGCGTCCACCTCCACGGCACGTCCGCCCCGACCTCCGGCGACTCGCCAGCCGGGCTGCTGTGGCCCATGCTGGTCGGCCCGCTCGCCTTCCTCGTCCTCGCCGGCGTCGTCGTGATGTTCGACCCGCTGATGGTCATGGGCAAGCCTCAGTGGACCCCCGTGGAGCAGAAGCCGGGCGTCCCGGCCCACCCCACCGTCCACCATCCGGCCCACCGGCCGCGCCCGGTCCGGGGCGGCCGGCAAAGCTCACGCACCCCGCAGAACCGCTGATCGCACCGCGTTGTCAGTGGCGGGTCGTACGGTGGAACCCATGCGGCCCGTTTCCAACATCGAACGCACGGTGGCGCCCTTCGAGGTCGTCAGCCCCTACCAGCCCAGCGGCGACCAGCCCCAGGCCATCGCCGAGCTCGCCCGGCGCATCGAGGCAGGCGAGAAGGACGTCGTCCTGCTCGGCGCGACCGGCACCGGCAAGTCCGCCACCACCGCGTGGATGATCGAGAAGCTCCAGCGCCCCACGCTCGTGATGGCGCCGAACAAGACCCTGGCCGCCCAGCTGGCGAACGAGTTCCGCGAGCTGTTGCCGAACAACGCGGTCGAGTACTTCGTCTCGTACTACGACTACTACCAGCCCGAGGCCTACGTCCCGCAGTCGGACACCTACATCGAGAAGGACTCCTCGATCAACGAGGAGGTGGAGCGCCTGCGCCACTCCGCGACCAACTCGCTGCTCACCCGACGCGACGTCGTCGTGGTCGCCTCGGTGTCCTGCATCTACGGCCTCGGCACCCCGCAGGAGTACGTGGACCGCATGGTCCCCCTCCGGGTCGGCGAGGAGATCGACCGCGACCAGCTGCTGCGCCGCTTCGTGGACATCCAGTACACGCGCAACGACCTGGCGTTCACCCGCGGCACCTTCCGGGTCCGCGGCGACACCATCGAGATCTTCCCGGTCTACGAGGAGCTCGCGGTCCGCATCGAGATGTTCGGCGACGAGATCGAGGCCCTCTCGACGCTCCACCCGATCACCGGCGAGATCATCAGCGACGACGAGCACCTGTACGTCTTCCCCGCCTCCCACTACGTCGCGGGCCCCGAGCGCATGGAGCGCGCGGTCAACGACATCGAGAAGGAACTCGGCGAGCGCCTCGCAGAGCTCGAGAAGCAGGGCAAGCTCCTGGAGGCCCAGCGCCTTCGGATGCGGACGACGTACGACCTCGAGATGCTCCGCCAGATCGGCTCCTGCTCCGGCGTGGAGAACTACTCGATGCACTTCGACGGCCGCCTGCCCGGCTCCCCGCCGAACACCCTGCTGGACTACTTCCCGGACGACTTCCTGCTGGTCATCGACGAGTCGCACAACACCGTCCCGCAGATCGGTGCCATGTACGAGGGCGACGCCTCCCGCAAGCGCACCCTCGTCGACCACGGCTTCCGCCTGCCCTCCGCCCTCGACAACCGCCCGCTGAAGTGGGAGGAGTTCCAGGAGCGCATCGGACAGACGGTGTACCTGTCGGCGACCCCGGGCAAGTACGAGCTCTCGCGCGCGGACGGCGCCGTGGAGCAGATCATCCGCCCCACCGGCCTCGTCGACCCGGAGGTCGTCGTCAAGCCCACCGAGGGCCAGATCGACGACCTGGTGCACGAGATCCGCAAGCGCACCGAGAAGGACGAGCGTGTCCTGGTCACCACGCTCACCAAGAAGATGGCCGAGGACCTCACGGACTACTTCCTGGAGCTCGGCATCCAGGTCCGCTATCTGCACAGCGACGTCGACACCCTGCGCCGCGTCGAGCTGCTGCGCGAGCTGCGCTCCGGCGAGTTCGACGTCCTGGTCGGCATCAACCTCCTGCGTGAGGGACTCGACCTGCCCGAGGTGTCCCTGGTGGCCATCCTCGACGCCGACAAGGAGGGCTTCCTGCGCTCCGGCACCTCCCTGATCCAGACCATCGGCCGCGCGGCGCGCAATGTCTCCGGCCAGGTCCACATGTACGCCGACAAGATCACCCCGGCGATGGATAAGGCCATCGAGGAGACCAACCGCCGCCGCGAGAAGCAGGTCGCGTACAACACGGAGCGGGGCATCGACCCGCAGCCGCTGCGCAAGAAGATCAACGACATCGTGGCGCAGATCGCCCGCGAGGACGTCGACACGGAACAGCTGCTCGGCTCGGGCTACCGCAAGTCGAAGGACGGCAAGGGCGCCAAGGCCCCCGTGCCCGCCCTCGGAAAGGCCGGCGGCGCCAAGTCCGCCAAGGGCAAGGCCAAGGAGACGGTGCCGACCGACCGCCCCGCGGCCGAACTCGCCGACCAGATCGAGGAGATGACGGCACGGATGCGCGCGGCCGCCGCCGACCTCCAGTTCGAGATCGCGGCCCGGCTGCGCGACGAGGTCTCCGAGATGAAGAAGGAACTGCGCCAGATGAAGGAGGCCGGCCTGGCCTGACCCCCCCCGGCAGCCACCCGCCGTACCTCGGCGGATGCGCACTGTGTTGCAAGACCGACACAAAGTACGAGCCGGGGTACGGCACTGTCAGTGGCCCTGCGTAGGGTTCTGGTCAACCGCGGACTCCGCGGCAACAGGGGACAGTTCGAGAGGGGATCAGCGCGTGACCGTCAACATGACCAAGGGTCAGGCCATCAGTCTGCAGAAGAACGACGGAGGCAGCCTGACCGCGGTGCGCATGGGTCTCGGCTGGCAGGCGGCTCCCCGGCGCGGCCTGTTCGGCTCGCGCACCCGGGAGATCGACCTCGACGCCTCGGCCGTCCTGTTCGCCGACAAGCAGCCGGTCGACGTCGTCTTCTTCCGTCACCTGGTGAGTGACGACGGCTCGGTGCGCCACACCGGTGACAACCTCGTCGGCGGTGTCGGCCAGGGCGGCGACGACGAGGCGATCCTCGTCGACCTCGCGCGCGTCCCGGTCCACATCGACCAGATCGTCTTCACCGTCAACTCCTTCACGGGCCAGACCTTCCAGGAGGTGCAGAACGCGTTCTGCCGCCTGGTCGACGAGACCAACGGCCAGGAGCTGGCCCGCTACACCCTCGCGGGCGGCGGCGCCTACACCGCCCAGATCATGGCCAAGGTGCACCGCTCGGGCCCGGGCTGGACGATGACGGCCATCGGCTCTCCGGCCAACGGCCGCACCTTCCAGGACCTGATGCCGGCCATCCTGCCGGTCCTGTAGGACCGCCCGGCGGGCCGCACACGACACGACACACCAGCGACACAGGGGGACGAGGGCGATGACGGCCGAGCTGGTGCGAGGGCAGAACCACCCGCTCTCCCAGGCCCGTCTGGAGATCCGGGTCTCGGCCGGCACGCCGATCGTGGCCTCGGCCACGCTCGGCGACGAGCACGGCAGAGCCCGTGGCGTCGAATGGGTCGCCCACCCCGGAGCGCCCACCCTGCCGGGCCTGGAGGTCTCCCGGCAGGCGGCCGCCGACCACCGGCTCGCGGTGGATCTGGCCGCCATGCCGGAGACCGTGCACCGCGTCAGCGTGCTGCTCGCCCTGCCCACGGCGGCCGCGGGCGGCCCGCCCCGCTTCGGTGCCGTGGCCGCCCCCTTCGTCGCGGTCACCGGCCTCGACGGCTCCGAGGTCGCCAGCTACACGATCACCGGCCTCGACGCGGAGTCCGCCGTCGTCGCCCTCGAGCTCTATCGCCGCCAGGGCGCGTGGAAGGTGCGCGCCGTCGGCCAGGGATACGCCGGCGGCCTCTCCGAGCTCCTCACCGACCAGGGCCTGCCCGAGGCCCACCACCTCGCGGGCAGCATCCACGAGGCGGTGGCCCACAGCCTGGCCCGCTCGGTCCCGGCGCCTCCGCAGCGCACGGCCGACGGCGACCGCACCCGCCAGACCGCCGCCCCCGCGCCCGGCCCCGACCAGGGTGGCCCCGCACCGCAGGGCGCCCCCGGTCACGTACCGCCGCATTCCTCGTCCCCGTACACCCCGCAGGCCGGACAGCCCGCCTACCCCGGGGGACCCGCGGACCCGTCCGCCGTCACCCAGCCGTCCACGCCCACCGCCGGCGGGCCGGTGAACTACACCCATCCGGGCCGGCAGACCGCCGCCCCGCCGCCGCCCCCGCCGACCGCACCCCCGGCGCCGCCCGGACAGCCCGCGCAGCCCGTCGCGGGCGACGCGACCGGCTGGTCCATGGACGAGCGGCTCTACAACCAGGTCTGGGGCATGTTCGAGGACCTGGCCCGCACCACGGCCGCGTACCGCAGCGCCGTCGACTTCGCCGACTCGCGGATGGAGAAGGAGCTCGACCAGGCCCTGTCCGACCCGCGCAACAGGATCGGCGGGCAGGGCGACGCCGCGCGCGAGGCCGCCCGCACCAAGCACGCGGACCTCGTCGACCAGGCCAGGGCCGCCCTCGACCGGGACCTCGCCCAGCTCACCGCCGAGGCCGATGTGGTGGAGCCCGCGCTGCCGCCCGCGTACGCGCGCTGGGACAACCCCGTGTGGCACGCCTACCGCGTCCCCATGGAGATCCCCATGGCACTGCGCCTGGGCGACCTCTACCTGCCCGAGAGCGAGCTGCTGCGCATCCCGATGCTGGTACGGCTGCCGCTGGAGCGCGGTCTGTGGATCGACAGCGGCACCTCGGGGTCCTTCGACGAGTCGTACGCCGATGCCCACGCGCTCGGCCACCTCGCGATGACCACGGCGGTGGCGCTCGCCGCCCGGCTGCTCGCGGTCTATCCGGCGGGCGAGTTCACCGTGCACGTCGTCGACCCGGCCGGCTCGGGCGCCCAGGCCCTCGCGCCGCTGGTGCGGACCGGAGTACTCGCGGGTCCGCCCGCCGTGGGCGCCGCCGGGGTGACGGACGTCCTGACCCGGCTCACCCAGCGCGTCGACCTGGTGCAGATGGCTCTGCGCGGCGGCGCGGCCGACTCGCTTCCGCCCGGCTTCGACACGGCCCAGCAGCTGCTGATCGTCAACGACTTCCCGCACGGCTTCGACGACCGGGCCGTGAACCAGCTGCGCTACCTAGCCGATGAGGGCCCGGCCGTCGGCGTCCACCTGATGATGGTCGCGGACCGCGAGGAGGCCTCGGCCTACGGGCCTTTGCTCGACCCCCTGTGGCGTTCGCTGCTGCGACTGACCCCGCTGCCCGACGACCACCTCGCCGACCCGTGGGTCGGCCATGCGTGGACGTACGAGCCGGCGCTCGTGCCGCCCGGCAGCCAGGTGCTCCAGCAGGTGCTCACTTTGGTGGCCGCGGCCCGCACCAAGTACACGTAAAGAACCTCTGACCAGGGAATTTGGACCTTTCTTTGCCAATCACTTTACCTTTCCTTGGTGATTGGGGTATCGTTTCCGGCACGGAGGGGAGTACTCCCTGTCGACTGCGGCGTACCCGTCAATACGGATCGGATCCGATCCCGGGGCGTCGGCCCACCGTGGGTGGAAGAGACCTCCGGCAGCGCGACGACGCTGGTCATCTGCCGTTACGTAATGCCGGAGGCGCACATGGATGTTTCCCCGACCCTCTGGGTCCTGACGATCGTGGGCCTGGCGGCGCTGATCGCGGTCGACTTCTTCATCGGCCGCAAGCCGCACGACGTGTCCATCAAGGAAGCCGGAATCTGGACGGTCGTCTGGATCGCCCTCGCCGGACTCTTCGGGCTCGGCCTGCTCGTCTTCGGCAGCGGCCAGGCCGGCGGCGAGTTCTTCGCGGGCTTCATCACCGAGAAGTCGCTGAGCGTCGACAACCTCTTCGTCTTCGTCCTGATCATGGCGAAGTTCGCGGTGCCCTCGCAGTACCAGCAGCGGGTGCTGCTCGTCGGTGTCCTCATAGCCCTGGTCCTGCGGGCGGTCTTCATCGCCGCGGGCGCAGCCATCCTCGCCAGCTTCGCGTGGGTCTTCTACATCTTCGGCGCCTTCCTGATCTGGACCGCCTGGAAGCTCATCCAGGAGGCCCGGTCCGACGAGGACGACGAGGAGTTCGAAGAGAACAAGCTGCTCAAGGCCGCCGAGCGCAGGTTCGGGGTCGCCGACCGCTACCACGGCACCAAGCTGTGGATCCAGCAGAACGGCAAGCGGGTCATGACCCCGATGCTCGTCGTGATGCTCGCGATCGGCACCACGGACGTCCTGTTCGCGCTCGACTCCATCCCCGCGATCTTCGGCCTGACCCAGGACCCGTACATCGTCTTCACCGCGAACGCCTTCGCCCTGATGGGCCTGCGCCAGCTGTACTTCCTCATCGGCGGCCTGCTCAAGAAGCTGGTCCACCTCAGCTACGGCCTGTCGATCATCCTCGGGTTCATCGGCGTCAAGCTGGTGCTGCACGCGCTGCACGAGTCCGGCGTCCACGTCCCGGAGATCTCCATCCCGGTCTCCCTCGGCGTCATCTGCTCGGTCCTGATCGTCACCACGATCACCAGCCTCCGGGCGTCGAGGAAGCAGGCGGCTCAGGATGCGGCGCAGACGTCGAGCGAAGGCGCTCCGAAGGACAGCATCCAGGCCTGACCACGACAGACGTAGGAACAACCAGCACCGGGAGCGACCCAGGATGAATTGCCGACCACCGCTCCCGGTGCTTCGTTGGGTGGTGAGCACTCCCGCCCCGGGAGAGCCACGACCGGGCGGAGGAATCCGTGGACGCACCCACCAAGTTCGTGCAGATCATCGACTTCGAGTCCGACCGCTTCGACGAGATGCGCAAGCTGGCCGAGGAGATGGACGAGCGCTTCGCCGGCCGCAGCGGCGGTCCCACGCACCGCCTCGTCCTCAAGGACCGCAACCAGCCGAACCACTACCTCGTGGTCATGGAGTTCAACTCCTACGAGGAGGCCATGGCCAACAGCGACGCCCCCGAGACCACCGAGTTCGCGCAGCGGATGGCTGCACTGTGTACCCGGCCGCCGTCCTTCACCGACTGCGACCTGGAAGGGATGACCGAGTTCAAGTGACGTGCGTCAGGCCCCGCAAAGCCGGAATGCGGGGCCTGAGCCCCTCTGCGAGGATCGCGTCATGATCGCTCGGCTCAGGTCGCTCACCACCCAGTGGACGCTCCTCGTGCCGGTCCTGGCGGTCGTCCTGCTGGCCTTCACCTGGGGGCGGGATCTGCCGGGCGCGGTCGTCGCGCTGGTGACGCTGGTCCTCGCGGGGGCTGTACTGGCCGCCGTTCACCACGCCGAGGTCGTGGCCCACCGGGTCGGCGAGCCGTTCGGCTCCCTCGTGCTCGCGGTCGCCGTCACGATCATCGAGGTCGCCCTGATCGTCACCTTGATGGCCGACGGCGGCGACAAGAGCTCGACGCTGGCCCGGGACACGGTCTTCGCCGCCGTGATGATCACCTGCAACGGCATCGTCGGCATCTGCCTGCTCGTCGCCTCCCTGCGCCACGGCACCGCGCTCTTCAACCCCGAGGGCACCGGCGCCGCCCTCGCGACCGTCGCCACCCTGGCCACGCTCAGCCTGGTGCTGCCGACCTTCACCACCAGCAAGCCGGGCCCGGAGTTCTCCGGCGTACAGCTCACCTTCGCCGCGATCTCGTCCCTGATCCTGTACGGCCTGTTCGTCGCGACCCAGACCGTGCGGCACCGTGACTACTTCCTCCCCATCACCCGCCAGGGCGATGTCATCACCGCGGACGACCACGCCGACGCGCCGTCCGGCCGCACCGCCTGGATCAGCCTCGGCCTGCTCGGCCTGGCGCTGATCGGCGTGGTCGGCCTGGCCAAGGGAGTGTCGCCCACCATCGAGTCCGGCGTCGAGGCCGCCGGACTGCACCACGCCGTCGTCGGTGTGATCATCGCCCTGCTGGTGCTGCTCCCCGAGACCATCGCCGCCCTGCACTCCGCCCGCCGCGACCGTGTCCAGACCAGCCTGAACCTCGCGCTCGGCTCGGCCATGGCCAGCATCGGCCTGACCATCCCCGCGGTCGCCCTGGCCTCCGTTTGGCTCTCCGGCCCGCTCGTCCTGGGCCTCGGCTCCACCCACATGGTGCTGCTCGCCCTGACGGTGGTCGTCAGCTCGCTGACGGTCGTGCCTGGCCGGGCCACGCCGCTGCAGGGAGGCGTCCATCTGGTGCTGTTCGCGGCGTACTTGGAGCTGGCGATCAACCCTTAGCAGAAACGTGCCTCCACGCTTGTGCCGCCCGCGACCCGCCGTCCGCCGTCCTCACCCGGCGGCCGGCTCCACCACCCCCACCGGCACCGGCCGTGTCTCCGGCAGCAGCGCGAAGCACCCCAGGCTCAGCAGCGCGATCCCCGTCAGATACGCGCCCACGCCCCACGGCACCCGGCCGCCGTGCTCGGCCAGTGCCGTCGCCGCGATCGGCGTCAGCGCGCCGCCGAGCACCCCGCCGAGGTTGTAGCCGACGGCGGCTCCCGTGCAGCGCACCCGGGGCTCGTACAGCTCCGGCAGATACGCGGCGATGACCCCGAACATCGCGACGAACGCGAGCAGCGCGCCCAGGAAGCCGAGGAACATCGGCAGCGGCCGGCCGGTGGCGAGCAGCGCGACCGTCGGGAACATCCACAGGACGGCGGCGGCACACCCGGCAAGGCACATCGGGCGCCGCCCGAACCGGTCCCCGAGCAGCGCGGCCAGCGGTGTGAGCGCGCCCTTCACCACGACGGCGGCCATGATGCAGGTCAGCATGACGGTACGGCTCACCCCGAGCCGCTCCGTCGCGTAGGCGAGGGACCAGGTCGTGACGGCGTAGAAGATCGCGTACCCGACCGCCAGCGCCCCGGCCGTCAGCAGGACGAGCCGCCAGTGGTCGCGCACGACCTCCGCGAGCGGCACGCGCGCGTGGTCGTCGATTTCGAGGAAGCTGGGGCTCTCGGCGAGCGACGACCGGAGCCACAGCCCCACCGCGGCCAGGGCCCCGGCCATCCAGAACGGCACCCGCCACCCCCACGCGGCGAACTGCGCCTCGGACAGCGACGCCGACAGCGCCAGCATCACCCCGTTGGCGAGCAGAAACCCGAGCGCGGGCCCGACCTGCGGGAAACTCGACCACAGGGCACGCCGCTCGGCGGGCGCGTGCTCCGCGGTCAGCAGCACGGCCCCGCCCCACTCCCCGCCGAGCCCCAGCCCCTGCAGAAACCGCAGGACCAGGAGCAGCACGGGCGCCATCACACCGATCGTGTCGTACGTCGGCACACAGCCGACCGCGACCGTGGACGCGCCGGTCAGCAGCAGTGAGGCGACGAGGACCGGCCGTCGCCCGCGCCGGTCCCCGATGTGCCCGAACAGCACCGACCCCAGGGGCCGCGCCACGAACCCGACCCCGAAGGTCGCGAACGCCGCCAGCGTCCCGGCCATCTGCGAGAACGTCGGGAAGAACAGCGGCCCGAGGACCAGTGCGGCCGCGGTCCCGTAGACGAAGAAGTCGTAGAACTCGATGGCCGTCCCGGCGAGCGAGGCCGCCGCGAGCCGCAGCATGGAGGGTGCCCTTACGGTGCGTACGTCGTGCATGCCGCGTCAACTACCCACGGTGACCGCGGGTTACGGGGGCGCGTGGGCGCGCCGGGGCCGCGTCAATACGTGACGGTGATGCGCCGGGCGGGACCGTCGACACGGACGAGACCGCCGTACGGGATGACGAGTTGTGGATCGGTGTGGCCGAAGTCCACGTCGAAGACGATCGGGGTGGTGGGGGAGTACATGTGCATGGCCCGTCTTACGGCCTCGCGTTGATCGTCGGCGTAACGGGCCGCCTCCTCGGGGCCGTTGGGGTGCTCGAAGGACCAGGTCTTGGGGCGGCCCATCAGCAGCGCGGAGAAGCGCTGCAGGAGACCGCGTTCGCCCATGTTGCGTAGGGTGCGGAAGACCTCGGTGGCGCCGGGGAGCTCCTCGGAGGTCTCCAGGAACAGCACTGCGCCGTCGTACGCGCTCGGATCGTGTGCGATCTCGCGGTCGGCCATCAGGAGCCAGGCGAGGATCTCCAGGCAGCCGCCCCAACTGCGGCCCTCGACCACGCGGTCGGCGTTCTCCCAGGTCCAGCCGGTGCCGGGCCGGGTCTCCGGTGCGGCGTCGAAGGTGGCGGGGTCGGCCCAGTCGCGGTCGACGTCGGTCCAGCGCTCGGCGGGCGCGAGTTCGTACTCGCCGGAGGTGAACAGTGCGGCCCGGAGGGACTCGGCGGTCAGCGGGGCCATGGCGACGGGTCGCCCGAGCGCCGTCATCACGTTGCCGCCGTGGTAGCCGACGATTCCGGTGTTGTGCAGGAGGGCGAGCAGGTTCGTGTTGTCGCTCATGCCGAAGAACGGCTTCGGGTTCGACCGGATCAACTCCCGGTCCAGCAGCGGCAGTACGGTGATCTGGTCGTCGCCGCCGATCGACGCGATCACCGCCTTGATGCCCGGGTCGGCGAACGCGGCGTGGAGGTCGTCGGCCCGCTCCTGCGGCGTCGAGCCCATCCTGCGCGTCGCCGGATACTCGACCGGTTCGAGCCCGTATTCCTTCCGCAGCCGCTCCAGGCCGAGTTCATAGGGGCGCGGAAAGAGCCCCGGGAGTCCGGCGGAGGGCGAGACGACGGCGACGCGGTCGCCGGGTGCGGGCTTGGGCGGGTACGCGGGCGTCGTCATGCGGGGAGGGTACGGGGCGTACCGCGGCCGGCGCATCGTGATAAACCGGGGCTGAGCCGCCCACCCGCACCGGACCGGAGGAACCGTGCCCCGCACCCTGGCCAACGCCCCGATCATGATCCTCAACGGGCCCAACCTGAACCTGCTGGGCCAGCGCCAGCCGGAGATCTACGGCAAGGACACGCTGGCCGACGTCGAGGCCCTGTGCGTCAAGGCGGCGGCCGCGCACGGCGGCACGGTGGACTTCCGCCAGTCCAACCACGAGGGCGAGCTGGTCGACTGGATCCACGAGGCGCGGCTGAACCACTGCGGCATCGTGATCAATCCCGGCGCCTACTCGCACACGTCGGTCGCGATTCTGGACGCACTCAACACCTGCGACGGACTGCCCGTCCTGGAGGTCCACATCTCCAACATCCACCAGCGCGAGTCCTTCCGGCACCACTCCTACGTCTCCCTGCGCGCCGACGGTGTCATCGCGGGGTGCGGTGTGCAGGGGTACGTGTTCGGCGTGGAGCGGGTGGCCGCGCTGGCGGGGGCGGCGCAGGCCGACGCGTAAGGGGCGTCGACCAGGCGGGCGGCTGTTACAGCCGTCCCGCCTCCACGATCCGCCGCAGGAAGCGCTGTGTGCGTTCCTGCTGCGGGTCGCCGAAGACCTGCTCGGCGGTTCCGCGCTCCAGCACGACCCCCGAGTCCAGAAAGCAGACCTGGTCGGCGACATCCCGAGCGAAGCCCATCTCGTGCGTGGCCAGCACCATGGTCATGCCGTCCTCCTTGAGGTCACGCACGACGTTGAGGACCTCGCCGACGAGCTCCGGGTCGAGGGCGGCGGTGACCTCGTCGAGCAGCAGCAGCCGGGGACGTACGGCGAGCGCGCGCACGATCGCCACGCGCTGCTGCTGGCCGCCGCTGAGCCGGTCCGGGTACTCGCCCGCCTTCCCGCCCAGCCCGAGCCGCTCCAGGAGTTCCCTGGCCCGCTGCTCGGCCTCTTCCCGGGACACCCCGTGCACCCGCCGCGGGGCGAGCGTGATGTTGTCCAGGACGGTCATGTGCGGGAAGAGGTTGTACGCCTGGAAGACCACGCCGATGCGGCGCCGTACCGCGTCCTGGTCGGCGCGCGGGTCGGTGATCTCCTCGCCGTCCAGCCAGATCGCCCCGTCGTCGATCTCCTCCAGCAGGTTGGCGCACCGCAGCAGCGTCGACTTGCCGGAACCGGAGGCGCCGATCAGGGCGGTCACCGTGTGCGGGGCGACCTCCAGGTCGACGTCCCGCAGGACGACGGAGTCGCCGAAGGTCTTGCGCACGGACTCCATGCGCAGCACGGGCGCGTCGCTCATAGCGCACCTCCCTGGGCGCGCCGGCGGTCCATCCGGGCCGTCACCCAGTCCGTGAAGCGGGTCATCGGGATGGTCAGTGCCACGAACACGAGGCCCGCGACGATGTACGGCGTGTAGTTCAGGCTGCGCTGGGCGATGATGTCGGCCGCGCGCACGGCGTCCACCGCGCCGCCGATCGACACCAGGCCCGTGTCCTTCTGGAGGGACACCAGGTCGTTCAGCAGAGGCGGCACCTGCCGGCGTACCGCCTGGGGGAGCACGACGTGGCGCAGGGCCTGCCGGTTGGTCAGCCCCAGCGAGCGGGCCGCGGCGCGCTGCGAGGGGTGGACGGACTCGATGCCGGCGCGGAACACCTCGGCGACATAGGCCGAGTACGTCAGGGTCAGCGCCGTACCGCCGAGCCACACCGGATCCACCGTCACGCCCTGAAGCCGCAGCGCGGGCACACCGAAGACCACGATCATCAGGTTGATGATGAGCGGCAGCCCCCGGAAGAAGTCCGTGTACGCGGCGGCCAGCGCCCGCAAGGGGAAGAAGACCGGCCCGGGCAGGGTGCGCGCGATGGCGATCAGCATGCCCAGCACGAGGACCAGCACACCGCAGATCAGCAGCAGACGGATGTTGAGCAACAGCCCTTCGAGGACCTTGGGGAGCGCCTCGCGCGCGTAGTGCGGATCGAAGAAGGTCTCCTTGGTGCGCTCCCAGCCCGGCGCGCTGACCACGACGACGTACAGGACGGCGGCCGTGATGAGGGTCGACAGGGCGGCTATCGCGGTCGCTCTACGCGCGCGTGCGCGCTTGTACCGTTCGCGGTCCAGGCGCCGCTCGGAGGGGACGTACGGGTCGTCCCCGCCGGGCATGTCGCCCTTGTCGTCCCCGCTCTCCCGGCCGGAGTCGTCCTTCACGAGCGTCACTTGAGCACCGGAGCGTCGACGGCGTCGGAGAGCCACTGCTTCTCCAGCTTCGCCAGCGTGCCGTCCTCGCGCAGGGCGTCCACGGCCGAGGACACGCACGACGTCAGGTCGCTGCCCTTGTCCAGGACGAGCCCGAACTGCTCGGGCGTACCGCCCTGGTTCTCGAACTGACCGACGACCTCGGCGTTCGTCACCTGGGCCGAGGTGATGTAGAAGGCGGTCGGCAGGTCGACGACGATGGCGTCCACCTGACCGTTCTTGAGCGCGGAGACGGCCTGGTCGTTCTTGGAGAACGCGGCCGCCTCCTGCGACGGCTTCACCACGTCGCTGATGTAGTTGAGGCTCGTCGTGCCCACCTGGGCGCCCAGCTTGAGGCCCTTCAGGTCGGCGACGCTCGTCGCCTTGGCGGCCTTGCTGCCCTTGAGCGCGACGACGGCCTGGCGCACGTCGTAGTAGCCGGACGAGAAGTCGACGGCCTTCTTGCGCTCGGCGCTGATGGAGACCTGGTTGATGTCGAAGTCGAAGGTCTTCACACCGGGAGCGAAGGCCTTGTTGAAGGGCACGCTCTGCCAGACGACGGCGCTCTTGTCGTAGCCGAGCTGCTTCGCCACGGCATAGGCGACCGCCGACTCGAAGCCCTCGCCGTTGGCCGGCTTGTCGTCCTTGAACCAGGGCTCGTACGCCGGCTCGTCGGTGGCGATCGTCAGCTTGCCGGAGGTGTGGGTGGCCAACTTGCCCTTGGCGCAGGTGTTCCCGGTCGAGCCGGAAGCGGTGTCGGACGTTTTGTCCTCGGGCTGCGGGGCGCAGCCGACGGCCGTGGCGAGGAGGGCTATGGTGGCCGCGGCGACGGCGCGGCGCAGGGCGCGAGGGGCGAGGTGCATGGCGGGAGAGTGGCAGTCGGACGTCCTGTTTGTCGAGGTCACGACCGCAATTGTCCGCATACTGGGAACCTGTGTTGCAGTCCTGTGAACACTTTCCGGACAGAGGCCCGTGAGCGCTTTCAGGACAGGGTTCCGTGAACCGTTTCCGGACAGGACGCCGGGGCCGCCGGCCGAGGGCGGGGATCGAAAGACCGGCGGCCCGTACCGCGCAGGAGCCGTCATCCTGTGCGGGGCTGCTTCCAGTTGACTGCGCAACAAGGTGCGCCGCGAGCGCGCGCATGGCACCGGCGCGTGTGAATGCTTCACACGGGGCGCGTGCCGGTGCCGCGCGCGCCGGTGTTCACCACCCGCGCGCGTGCCACTCCGGCAGTTGCGGTCGCTCCGCCCCCAGCGTCGTGTCGTTGCCGTGGCCCGGGTAGACCCAGGTCTCGTCCGGGAGCACATCGAAGATCTTCGTCTCGACGTCGTGGATCAGACTGGCGAACGCCTTCGGGTCCTTACGGGTGTTGCCGACGCCCCCGGGAAACAGGCAGTCCCCGGTGAACACATGGGGATGGCCGTGCGGGTCGTCGTAGACGAGGGCGATCGACCCCGGCGTGTGCCCGACGAGGTGGCGCGCGGTGAGCTCCACGCGCCCCACCCGGATGACGTCGCCGTCGTCGACGAGGACGTCGGTCGGCACGGGGATGCCCGGGGCGTCCTCGCGGCCCGCGTACGTCTGGGCGCCGGTGGCCGCGACGACCTGGGCGAGGGCCTGCCAGTGGTCGCCGTGCTGGTGCGTGGTGACGACGGAGGCGACACCGTCGTCACCGATCATCCCGACCAGGGTGTCCGCGTCGTTGGCCGCGTCGATCAGCAACTGCTCGTCGGTGGCCCGGCAGCGCAGCAGATAGGCGTTGTTGTCCATCGGGCCGACCGCGATCTTGGTGATCATCAGGTCCTTGAGCTCGTGCACGTCCGCCGGGCCGCCGACCGTCACCTGTCCGCTGTACGTCATGGCGGTCAGCCTATAGCGGGACCGCGGCCCGGCAATCGTCCGCGTACGCCCCCGGACCACCGCAGGGGCCGGCGGCCTAGAGCGGCGGAAGCTGTGGCAGCGCGCCGCCCGCCACGCTCAGTGCGGAGCCGTCGCGGCGTCCGGCGAGCCAGCCCAGCAGCTCGGCGGACGGGCCGGTCACGGTGATCTCCGGTGCGTCGGCCTCCCGGCCCGTCCGCCACGCGCGCGTGCCGTCCGTCAGACGCGTGGGCGCCACGTCCGGGTGGCCCGAGAAGCGCTCCGTGAGGAAGTCGATCTCCCGCTCCCGGAATTCCGCCGGCAGGTCCTCCAGCTCGTATCCGATCCCGAGGTCGACATGGTGCAGCTCCACCTCGACCCAGCGCCGGAACGGCACCCGGGACGCGGAGTCCGTGACGCCGTTGCGCAGCTCCACCGTCCGCGACCAGTCCGCCGGCGCGGCCCCCGCCGCCTGGAACCGGGCGGCGCTCTCGCGCAGGTCGGCGACCTGGACGTCGAGGGGGCGCGGGGCGTCCCGCTCGATGTCGGCGTCGCGGGCGTCGCCGGAGACGTACATGGGACGGCCCTCGAGGACGTTCACGAGGGCGTCCGCGTTGCGGGCGAGGTGGGCGAGGACGTGGCCGCGGGTCCAGCCCGGCAGCCGTGACGGCTCGGCCGCCGACGCGTTGTCCAGTTTGGCCGCTGCGGTGAGCAGCCGTTCCGTCGCGTCACGTACAGACGCCAGGTCATGACCGTGATCAATCATGGTGCTGACCCTAGTCCCGCCACACCTTTGGGTGAAGGTGGTGAAGCTGTGCCGTAAATCGAATGCGCGTGCTATATGGTCGGAGGCGGCGTCGGGCATGCTGGACCGCCGGGGATTGTTATGCGTCCCGGGAATCCGACCGGCGTTGTCAGTGGCTCCCCCTAGTCTGAGAAAGCACGGGGGCCTCGCCCCTGTCACTCCTCTCAAGCCAAGAAAGGTGCGGACCGGCGTGGCCGACCGTCTCATCGTCCGTGGCGCGCGCGAGCACAACCTCAAGAATGTCTCGCTCGACCTGCCGCGCGACTCGCTCATCGTCTTCACGGGCCTGTCGGGGTCGGGCAAGTCCTCGCTGGCCTTCGACACCATTTTCGCCGAGGGCCAGCGGCGCTACGTGGAGTCCCTCTCCTCGTACGCCCGCCAGTTCCTCGGCCAGATGGACAAGCCGGACGTCGACTTCATCGAGGGTCTGTCGCCCGCCGTCTCCATCGACCAGAAGTCGACCTCGCGCAACCCGCGCTCGACGGTCGGCACCATCACCGAGGTCTACGACTACCTGCGTCTGCTCTTCGCGCGCATCGGCAAGCCGCACTGCCCCCAGTGCGGCCGCCCGATCTCGCGCCAGTCGCCGCAGGCCATCGTCGACCGGGTCCTGGAGCTGCCGGAGGGGAGCCGCTTCCAGGTGCTGTCGCCGCTGGTGCGCGAGCGCAAGGGTGAGTTCGTCGACCTCTTCGCCGATCTCCAGACCAAGGGTTACAGCCGCGCGCGGGTGGACGGCGAGACCGTCCAGCTCTCCAACCCGCCCACCCTGAAGAAGCAGGAGAAGCACACCATCGAGGTGGTCGTCGACCGCCTCACGGTGAAGGACTCCGCCAAGCGGCGCCTCACCGACTCCGTGGAGACCGCCCTCGGGCTGTCCGGCGGCATGGTCGTGCTCGACTTCGTCGACCTCCCCGAGGACGACCCCGAGCGCGAGCGCATGTTCTCGGAGCACCTGTACTGCCCGTACGACGACCTGTCCTTCGAGGAGCTGGAGCCCCGCTCCTTCTCCTTCAACTCGCCCTTCGGTGCCTGCCCCGAGTGCACCGGCATCGGCACGCGCATGGAGGTCGACCCGGAGCTGATCGTCCCGGACGAGGACAAGTCCCTCGACGAGGGCGCCATCCACCCCTGGTCGCACGGGCACACCAAGGACTACTTCGGCCGTCTGATCGGAGCCCTCGCGGACGCGTTGGGATTCCGGACGGACATCCCCTTCGCGGGCCTGCCGCAGCGCGCCAAGAAAGCCCTCCTCTACGGCCACAAGACGCAGATCGAGGTCCGCTACCGCAACCGGTACGGGCGCGAGCGCGTGTACACGACGCCCTTCGAAGGCGCCGTCCCCTTCGTGAAGCGCCGGCACAGCGAGGCCGAGAGCGACTCCAGCCGCGAGCGCTTCGAGGGCTACATGCGCGAGGTGCCCTGCCCCACCTGTGAGGGCACACGCCTGAAGCCGATCGTCCTCGCGGTCACGATCATGGAGAAGTCGATCGCCGAGGTCTCCGCGATGTCCATCAGCGACTGCGCGGACTTCCTGGGCGAGCTGAAGCTCAACGCCCGCGACAAGAAGATCGCCGAGCGCGTACTGAAGGAGGTCAACGAACGGCTGCGCTTCCTGGTCGACGTCGGCCTGGACTACCTCTCGCTCAACCGCGCGGCCGGCACCCTCTCCGGCGGCGAGGCCCAGCGCATCCGCCTGGCCACCCAGATCGGCTCCGGTCTCGTCGGCGTCCTGTACGTCCTCGACGAGCCGTCCATCGGTCTGCACCAGCGCGACAACCACCGGCTGATCGAGACCCTGGTCCGCCTGCGCGACATGGGCAACACGCTCATCGTCGTCGAGCACGACGAGGACACCATCAAGGTCGCCGACTGGGTCGTCGACATCGGCCCCGGCGCGGGCGAGCACGGCGGCAAGGTCGTGCACAGCGGCTCCCTCAAGGAACTGCTCGTCAACGCCGAGTCGCAGACCGGTCAGTACCTGTCCGGCAAGAAGTCGATCCCGCTGCCCGACATCCGGCGCCCGCAGGACCCGACCCGCCGGCTCACGGTGCACGGCGCCCGGGAGAACAACCTCCAGGACATCGACGTGTCCTTCCCGCTGGGCGTGTTCACGGCCGTCACGGGCGTGTCCGGCTCCGGCAAGTCGACGCTCGTCAACGACATCCTGTACACGCACCTGGCCCGTGAGCTGAACGGCGCGAGGAGCGTGCCCGGCCGCCACACGCGCGTGGACGGCGACGACCTCGTCGACAAGGTCGTACACGTCGACCAGTCGCCCATCGGCCGCACCCCGCGCTCCAACCCGGCGACGTACACAGGCGTCTTCGACCACGTCCGCAAGCTGTTCGCCGAGACCACCGAGGCGAAGGTCCGCGGCTATCTGCCCGGCCGCTTCTCCTTCAACGTCAAGGGCGGCCGTTGCGAGAACTGCGCGGGCGACGGCACCATCAAGATCGAGATGAACTTCCTCCCGGACGTCTACGTCCCGTGCGAGGTCTGCCACGGCGCCCGGTACAACCGGGAGACCCTGGAGGTCCACTACAAGGGCAAGTCCATCGCCGAGGTCCTGAACATGCCCATCGAAGAGGCCATGAACTTCTTCGAGGCCGTCCCGGCGATCAACCGTCACCTCAAGACACTCAACGACGTCGGTCTCGGCTACGTCCGTCTCGGCCAGTCGGCGACCACCCTGTCCGGTGGTGAGGCGCAGCGTGTGAAGCTCGCCAGCGAGCTGCAGAAGCGCTCCACCGGGCGCACGGTGTACGTCCTGGACGAGCCGACCACGGGTCTGCACTTCGAGGACATCAGCAAGCTGCTGAAGGTCCTGTCCGGACTGGTCGACAAGGGCAACACGGTCATCGTCATCGAGCACAACCTCGACGTGATCAAGACCGCCGACTGGGTCGTCGACATGGGCCCCGAGGGCGGCGCGGGCGGCGGACTCGTCGTCGCCGAGGGCACGCCGGAGGAGGTCGCCGGGGTTCCGGCCAGCCACACCGGCAAGTTCCTGCGGGAGATCCTCGGCGCCGACCGGATCAGCGACGCGACCTCGGTGAAGGCCCCGCGCAAGGCCCCGGCCAGGAAGACGGTCGCGGCCAAGTCGACGGCGAAGAAGACGGCGACGGCCAAGACCACGACGGCCAGGGCCGCCAACAACACGGCCGCGAAGAAGGCGGCCGCGGTTGCGAAGAAGACGGCCCCGGCGAAGAAGACGACGCGGGCGCGGAAGGCCTGAGGCGCACGAGCCACGAGGCCGAACAAATCCAGAAAAAAGCGGCGCCCCGCGGGAACTCCCCGCGGGGCGCCGCTCGTTCCACCATCAGCCACCCTGGCCCTGCGGTCCGACGGGTTCCACGAACTGCATGTCCAGATGAACCTTGACAACATCACCGAGAAACCCGGCTCCGAAATCCAGCCCGTAGTCGCTGCGCCGGATCTCACCCGTCGCCTCGAACCCGGCGTGCTTCCTCTGATCCACAGGGGAGTCCACGGCCCCGCCGAACTCGACGGCGAGCGTGACCGGGCGGGTCACGTCCCCGATGGTCAGGTCCCCTTCCATCGACCAGTCCTCGCCCTGCCCGGACACGCGCGTGGAGCGGAAGGACATCGTCGGCCGCTTCTCCACGTCGAGCAGTTCGGGCGAGCGGGTGTGCGCGTCCCGGTCGGAGTTCCCGGTGTCAATAGAGGCAAGAGCGATCTCGGCGCTCACCCGCACCTCGTCGGCCGTCCCGCCGACGGAAAGCCCGGCCCCGAACTCGGTGAACCGGCCGCGCACCTTGGCGATCCCGAGGTGCCGGATGGTGAAGTTGACGGCCGAGTGCAGCGGGTCGAGTTCCCACTCGCCGGGCGCGAGCGGCAGAGCGGAGACGGAAGTGGCGGCGGAGTCCGCGGGGTTGTCGTAAGTCATGTCCCCACCCTGCGAGTTCCGCGTCGGGGGAGGGAGGCCGGGTGAAGAGTGGTAGTGACAGGGACACCCTCCGCGACGGCACGCGTTGTACGTTCGAGCGGTGAGCGACAACGAGTTGGGCACCTTCCTGCGCACCCGCCGAGAAGCGGTCACCCCCGCGGAAGTGGGCCTGCCCGCGGGCTCCCGTCGCCGCACTCCCGGGCTGCGCCGCGCCGAGCTGGCCACGCTCGCCGGCATCAGCGTCGAGTACCTCACCCGGCTCGAACAGGGGCGTGACCGCAATCCCTCACCCCAGGTGCTCATCGCGCTCGGCGACGCCCTGCGGCTGTCGACGACGGACAACATACTGCTGCGCCGACTGGCCAAGGCACACGGCGAGGACAAGGTCCTCTGCCAGTCGGCCGCCACCGCCCCCGTCCGCACGGTACGACCGACCGTCCAGGCACTCCTCGACCGCCTGGAGCCCGCACCAGCCGTCCTGCTCAACTGGATCGGCGACATCGTGGCCCACACCAGGGGGTATGAGCGCTACGCCCGCCCGCTGGGCCTGCTCGACGGCGACCCGCCCAACCTCGTCCGGTACCTGTTCACCGACGACCGTGCTCACGCCGCGTACCCCGGCTGGGACCGACTCGCCGACGAGCAGATCGCCCATCTCCGCCACGAGGCCTCGCTGCACGAGCCCCATGTCGCCGCGCTGGCCGAGGAGTTGACGGCGACGGCGGGAGCGTCGTTCAGCGAGCGGCTCGCCGCCGCCCCGGCCCTGCCCGCCCGCTCCGGCACCGAACTCGTCGACCACCCCGAGGCCGGACGCCTGCGCCTGTCGTACGAGACGCTCGCGCTGCCGGACGAGGGCCAGCGCCTGGTCGTGCACATCCCGGCCGACGAAGCCACGGCCACGGCCCTCGACCGTCTCAACGGGCGCCTACCGGGCGCGCTGCGCGCGGTGAGCGGCTGACGGACGGGCGCCCCTGCGAGGCGAACCGCCTCTACACCTCGCCCACCTCAGAGGCGTACGGCGGCTCGGCTCCCGCGCGGGAACACGTGATCGCCGCCGCGCGTGCCGCGAACCGCAACAGACGGGTCCAGCCGTCCGTGCCCAGGTCGAGGAGCGCCTCCTCGGACAGGGCGTCCCAGGTGGACAGGCCGTGCAGCAGGGCCGCGTTCACCGTGTCGCCGGCACCGATCGTGTCGACGACGTCGACCTTCTCGCCCGGCACGGGGTACACGGCCCCGCCTCGGACGAACGCGGTGAGACCGTCGCCGCCGTGGGTGATCACGACGGCCGCGGGGCCGGCGGCCAGCCAGTCGCGCGGGGTGCCGCCCAGCCACTGGGCGTCCTCCTCGGAGAGCTTGAGCAGCGACACCGAGGGCAGCCAGCTCCCGAACCGGGCCCGGTAGGCGTCGGCGTCGGGGATCAGGCCCGCCCGGACGTTGGGGTCGAGCGCGGTGAACACACCCTGGGCGGCAGCGGTCCGCAGCAAGCCCTCATAGGCGGTCGCCCCCGGTTCCAGGACGAGTGAGCAGGTGCCGAAGGACACGGCCCGCGTCTCGGCGGGGAGCGCCTCGGGGGCGGTGAACAGCCGGTCGGCGGTGCCGTCGACGTAGAAGGAGTAGGAGGCCGAGCCGTTCCCGTCGAGGGTGGCGACCGCGAGCGTGGTCGGTTCCGCGCCGCGCTGCACGGCGGAGACGTCCACGCCGGCCCGGCGGAGCCCGTCGAGCAGGGCCTCGCCGAAGGCGTCCCGCGAGGTGCGGGAGCAGAAAGCGGTGGGGGAGCCGAGGCGGCCGAGGGCCACGGCGGTGTTGTACGGGCCGCCGCCGAGTGCCGGCTGCAGCCCCGCGAGGGCACCCGTGCCCTGCGGTACCAGGTCGATCAGGGCCTCACCGGCGACGACGATCACGAGACGTTCCTTTCTTGAACTGCTGGGACTGCTTGGACTACTGGGACTGCTCTAGCTAGTCGAACTGCTCGAACTGCTCGGACGTCTGGGGCTGTTGGTGCCCCTCCGGGCACCCGCACGACGTTCGGTGCACGAACGAGCACGGGAGTCGTACCGTGCGGCCGGGGCGATCCGGTTCGCCCAGGCGGTCCAGGAGCACCCGTACCGCCTGGGCGCCGATCTCCCTGCTGGGCTGGGCGATCGCGGTGAGCCGGGGTGAGAACAGGTCGGCCCAGGCGAAGTCGTCGAAACAGCACAGGGCGATGTCGTCGGGCACGGACAGGCCGCGGTCGCGCAGGGCGCGCAGCGCACCGATGGTCATCGCGTTGTTGGCGGTGACGAGGGCGGTGGGCGGGGCGGTGAGGGAGAGCAGGGCGGCGGTGGCCTGTTCGGCGCCGGCCGAGGCGGAGTCGCCGTGCACCACGAGGCGTTCGTCGTGGGCGAGGCCGGCGGTGGCCAGGCCGTGCCGGTAGCCGGCGATGCGTTCGCGGGTGGTGCTGAGCCCGGGCAGACCGGCGACGAGGGCGATGCGGCGGTGGCCGAGTTCGGCGAGGTGGGTGACGAGCCGGGCGGTGGGTCCGGTGCTCTCGGCGCAGACCTGGTCGTAGCGGGGCGTGCCACCGGCGGCCGGGGGATCGACGAGCCGGTCGAGGAAGACGGCCGGGACCTCGTGGCGGCCGAGGTAGGCGAGGAGTTCGCGCGGGTCGGCGGAGGGGGCGACGATCATGCCGTCCACCCGGCGTTCGTGCAGCAGCTGGACGACCTTGCGCTCGTGGTCGGGGTCGTCGTGCGGGTCGGCGATGAGGAGGCTGTAGCCGTGTTCCAGGGCGCCGGCCTCCACACCCTGGAGGATCTCCGTGAAGTACGGGTTGCTGATCGCCGAGACCGCGAGCCCGATGGAGCGGGTGCGGGAGGTCACCAGGGAGCGGGCGAGCGTGTTGGGGGTGTAGCCGAGGCGGTCTATCGCGTCCAGGACGGCCTGGCGGGTGCGGGGGAGGACGGGGCGGGTGTCGTTCACGACGTGCGAGACGGTCGCCACGGACACACCGGCGCTCCGCGCGACGTCGGCCATGGTGGCCATACGGTCCCCTCTCCTGCTCGGCGCCAACCCCTCGGTCCGGTGTGGACACCTCGGCGCAGACCCTCCGGCGGGGAACGTATCCCATCCGAGCGCACACGTAAACGCTTGCGTAAGCGTTTACGTCCCTCCGCGACCAGACCGACCACGCCGAGCCGGGCACCGGGCTACGCAAGCCGGCCCTGGACAGCAGCCCTCACCCCAGGCTCACTCCCAGTCCCACCCGATCCCCACAACCCCCGTCCGCACCCGTGGTTCGACGAGGTGGACCGAGCGGTGGAGGCCGCTGAGGGGGAGTTCCTGGCGGCCGCTGCGAGGGGCCGCCGGGGAGTGCTGGGCGAAGCGGTGGCAGCGAATCGGGAGGGCGCGTTCGTCGAAGTGGACCTGGAGCGCGTACTGCCCGCCCGCCGGGCCGAAACCGCGGACGTACTCGCGGGAGACACCGCCCGTGCCGTCGTCGACGCCGTAGCGGAAGAGGAAGGTGTCGCCGGCCCGCAGCCGGGTGTCGAAGAGCAGCTCGGCCACGAGGACACCGGTGTCGTGGTGCACGCGCACGCGTCCCGTGCGGCAGTTCTCCAGGGCGTGCACCCGCATGCGTTCCGGCGCGCAGTCCGGGTCGCCGTGGTGGACGGCCACGAAGCGGTCGACGCCGTCCTTGTGGGCGCGCACGATGTGATGCGACTCGCGCCCCGCCAGCTCACGGCGCGCCCCTATCCGTACCCGCTCGTGGTGGCCGAGGGTGTGCAGCCCGCCGTCCGGTGGCAGGTCCAGTTCGGACAGCATGCGGTCGAGGACGTCGGAGGCCTGCACCAGGGAGCGGTAGGAGCGGGCCGCGGGCCGCTGCCCCGAGGCGTGTTCGTCGGTCTCGGCGAGCAGCCGGATCAGGGACTCCTCCGGCAGCTGCAGGATCTCCTCCAGCGCGCGTACGGCGCGCAGCGACTCGGGGCGCTGCGGGCGGCGGGCACCCTGCTGCCAGTAACTCAGGCTGGTGACGCCGACCTTGACGCCGTAGCGGGACAGATGGTGCTGCACGCGCTGCAGTGGCAGCCCGCGGGCGGCGATGGCGGCGCGCAGCGCGACATGGAAGGGGCCGCCTCGCAGGGCCGAGTCCAGTTCCGCGGTGACGACGGCGGCGACGTCCGCGTGCTGTGTGACGTGCGGCATGCAGGGGCCTTTCTGTGAATGCTCGCTACGGCTGGTCGGGCCGGCTTCGCGCTGGGTTCAGGGGCCACCCCGTCGGCGCCGGGGAGTCTTCACATCCGTACGCCGTCGTTCACGGCCCCGAGTTCCCCCGCATTGAAGCGTGTTGACCAAGTCCCGACAACACCTGATGCGCAACAGCATCGTGCTCCTGGCCGAGACCCGATCAGCGGCCTCAAGTCGGCGCGGCCGTACCGTCGTTGCCGAGGACCTCCCTGATCGCCCGTGCGGACAGGTCGGACTTGTGCAGGAAGCCGCGGGCCGGACTGACGGCGACCAGTTCCTGGAAGTCATCGAGGGAGTGCGTGGAGATCAGGATGATGACGGAGGTGACCCGGCCGGCCAGTTCGGCCGCGACGTCGAAGCCGCTCTCGCCGTCGAGGTCGAGGTCCACCAGGACGATGTCGGGGGCCAGTTCGGCCGCCCGCGCGAGCGCTTCCGCACCCGTCGAGGCCATGCCGACGACAGGTATGCCGTCGCGTTCGAGCAGGGTACGAGCGGCCTCCAGGAACCGGATGCTGTCATCGACGAGAAGACAGCGCATGGACATGCGGACAGCGTCCCAATCGGCGGTTGATTGCGCTTTCCAGCTAGCCGGAAAGACTCGGGGGCGCGCGGTACCTGTCAGCTGGAATGTGCTGAAGGCCTGTGCCGAACCGGCGAGTTGACGGTTACCCCGCGCAGCGGCACGTCACCGGCGGTAGCATGAGCGCGCCCTGGGGATGGCCGAACGTCCGGTCGAGTGGGGGTGTGCCATGCATGCGTCGCTCAGCAGGATTCTGGTCTCGGGGCTGTCGGCAACCGCCCTGTTGCTGGCCGGATGCGGTGGGAGCGGGGGCGGCGAGACGAAACAGCCCCGTAGCGACACGACCTGCGACGGGAAGATCGAAGGCGTCGCGCACATCACGGTGTGGTTCCACTCCGAGCAGAGCAGCGAGATCGGCACCCTGCGCAGCCAGGTCAAGGAGTTCAACAAGGCTCAGCACCAGGTTCGGGTCGAACTGGTCTCCCTTCCCGGACGCAGGCCCTACCGCGAGCTCGTCGACTCCGCCGCGGCCAGCGGCGACCTGCCCGACCTGCTCGACTTCGACGGACCGAACCTCTACAGCTACGCCTGGTCCGGCAAGATCAGGCCGATCGGCTCCTGTGTGCCGGCCGCTCTCCGGGCCGATCTGCTGCCCTCGATCCGCCGGCAGGGCACGTACGCGGGACAGCTCTGGGGCGTCGGCACCTTCGACTCCGGCATGGGCCTCTACGTGCGCAAGTCGGTGCTGCGGAAGGCAGGCATCCGTATCCCCGAAGGCGCCGGGGACGCCTGGACCGCCGACGAGTTCACGGGCATCCTGCACCGGTTGCGCAAGCAGGGCTACCGGACGCCGCTCGACCTCTACCTCTACTCCATCAAGCCCGGCGACGAGTGGCCCACGTACGGCTTCGCGCCCGCGGTGTGGTCGGCGGGAGGTGACCTCATCGACCCGAAGAGCTACCGGACGGCCGACGGCTATCTCAACAGCCCCGCGACCGTGAAGGCACTCACGACGATCCAGGGCTGGGTCAAGGAGGGTCTCGTCGACCCGGGCAAGGACGACCGGGCGTTCGTCGAGGGACGCAGTGTCATTTCCTGGCTGGGGCACTGGGTCTACGGCGACTACACGGAGGCGTTCCCCGACGACGTGGGGATCGTGCCGCTGCCCGACTTCGGAAAGGGCACAGTCACGGGGATGGGGTCCTGGCAGTGGGGCGTACCGGCCGGCGAGGCCGACGGGGACGCGGTCTGGCGGTTCCTCGCCTTCCTGCTGAAGCCGGAGCAGGTCCACCGGATGACCGTGGCCAACGGTGCCATCCCGGCTACGAACAGTGCGGTGAAGCTCTCCACGCAGTACGGCCCGAACGGCCCCGAGCACCTCTACATCGAGCAACTGCGCAGCGGGGTGGCCCGGCCGCGCCCTCAGACTCCCGCCTATCCGGCGATCACCGACGCGTTCTCCTGGGCCTTCAGGAAGATCATCCTCGACCGGGCCCCGGTCGAGAGCACCCTCGATCAGGCGGCCGACCGCATCGACAAGGACCTCGCGGCCCACGACGGCTATCCGCAACAGGGCCCATGACCCCGGCCGCCGACGTCCGCATCCCCAAGGGCACCGGGGACGCCTGGACCGCCGACGAGTTCACGGGCATCCTGAGGAAACTCCGCAAAGTGGGGCACCGGGCGCCGCGCCCGCGGTGTGGTCGGCGGGAGGTGACCTCATCGATCCGAAGAACTGCCGGACGGCGGACGGCTTCCTGAACGCTCCGCAGGCCGTCGCAGCGCTCAAGACCGTGCAGGGCCGGGCCGAGGCGGGCCTCGTCGACCCCGACGAGGACGACCGGGCCTTCGACGAGGGCCGCAGCGGTGTCGCCTTCCACAGGGCCTTCGCGCGGATCCTCCTCGACCGCGCCCCGGCCGACACCGAGCTCGACCGGGCCGCCAGGGCCGTCGACAAGGACCTGGCCGACCACCAGCACTACCCGCCCACCGGACGCTGAGGACCGGCCGTGCGTCGCCCCCCGCCCTTGCGAAGACAAAGGTCTACGGCGCCCAAGTCCCGTTCCCGGCAGGGCCGCACCCCCTTCCTCGCCCGCCTCCGCGTCGGCCGCAAGCTGACGCTGCTCGTGCTGCTGCCGGTGACCGGCATGCTGGTCTTCACCGCGTTCAGCGCCGTCGGCCAGGGCGAGGAGGCGCGCACACTGGACCGCTTCGACCAGGCGACCGGGGTGTCGTTCGCGACCACCGAGGTCTCCGATGCCGTCGCCGGTGAGCGCATCGCGGCCGTACTGGCCAGGCTGCGCCCAGGAAGGGCCGCCACGGCCGAGCGCTCCGCGGCCGAGCGGACCACCGACCGCGTGCTGCTGCGCGCCGCCGACCGGGCCAACTCCTGGCCGCACTCCGATGTCGTCGGCAAACTCGACGCCGTCAGCCGTCAACTGCACGCCGTGCGCGTGGAGACCGGCACCGGCTCGCTGACCGCCCCGGACGTCGTACAGCGCTACCAGTCGGTCGAGAACCAATTGCTCGACACCGTCGCCGGCCTGGAGTCCGGGCGTCCCACCAGAGCGGCGGGCCGCGCGGCCGACGCCCATGTCGCGCTGCTGGAGGCCATCGAGGCCGGCGAACGCGAGCGTGCCGAGGTGGCCATCCTGCTCGACGCCCCCGCCGGACGCAGCGCGGCCGCCGCCGGGCGCTGGCCCGCCCTGGAGGAGGCCCAGCTGCGGGAGTTCCGGCAGAACACCTCCGACCGGCTGTGGGCCGAGGTGTACACCATCCAGTTCGAGGCGCCCGGCCGGACCGTCCGCAAGGTCCGCGACCTGCTCACCGCCGCCGACCCGCAGACCTCCCGCCGGCCTTCGTACGACAGCTGGCTGGCCGCCTCCGGGGCGCGCGTCCAGTCGCTGCGCGCCGTCCAGGACCGGGCCGCACGCGAACTCGCCCGCACGGCCGCGCACGACCTGCACACCGCGCGGACCCGGGCGGTGCGCGACCTGGCCCTCTCACTCACCGTCCTCGGCGTCGTCACGGTCCTCGCCCTGGCCCTCAGCCGCTCGATCACCCGGCCGCTGAGCGAGGTCTCCGCGGGCGCGCGGGCGCTGTCGGACGGCGATCTGTCGTACGACATCCGGTACGCGGGACGCGACGAACTCGGGGACGTCGCCGACACGTTCCGCGCACTGCGTGTGACCACTGAACGACTGGCCGCCGAGATCCGTTCCATGAACACCGCGATCGACGACAACCGGCTCGGACACCGCGCCGACGTCGGCTCCTTCCTCGGCACCTGGGCCCAGTTGCTGGGCGGCATGAACGGAACCATGGCGTCCTTCGCGGCCGCGCACGGCCGGCGCAGGAAGGCCGAGCGGGAACTGGAGAGCATCTTCAACCTCTCCCTCGACCTGCTGTGCATCTCGGGGCTCGACGGCTATCTGAAGCGGGTCAACCCGGCGTTCGAGCGCACCCTCGGCTACTCGGGAGAAACGCTTCTGTCCAAGCCGTACATCGAGTTCGTGCACGAGGAGGACCGAGCCGGCACCCGCGCGGCCCTCGAACGGCTGGCGGTCGGCGTCGAACTGGCCGAGTTCGAGAACCGCTACCTGCGCGCCGACGGCAGCGAGTGCTGGCTGCAGTGGAGCGCCCGGCCGGTCCCCGAGGAGGGCCTCATCTACGCCGCCGCCCGCGACGTCACCGAGCGGCGCCGGGCCGCCGAGGAACAGGCCGCGCTGCGCCGGGTCGCCACCCGCGTGGCACACGGCGCCCCGCCCTCCGAGGTGTTCTCGAAGGTGGCGCGGGAGGTCGGCGACCTGCTGAGCACCAACGCCGCCGTGCTGCGCAACGAACCCGACGGCAGCCGTACGGTCCTGGGGACCGTGCACTGGATACCCGAGGAGCCCGAGGAGGCCACGCGCGAGGTGCGCCGGGCCGCGGCCCACGAGGCGCTGATGGAGGTGACCCGGACCCGGCAGGCGGCCCGGGTCGGCCGAGCCGTGGCCGCGCCCATCGTCGTGGACGACCGGCTGTGGGGCTTCGTCGTCGCCGCCTCCGCGCTGGACACGTTGCCCGAGGGGACCGAGTCGCGGCTGGCGGACTTCACCGAGCTGGTCGCGACCGCCATCGCCAACGCCGACAGCCGCGACCAGCTGACCGCTTCACGCGCGCGCGTGGTGGCCGCCGGGGACGCCTCCCGGCGCCGTATCGAGCGCGATCTGCACGACGGCGTCCAGCAGCGGCTCGTCGCGCTCCAACTCGACCTGCGGCTGGCCGAGTCCATGCTCACCGATCCGGCGTCCGAGCTCGCCGAACAGATCGCCCATGTGAGCAAGGGCCTCGACGACGCCTTCCAGGACCTGCTCCAGGTGGCCCGCGGCATCCACCCGGCCATCCTGTCCAAGGGCGGCCTGGGCCCCGCGCTGCGCTCGCTGGCCCGGCGCTCCGCCGTCCCCGTGGAACTCGATCTGCGACTGCCGGCCACCCGTTTCCCGGAGCAGCTGGAGGTGGCCGCGTACTACGTCACCTCCGAGTGCCTCACCAACGCCGCCAAACACGCGCACGCGCGCGTGGTGCGTGTCGACGCCGGGATCCGTGACGACGTCCTGGAGCTGACCATCGCCGACGACGGCGTCGGCGGCGCCGAGACCGGACGGGGCTCCGGCCTCATCGGCCTGATCGACCGGGTCGAGGCGATCGGCGGCAAGCTGACCGTGAGCAGCCCGCCGGGCCGGGGCACGACCATGCGGGTGCGGCTGCCCCTGAGCGGCGGACCCGCGACGCAGGTGTGACCGCCCGGGCGTACGCGGAGGGGAGTCGTCCAGGACGGGGGGCCATGGACTCGGTGACGTACGCGTACGTCCGGGCGGTCGATACGGACGGTGAGGCTGCCGTCCGGTCCTAGGGGCGGTCGGTGCCGCCGCGCTGCGCGTCGCCGATCTGCTTGGCGCGCACGATGTCGGGGTCCCTGGGGTCCAGGACGTCGCTCCACGCGTGCGTGTCGTCCTGGTACCGGCGGGCGCGGACCGGCCGCCGCTGCTTCTCGATCCGCGTCCGACGCATTCCCGCAGCCCTTCGCCCCGTGGCCCGCCGGCTCTCGCCCGAGCCGGCCGGCCCACTTGCTCTGCATTGGTAAGAGAATCGCTCCGAGACGTCCTCATGTCGTCACGGGAGGCCTCCAATTCCGCTTCCGGCTAGCCGTAATCCCGCCGGTCGGGCAGGCTGTTGGGCGCGCATCGATAGGTCGGGCAAGGGGAGCCGGGGCCATGGACGACGCAACGCAGCAGCCCGCGCGGGGGCGGGTCGTTCTCGCCGACGACGACGTGTTGCTCAGGGAGGGACTGGCCAGCCTGTGCGAGCGGGTCGGCTACGAGGTGGTGGGACAGGCCGGTGAAGCCGCGGGGCTTCTGGAGCTGGTCGCCACGCACCGCCCCGACCTCGCGATCGTCGACATAAGAATGCCGCCGGACCACTCCACCGAGGGCCTCAAGGCGGCCCGCACCATCCGTGACCGCCACCCCGCCACCGGCATCCTCGTGCTGTCGGCGTTCGTCGAGGTCGAGGAGGCGCTGGAGCTGCTGGCCAGCGGCCGCAAGATCGGCTACCTGCTCAAGAGCCGGGTCACGGTCGTCGACGAGTTCATCGAGGCCTTGGAGCGCATCCACCGGGGCGGCTCGGTCGTCGACCCCTCCCTGGTGCAGGAGCTGTTCTCGGTCCACCGCCGCGACGACCCGCTGTCCCATCTCAGCGCCCGCGAGAAGGAGGTCCTGGCCCTGATGGCCGAGGGCCGCTCCAACGCCGGCATCGGCCGCCGCCTGTGGGTCACCGAGGGCACGGTGGAGAAACACGTCCGCAGCATCCTCGGCAAACTCCACCTCACCGAGGACACCGACGACCACCGCCGGGTACTGGCCGTACTGACCTTCCTGGAGTCGCGCTAGGCGCCGTCCACAGGCCCGTCGGAGTGTCGGTGCTCGCCAGTAGGGTGTGAGACATGGCCGACCCCTCCAGCTACCGCCCCAAGCCGGGACAGATCCCGGACTCTCCCGGGGTGTACAGGTTCCGCGACGAGCACCGCCGGGTGATCTACGTCGGAAAGGCGAAGAGCCTGCGCCAGCGCCTGGCGAACTACTTCCAGGACCTGGCGAACCTGCACCCGCGCACCCGGACGATGGTCACCACCGCCGCGTCCGTGGAGTGGACCGTGGTGTCCACGGAGGTCGAGGCTCTGCAGCTGGAGTACTCCTGGATCAAGGAGTACGACCCCCGGTTCAACGTCAAGTACCGCGACGACAAGAGCTACCCGTACCTCGCGGTGACGATGAACGAGGAGTTCCCGCGCGTACAGGTGATGCGCGGTCAGAAGCGGAAGGGCGTGCGCTACTTCGGGCCGTATGGGCACGCGTGGGCCATCCGCGACACCGTGGACCTGCTGCTGCGCGTCTTCCCCGTGCGTACCTGCTCGGCCGGCGTCTTCAAGAACGCCACCCGCACCGGCCGCCCCTGCCTGCTCGGCTACATCGGCAAGTGCTCCGCCCCCTGCGTCGAGCGCGTCACGCCCGAGGAGCACCGCGAACTGGCCGAGGAGTTCTGCGACTTCATGGCCGGCCGCACCGGCACGTACATCCGCCGTCTGGAGAAGCAGATGACGGAGGCGGCCGAGGAGATGGAGTACGAGCGGGCCGCCCGCCTGCGCGACGACATCGAGGCCCTGAAGAAGGCCATGGAGAAGAACGCGGTCGTGCTCGCCGACGCGACCGACGCCGACCTGATCGCGGTCGCCGAGGACGAGCTGGAGGCGGCCGTACAGATCTTCCACGTCCGCGGCGGGCGGGTGCGCGGCCAGCGCGGCTGGGTCACCGACAAGGTCGAGGAGATCACCACCGGCGCCCTCGTCGAGCACGCCCTGCAGCAGCTCTACGGCGAGGAGAAGGGCGACTCCGTCCCCAAGGAGGTCCTCGTCCCCGCCCTGCCCGACCCGGTGGAGCCGGTCCAGGAGTGGCTCGCCGACCGCCGCGGCTCGGGCGTCTCGCTGCGCATCCCGCAGCGCGGCGACAAGAAGGCCCTGATGGAGACGGTCGAGCGCAACGCCCAGCAGGCCCTCGTGCTGCACAAGACCAAGCGCGCCTCCGACCTCACCACCCGCTCGCGCGCCCTGGAGGAGATCGCCGAGGCCCTCGACCTGGACAGCGCTCCGCTCCGCATCGAGTGCTACGACATCTCCCACCTCCAGGGCGACGACGTGGTCGCGTCCATGGTCGTCTTCGAGGACGGGCTGCAGCGCAAGAGCGAGTACCGCCGCTTCCAGATCAAGGGCTTCGAGGGCCAGGACGACGTCCGCTCCATGCACGAGGTGATCAACCGCCGCTTCCGGCGCTACCTCGCCGAGAAGGAGAAGACCGGCGAGTGGGTGGACGACGGCCACGAGGACGGCCTCGCGGGTGAGGCGGGCGAGGGCCTGACGAACGGCAACGGTCTCAAGAACGAGGACGGCCGGCCCAAGAAGTTCGCCTACCCGCCTCAGCTCGTCGTCGTCGACGGTGGTCAGCCCCAGGTAGCTGCCGCCAAGAAGGCTCTCGACGAGCTGGGCATCGACGACGTCGCCGTCTGCGGTCTCGCCAAGCGCCTGGAGGAGGTCTGGCTGCCGGACGAGGACGACCCGGTCGTCCTGCCCCGCACCAGCGAGGGCCTCTACCTGCTGCAACGCGTGCGTGACGAGGCGCACCGGTTCGCGATCACCTACCAGCGCACCAAGCGGGCCAAGCGTTTCCGGGCGAGCCCGTTGGACGACGTGCCCGGCCTCGGCGACGCTCGTAAACAGGCGCTTCTTAAACACTTCGGTTCTTTGAAGAAACTTCGGTCCGCCACCATCGACCAGATCTGTGAGGTCCCCGGCATAGGCCGCAAGACGGCCGAGACGATCGCCGTGGCCCTCGCCCAGGCGGCTCCGGCCGCACCAGCCGTCAACACGGCCACTGGAGAGATCATGGAAGAGGAACCCGGCACCATGGGTTCCGGTGGGGAGCCCGTGACGACGGGCGCCCCGGACGAACGACGGGGGCAGGAGACATGAATGTGAACAAGCACGACGGGCAGCAGGACCAAGGCGGAGACGGAGCACAGGTGAGTACGGGCACGACCAGCGAGACGGCCGCGGTTCCCGACGCGGCCATCCCCGAGCTGGTGATCATCTCCGGCATGTCCGGTGCGGGAAGGTCGACGGCCGCCAAGTGTCTGGAGGACCTCGGCTGGTTCGTCGTCGACAACCTGCCGCCCGCGCTGATCCCCACCATGGTGGAGCTCGGCGCCCGCTCGCAGGGCAACGTGGCGCGGATCGCGGTCGTCGTCGACGTCCGCGGCCGGCGCTTCTTCGACAACCTCCGCGAGTCCCTCGCCGACCTCGACAGCAGGGGCGTCACCCGGCGGATCGTCTTCCTGGAGTCCTCCGACGACGCCCTGGTCCGCCGCTTCGAGTCGGTGCGCCGCCCGCACCCCCTCCAGGGCGACGGCCGCATCGTCGACGGCATCGCCGCCGAGCGCGAGCTGCTGCGCGAGCTGCGCGGAGACGCCGACCTGGTCATCGACACCTCCAGCCTCAACGTGCACGAGCTGCGCGCCAAGATGGACGCCCAGTTCGCCGGCGAGGAGGAGCCCGAGCTGCGGGCCACCGTCATGTCCTTCGGCTTCAAGTACGGCCTCCCGGTCGACGCCGACCTCGTGGCGGACATGCGCTTCCTGCCGAACCCGCACTGGGTCCCGGAGCTGCGCCCCTTCACCGGCCTGAACGAGGAGGTGTCGGCGTACGTCTTCAACCAGCCCGGCGCCAAGGAGTTCATCGACCGCTACGCCGAGCTGCTCAGGCTCATCGCGGCCGGCTACCGCCGCGAGGGCAAGCGGTACGTGACGATCGCCATCGGCTGCACCGGCGGCAAGCACCGCTCGGTCGCCACCTCGGAGAAGCTCGCCGCACGCCTCGCGGCCGAGGGCGTGGAGACCGTGGTCGTACACCGGGACATGGGACGCGAATGACGGAACGTTCTTCGCGGCTGAGCCGACTGCGCCGGGTGGTGCCCGAGTCCCGCGTGAGCCGGACCATCGAGGCCCGCGGTGCCCGGCCGCGCCGGCGCGGGGCCCAGCCCAAGGTGGTCGCGCTGGGCGGCGGCATGGGCCTGTCCGCGTCGCTCGCCGCACTGCGCCGGATCACCGGCGACCTCACCGCCGTCGTCACCGTGGCCGACGACGGCGGCTCCAGCGGCCGCCTCCGGGACGAGCTGGGCGTGCTGCCGCCCGGCGACCTGCGCAAGGCGCTGGCCGCGCTGTGCGGGGACGACGACTGGGGCCAGACCTGGGCCCGCGTCATCCAGCACCGCTTCCAGTCCAAGGGAGACCTGCACGAACACGCGGTCGGCAACCTCCTGATCGTCGCCCTCTGGGAGCAGCTCGGCGACCATGTCCAGGCCCTCGACCTGGTCGGCAAGCTGCTCGGCGCGCACGGGCGCGTGCTGCCCATGTCCGCCGTACCCCTGGAGCTGCAGGCACTGGTCCGGGGGCACGACCCCGAGCGGCCGGAGGACGTGGGCACCGTGCGCGGGCAGGCGACCGTGGCGCTCACGCCCGGCGAGGTGCAGTCCGTGCACCTGGTGCCGCACGACCCGCCCGCCGTGCCCGAGGCCGTCGAGGCGGTCCTGGACGCCGACTGGGTGGTCCTGGGGCCCGGCTCCTGGTTCTCCTCGGTCATCCCGCACCTGCTGGTGCCGGAACTGCTGGATGCGCTCACGGAGACGAAGGCGCGCCGGGTACTCTCGCTGAACCTCGCCCCGCAGCCCGGAGAAACCGACGGCTTCTCCCCGCGGCGTCATTTGGAGGTTTTGGGACGACACGCCCCTAAACTCGCCCTGGACGTGGTGCTGGCCGACGAGGCCGCCGTGCCCGACCGTGATGTGCTCACCGAGGCCGCAGGGCGGCTCGGAGCCGCGGTCGAGCTGGCTCCGGTCGCCCGGAGGGACGGAACTCCGCGGCATGATCCGGAGCTGCTGGCCGCCGCGTACGACCGTATTTTTCGGATGCATGGAAGGATCGGCCCATGGCGATGACGGCAGCGGTGAAGGACGAGATCTCCCGGCTCCCCGTCACCCGGACCTGCTGCAGAAAGGCGGAGGTCTCCGCCATTCTGCGGTTCGCCGGCGGCCTCCACCTGGTCAGCGGGCGCATCGTGATCGAGGCGGAGCTGGACACCGCGATGGCGGCCCGGCGCCTGAAGCGGGACATCCTGGAGATCTTCGGCCACTCCTCCGAGCTGATCGTGATGGCACCCGGCGGACTGCGCCGCGGCTCGCGTTACGTCGTCCGGGTCGTCGCCGGCGGCGACCAGCTGGCCCGGCAGACCGGCCTGGTGGACGGGCGGGGCCGCCCGATCCGCGGGCTGCCCCCGCAGGTGGTCTCCGGGGCGACCTGCGATGCCGAGGCCGCCTGGCGCGGCGCGTTCCTGGCGCACGGTTCACTCACCGAGCCCGGCCGCTCCTCCTCCCTGGAGGTGACCTGCCCGGGCCCCGAGGCCGCGCTCGCCCTGGTCGGCGCCGCCCGCCGGCTGTCGATCGCCGCCAAGGCCCGCGAGGTGCGCGGGGTCGACCGGGTGGTCGTCCGCGACGGCGACGCGATCGGCGCCCTGCTCACCCGCCTCGGCGCCCATGAGTCGGTGCTGGCCTGGGAGGAGCGCCGGATGCGCCGCGAGGTGCGTGCCACGGCGAACCGTCTCGCCAACTTCGACGACGCCAACCTCCGCCGCTCCGCCCGCGCGGCCGTCGCCGCCGGCGCCCGCGTCCAGCGCGCGCTGGAGATCCTCGCCGACGACGTCCCCGAGCACCTCGCGGCGGCCGGCCGGCTGCGCATGGAGCACAAGCAGGCCTCGCTGGAGGAGTTGGGCGCGCTCGCCGACCCGCCGCTCACCAAGGACGCCGTGGCCGGCCGCATCCGCCGGCTGCTCGCGATGGCCGACAAGCGCGCCTCCGACCTCGGCATCCCGGGTACGGAGTCCAGCATCACCGAGGAGATGGCCGACAACCTGGTCGGCTGACGCCGCGTCAAGCTCGCTCAACACGCCGGTGCCGGCGCCCACTCGGGGCGCCGGCACCGGCGTATCTCTGCGCTCGTTTGTCTGTCTTTGAGGCACTCTTGACTCGATCATGAACTGTCATGAGCCTGGCATCTGTTCGCTACTGCGGCGGACCATTGCTAGGGGGGTTCATGAGACACAGAGCGAGATCGATCCTCGCTGTCGGCGCGCTCCTGATCGGCGGAGCGAGCCTCGCACCCATCGCGCAGGCGCAGAACGGGACTTCACAGGGGAACGACCCCAACGAGGTCAACGTCTACCGCGCCGAAGTCACGGCCAAGCAGGTACCCCTGCTGCTGGCCGCCGGACAGGACGGTCACGAACTCGGCGAGCAGGTCCCCGCGAAGGGGACGGCCAACGTCGAGGTCTACCTCACCGACCAGCAGGCCAAGTCCCTGGAGAAGAAGGGCGTCGACCTCACCGAGCACACGCTCTCGGCCAAGGCCGAGGCGCGGGTCGAGGACGCCGCCGAGGGCGTGTACCGCCCGTACAGCGGAAGCGGTGGGCTGAAGGAGGAGATCGTCCGGACCGGCCAGGAGAATCCCGGCCTCACCAAGGTCGTCTCCATCGGCAAGACGATCAACGGCCAGGACATCCTCGCCCTCAAGCTCACCAAGGGCGCGAAGAAGTCCAAGGACGGCTCCAAGCCCTCGGTCCTCTACGTGTCCAACCAGCACGCGCGCGAGTGGATCACGCCGGAGATGACGCGGCGTCTGATGCACTACTACATCGACAACTACAAGACCGACAAACGCATCAAGAAGATCGTCGACTCCACCGAGCTGTGGTTCGTGATCTCGGCCAACCCCGACGGCTACGACTACACCTTCCAGAACTCCGACACCCGTCTGTGGCGCAAGAACCTGCGGGACGTCAACGGAGACGGCGTCATATCCACCGGCGACGGCGTCGACCTCAACCGCAACTTCGCCTACAAGTGGGGCTACGACGACGAGGGTTCGTCCCCCAACCCCACCAGCCAGACCTACCGCGGCGCGAGCCCCGGCTCCGAGCCCGAGACGAAGGCGCTCGACAACTTCGAGAAGCGGATCGGCTTCTCGTACGGCATCAACTACCACTCCGCCGCCGAGCTGTTGCTCTACGGCGTCGGCTGGCAGGTCGCCACGCCGACCCCCGACGACGTCCTCTACAAGGCGCTCGCCGGTACGCCGGACAACTCCGCGATCCCCGGCTACCGCCCGCAGGTCTCCTCGGAGTTGTACACGACGAACGGCGAGGCGGACGGCCACGCGGCCAACGTCAACGGCATGTCGATGTTCACCCCGGAGATGTCGACCTGCCAGACCGCGTCGGGCATCGACCCGAACGACCAGTGGAACGCGGCCGACTGCCAGTCGGTGTTCAACTTCCCGGACGACGAGAAGCTGATCCAGCAGGAGTTCGAGAAGAACATCCCGTTCGCGCTCTCGGTCGCCGAGACCGCCGCGCACCCCGACACGCCCTCCTCCTCGCTGGGCCTGACGGCGGCCGACTTCACCCCGGCCAAGTTCGCCACGTCGTACTCGCGCGGCGCCGACCAGGAGGTCTCGGTCGTCGTACGCAAGTCCGTGCGCGACAAGGAGCTCAAGTACCGCGTCAACGGCGGCCGTACGCAGGACGAGGACCTCAAGGCATGGAAGGGCGGCGAGACCTACGGCGGCGAGGACAACCTGCGCTTCGACGAGTACCGGGCCAAGGTCAGGGACGGCGACCCGGGCGACAAGGTCGAGGTCTGGTTCACCGGTGAGACGAAGAGCGGCAAGAAGGTCGCCGGCGAGCACTTCACCTACACCGTCGCCCAGCGCGCCAAGGCCGACACCCTGGTCGTCGCCGAGGAAGGCGCCGCCGCCACGCAGGCGCAGACCTACGTCGACGCGCTGAAGGCCAACGGCCGCAAGGCGATCGTCTGGGACGTCGCCACCCAGGGCGCGCCCGACGCGCTCGGTGTGCTGGACCACTTCGCCACCGTCGTCCACTACACCGGCGCGAGCGTCCCCGGCGTCGCCACCCAGCTCCAGCTGCGCGCCTTCCTCAACGAGGGCGGCAAGCTGATCGAGGCGGGCGAACAGGCCGGCGGCAACGTCGACCTCGGCGGCGGCACCCTCTCCGACGACTTCAGCCAGTACTACCTGGGCGCCTACTCGCGTACGTCGACCCCCGGGGCCACCGGCTTCACCGGCTCCGGCAAGCTCGACGGCGCCGGTGCGGCCCTCGGCGCCGCCTCCGGCAACCCGCTCGACAAGGCGGGCACCTACGGCGTCACCTCCGACTCGCTGCCCGCCGACAAGTACCCGCAGTTCGCCAGCGCCGGGGCGGGCCAGTTCGCGGGGACGGTCAACCCGTACGGGCCCTACGCGGGCTCCTACATGGCGGCGGCCGTGCACACCGACGACGCGTACAAGCGCCTCACCCGCACCGTCGACCTCACCGGTGTCACCGCGGCCCAGCAGCCGACCCTGCGCAGCCAGCTGCTGTGGGACACCGAACCCGGCTACGACCATGTGATCGTCGAGGCCCACACCACCGGCGCCGACGACTGGACGACCCTCCCGGAGCTGGGCGGCGCGAGCACCCAGACCGTGCCCTCGGAGTGCGGGGCGGGCTTCCTGATCAACGAGCACCCGTGGCTCAAGCACTACCTGACGATCGGGAACAACGCCTGCACCCCGACCGGCACCAGCGGCGCCTGGAACAGCCTCACCGGCGCCTCCAGCGGCTGGCAGCAGGTCAACTACGACCTGAGCGCCTACGCCGGCAAGTCCGTCGAGGTCTCGATCAGCTACGTCACCGACCCGGGCACCGGCGGCCACGGAGTCCTCGCCGACGACGCCTCGCTCGTCCTGAACGGCACGCCGGCCCAGACCGAGGGCTTCGAGACCTCGCTGGGCGCCTGGAGCGTGCCCGGACCGCCCGCGGGCAGCCCGGCCGTCCTCCAGGACTGGGCCCGCACCGGGGCGCTGTTCAAGACGTACGGCGCCGTCACCACCGACCGGACCGTGCTGCTGGGCTTCGGCCTGGAGCACGTCACCGCGGCGGCTGACCGCAACACCCTCGTCAAGAAGGCCCTGGCGGCCCTCGAAGGGTGAACTCCCTGGTCAACGATGACTAGCTCACCGTAGTCAAAAAGAGTGATCAGGCCTTCCGGCCCGGGCGGTCCGTACCCCTACTGGCGGGTACGGACCGCCTGCCCGTGTATGGGGCATCTCGATGTCACTCCGGGGCCCTCAGGGAGGTAGGGTCGTGGGTGGTCGGGGACATCCCAAACAGAGCTCGCCGGCACCGCATGGCCGGCGTACCAACGAGGAGATCGGTTCGTGACGATCCGCGTAGGCATCAACGGCTTCGGTCGTATCGGTCGCAACTACTTCCGCGCGCTGCTGGAGCAGGGTGCTGACATCGAGATCGTGGCTGTCAACGACCTGGGTGACACCGCGACCACCGCTCACCTGCTGAAGTACGACACCATCCTGGGCCGCCTCAAGGCCGAGGTCTCGCACACCGCCGACACCATCACCGTCGACGGCAGGACCATCAAGGTCCTGTCCGAGCGCAACCCCGCCGACATCCCGTGGGGCGAGCTGGGCGTCGACATCGTCATCGAGTCGACCGGCATCTTCACGAAGAAGGCCGACGCCGAGAAGCACATCGCCGGTGGCGCGAAGAAGGTCCTCATCTCGGCTCCGGCCAAGGACGAGGACATCACCATCGTCATGGGCGTCAACCAGGACAAGTACGACCCGGCGAACCACCACGTCATCTCCAACGCCTCCTGCACCACCAACTGTGTGGCGCCGATGGCGAAGGTCCTCGACGAGAACTTCGGCATCGTCAAGGGTCTGATGACCACGGTGCACGCGTACACGAACGACCAGCGCATCCTGGACTTCCCGCACTCCGACCTGCGCCGCGCCCGCGCCGCCGCGGAGAACATCATCCCGACCACGACCGGTGCCGCCAAGGCCACCGCCCTGGTCCTGCCCCAGCTCAAGGGCAAGCTCGACGGCATCGCGATGCGCGTCCCGGTCCCCACCGGCTCGGCCACCGACCTGGTCGTGGAGCTGGAGCGCGAGGTCACCAAGGACGAGGTCAACGCCGCGTTCAAGAAGGCCTCCGAGGGCGAGCTCCAGGGCTACCTGGCGTACACCGAGGACCCGATCGTCTCCTCGGACATCGTCAGCGACCCGGCCTCCTGCACCTTCGACTCCTCCCTGACCATGGTCCAGGAGGGCAAGTCGGTGAAGATCCTCGGCTGGTACGACAACGAGTGGGGCTACTCCAACCGCCTCGTCGACCTCACGGTCTTCGTGGGCAACCAGCTCTGATCTGATCCCCAGAGCAGGCAACTCGATGTGAACGCAGGGCTCGGGCGGCGCAGGGACGCGCCGCCCGGGCCCTGACTCGCGTACGCAGCAGCCCTCGTACGATCAGAGCAACCCTCACCAGGAGCCTCCCTCATGAAGACGATCGACGAACTTCTCGCCGAAGGCGTGGACAACAAGCGGGTCTTCGTCCGCGCCGACCTCAACGTGCCGCTCGCCGACGGCCTCATCACCGACGACGGCCGCATCCGCGCCGTACTGCCCACCGTCAAGGCCCTCGCCGAGGCGGGCGCCAAGGTGGTCGTCGCCTCCCACCTCGGCCGTCCCAAGGGCGCCCCGGACCCGGCGTTCTCCCTGCTCCCGGCCGCCGAGCGGCTCGCCGAACTCCTCGGCGCCCCGGTCGCGTTCGCCCAGGACACCGTCGGCCCCGCCGCCCACGACGCGGTGAACGGGCTGCAGCCCGGCCAGGTCGCGGTCATCGAGAACCTGCGCTTCAACGCCGGTGAGACGTCCAAGGACGACACCGAGCGCGGCGAGTTCGCGGACCAGCTGGCCGCCCTCGCGGACGTCTACGTCGGCGACGGCTTCGGTGCGGTGCACCGCAAGCACGCCTCCGTGTACGACCTCCCGGCCCGGCTGCCGCACTACGCCGGCTACCTCATCGCCACCGAGGTCGGCGTCCTGAAGAAGCTCACCGACGAGGTCCAGCGGCCCTACGTGGTCGTCCTCGGCGGCGCCAAGGTCTCCGACAAGCTCGCCGTCATCGACGAGCTGCTCGGCAGGGCCGACCGCATCCTCATCGGCGGCGGCATGGCCTTCACCTTCCTCAAGGCCAAGGGCCACGAGGTCGGCGCCTCCCTCCTCCAGGAGGACCAGATCCCGGCGGTCCTGGAGTACATCGAGCGCGCCGAGAAGACCGGCGTCGAGCTGGTCCTGCCGGTCGACGCAGTGGTCGCCCCCGCGTTCCCGGACCTGAAGACCAAGGCCCCGGCCGACGCCACCACCGTCGCCGCGGACGCCATCCCGGCCGACCGGATGGGCCTGGACATCGGTCCGGCCTCCGGCAAGCTGTACGCCTCGAAGATCACCGACGCCGCCACCGTCTTCTGGAACGGCCCGATGGGCGTCTTCGAGCACCCCGAGTTCGCCGAGGGCACCAAGGCGGTCGCCCAGGCTCTCCTCGACTCCCAGGCCTTCACGGTGGTCGGCGGTGGCGACTCCGCCGCGGCCGTCCGCATCCTGGGCTTCGACGAGACCGCATTCGGCCACATCTCTACCGGTGGCGGCGCCTCCCTCGAATACCTCGAGGGCAAGACGCTCCCCGGGCTCGCCGCACTGGAGGACTGACCCTTTATGAGCACGCGCACGCCGATCATGGCGGGCAACTGGAAGATGAACCTCAACCACCTCGAGGCCATCGCGCACGTCCAGAAGCTCGCCTTCGCCCTGGCCGACAAGGACTACGAGGCCGTAGAGGTCGCCGTCCTGCCGCCCTTCACCGACCTGCGCTCCGTGCAGACCCTCGTCGACGGCGACAAGCTCAAGATCAAGTACGGCGCCCAGGACATCTCGCAGCACGACTCCGGCGCCTACACCGGCGAGATCTCGGGCCCCATGCTGGCCAAGCTGAAGTGCACGTACGTGGTCATCGGCCACTCCGAGCGCCGCCAGTACCACGCGGAGACCGACGAGATCGTCAACGCCAAGGTCAAGGCCGCCTACAAGCACGGCCTGACCCCGATCCTGTGCGTCGGCGAGGAGCTGGAGGTCCGCGAGGCGGGCAACCACGTCTCGCACACCCTCACCCAGGTCGAGGGCGGCCTCAAGGACCTCCCGGCCGAGCAGGCCGAGTCCGTCGTGATCGCCTACGAGCCCGTGTGGGCCATCGGCACCGGCAAGGTCTGCGGCGCCGAGGACGCGCAGGAGGTCTGCGCCGCCATCCGCGGCAAGGTCGCCGAGCTGTACACCCAGGAGCTGGCCGACCGGGTCCGCATCCAGTACGGCGGCTCCGTGAAGTCGGGCAACGTCGCCGAGATCATGGCGCAGGCCGACATCGACGGGGCCCTGGTGGGCGGTGCGTCGCTGGATGCCGACGAGTTCGTCAAGATCGTGCGCTTCCGGGACCAGTGAGTAGGCCCTAGCGGCGATCCGTCGTACCCTTGCGGGGGCATGGTAGGCAGCTACCGTGCCCCCGTTCTTTTCATCCGAATCCGAGAGAGTTGGTCCAGCCGTGGTTTTGGGGTTCTCGATCGCCCTGATCGTCTTCAGCCTGCTGCTGATGCTGCTGGTGCTGATGCACAAGGGGAAGGGCGGCGGCCTCTCCGACATGTTCGGTGGCGGCATGCAGTCGTCCGTCGGCGGCTCCTCGGTCGCCGAGCGCAACCTCGACCGCATCACCCTGGTGATCGGTCTGCTGTGGTTCGCGTGCATTGTCGTCCTCGGCATCATCATGAAGACGAACAGCTGAGCAGCAACGCACACGCAGCACCTGCATTCCGCACGTAACGCCCCATGTTCGGTACGCGCAGCTGAGCGCGGCCTATCATGGGGCTTGCGTCCAGATGTGGGGGCTGTAACTCCAATCACTGGACGCGCGTTGGGCCTTACGTAGACTGAGGCGCTCGCAACGAAGCGACACGCCGACTCGCTTCGCGGCACCATCACGCAGGGAGTTACACCGTGGCAAGTGGCAACGCGATCCGAGGAAGCCGGGTCGGGGCGGGGCCGATGGGCGAGGCCGAGCGCGGCGAGTCCGCGCCGCGTCTGCGCATCTCCTTCTGGTGCTCGAACGGGCACGAGACGCAGCCCAGCTTCGCCAGCGACGCGCAGGTTCCGGAGACCTGGGACTGCCCGCGCTGTGGCTTCCCGGCCGGACAGGACCGGGACAACCCGCCGGACCCGCCGCGCACCGAGCCCTACAAGACGCACCTCGCGTACGTCCGGGAGCGGCGCAGCGACGCGGACGGCGAGGCGATCCTCGCCGAGGCGCTCGCCAAACTGCGGGGCGAGATCTAGGGCCTGCCCGGCGGATCAGGCCGGAGCAAAGTGGCGGTGCCAATGTGGCGCAGGGGAGCGGGGCTTGGTGCGTGCAGCTGCAAGGCGGAGGAGGGAGTCGACGCGGAGCGTCGGCGAGTGACGACAACGCGGCAGATGCGCGTGCCAAGCCCCGCGTCTCCGGCATGATCCGCTGGGCAGGCCCTGGGAGTTGACGGCCGGCCGGGCACCGAGGGGTGCCTGGCCGGAGGTGTTTCACGGCCGGGTGGCCGGCCGCTCGCGGACCGATTGTCAGTGGTGCCCTCTACGGTTTGTTCATCGCCTTCGTGGCGAGTGGGACCGGAGGGGGAGCTGTGGCGGTGGTCGAGTCTGCGGGCGTGCGCGCGCCTGCGTGGCGTGGGGGATTCGGGCGGTTGTGGACGGCCGCGGTGGTGTCCCGGTTCGGGGACGCGCTGTGGGGTGCGGCGCTGCCGCTGCTCGCCGCCTCGCTGACGGACCGGCCCCTGCTCATCGCCTCCGTGACCGCCTGTGGCTATCTGCCCTGGATCGTCTTCGGCCTGCTCGGCGGCGCGGTCGCGGACCGGGTCGACCAGCGGCGCGCGATGTGGACGGTCGACGCGGTACGAGGGCTGCTCGTCGCCGCCTTCGCGGTGGCCGTCGCGCTCGGTCACGCCTCCATCGCGCTGCTCATCGCGCTCGCCTTCGCCCTGACCACCCTGCAGACCCTCTTCGACAACGCGGCCACGGCCCTGCTGCCGGCCCTGGTCGACCGGGACGCGCTCGGCAGCGCGAATGCCCGTCTGATGACCGGGCAGCAGATCGCGGGAGGCCTGATCGGGGCGCCGGTGGTGCCCCTGCTGATCGCCGCGGGGGCTGCCGTGCCCTTCGCGGCGGACGCGGCGACCTTTCTGGTGGCCGCCGCGCTGATGGCTTCGCTACGGATCGCGGTGCCCGAGCGCGGGCCGAGACCTGTGGGCAGCACCCTGCGCCGGGAGATCGGCGACGGTATGCGCACCCTGTGGCACGACCGGGCCCTGCGTGGGCTGTGTGCCGCGACGGCCCTGTGCAACATCGGCATGGGTGCCCTGATCGCCACCCTGGTGATCCTGGTGACCGGCTGGCTCGACGCCGGCACCGCCGGATACGCGGCGGCGACCACCGCCTACACCGTCGGCGGCCTCGCCGGGGGCGCGGGGAACCGGCGGATCGTCACCCGGCTCGGCCCGACGCGGAGCGTGCTGCTGGCCGGAACCGTGCAGATCGGTGCCCTCGTCGTCATGGGCTCGGTGCGCAGCCTGGCCGCGACGGTGGCGGCGCTGGCCGTCTTCGGGTTCATGGGCATGGTGTGGAACGTCAACACCACGACCCTGATGCAGCAGCGGACCCCCGCCGAGCTGCTGGGCCGGGTCAGCTCCGCCTTCCGCACCCTGGCCGTCGCCGGGGCCCCGCTGGGCGCCCTGCTCGGCGGCGCCGTCGCCACGGCCTGGGGGCTGAACACACCCGCGCTGCTCACCGCCGCGTTCTTCGTCCTGTCGGTCCTCGCGCTGATACCCGGGCGCCAGCCGGACGTACCTGTTGTTGCGCCGGACGACGACGCCACGACGGCTCACGCTCCGCGCTGATCAACTAGGTTGGAACAGCTGGGACAGGCACGAAAGAAGGCTGAAGTCGGACATGAACGCAGACGGCCGTACCAGGCTCAACCAGACGCCCGAGTGGACCGCGCTGGCCAAGCACCGTGAGGAACTCGCCGACACCGGTCTGCGGGAGCTCTTCGCCGCCGACCCGGACCGCGGCACCGGCTACAGGCTCCAGGTCGGCGACCTGTACGTCGACTACTCCAAGCACCTGGTCACCGACGAGACCCTGCGGCTGCTGCGCGAGCTGGCCGCCGCCACCGACGTGGCAGGGCTCCGGGACGCGATGTTCCGCGGCGAGAAGATCAACACGACCGAGGACCGCGCCGTCCTGCACACCGCCCTGCGGGCCCCGCGCGACGCGGTGATCGAGGTCGACGGGGAGAACGTCGTGCCCAAGGTGCACGCGGTCCTCGACAAGATGGCCGACTTCGCCGGACGCGTCCGCTCCGGCGAGTGGACCGGCCACACCGGCAGGCGCATCAAGAACGTGGTCAACGTCGGCATCGGCGGCTCCGACCTGGGCCCGGCGATGGCGTACGAGGTGCTGCGTTCGTTCACCGACCGCGACCTGACGGTCCGCTTCGTGTCGAACGTCGACGGCGCCGACCTGCACGAGGCCACCCGCGACCTGGACGCGGCGGAGACGCTGTTCGTCATCGCCTCGAAGACCTTCACCACCATCGAGACGATCACCAACGCGACCTCCGCGCGCGACTGGCTGCTCGGCGAGCTGAAGGCCGGTCAGGAGGCCGTCGCCAAGCACTTCGTGGCGCTGTCGACCAACGCGGAGAAGGTCGCCGACTTCGGCATCGACACGGCCAACATGTTCGAGTTCTGGGACTGGGTCGGCGGACGGTACTCGTACGACTCGGCGATCGGCCTCTCTCTGATGATCGCCATCGGCCCGGACCGCTTCCGTGAGATGCTCGACGGCTTCCGGCTGGTCGACGAGCACTTCAGGACCGCGCCCGCCGAGTCCAACGTGCCGTTGCTGCTGGGCCTGTTGGGCATCTGGTACGGCAACTTCCACGACGCCCAGTCGCACGCGGTGCTGCCGTACAGCCACTACCTCTCCAAGTTCACGGCGTATCTGCAGCAGTTGGACATGGAGTCCAACGGCAAGTACGTCGGCCGGGACGGGCGGGAGGTCGACTGGCAGACCGGGCCGGTGGTGTGGGGCACGCCGGGGACCAACGGGCAGCACGCGTACTACCAACTCATCCACCAGGGCACGAAGTTGATCCCGGCGGACTTCATCGGCTTCGCCGAGCCGGTGGCCGAGCTGAGCGACGGGCTCAAGGCGCAGCACGACCTGCTGATGGCCAACTTCTTCGCGCAGACGCAGGCGTTGGCCTTCGGCAAGACGCCGGACGAGGTGCGGGCGGAAGGCGTGCCGGAGGAGCTGGTCGCCCACAAGACGTTCAAGGGCAACCACCCGACCACGACGATCCTCGCCCGTGAGCTGACCCCGTCGGTGCTCGGGCAGCTGATCGCCCTCTACGAGCACAAGGTGTTCGTGCAGGGCGCCGTCTGGAACATCGACTCCTTCGACCAGTGGGGCGTCGAGCTCGGCAAGGTGCTCGCCAAGCGTGTAGAGCCCGCACTGACGGAGGGCGCGGAGGTGCCGGGCCTGGACGCGTCCAGCAAGGCGCTGGTGGCGAAGTACCGGGAGCTGCGCGGCCGGTGAGACGAGACGGGGTGCGGAGAGGAGATCCTCGCCGCACCCCGGTCGGTGCCTTTGTGCTCTTCAGGCGCTCACGGCGACGCCGGCGGATACAGCGACCGGGGCAGCTGGGAAGCCGCCGTCGAGTCGAGTAGCCAGAGGGTGCGCTGGCGGCCGCGTGCGCCCGCCGCCGGGGCCTGGATCTCGCCCGCGCCGGACAGGGCGATCGCCGCGGCCTGGGCCTTGTCCTCGCCGGCCGCCAGGAGCCAGACCTCGCGGGCCGCGCGGATCGCGGGGAGCGTGAGGGTCACTCGGGTCGGCGGGGGCTTCGGGGCGCCGTGGACGCCCACCACCGTGCGCTCGGTCTCCCGTACCGCGGGGAGTTCCGGGAACAGCGAGGCCACGTGCGTGTCCGGGCCGACGCCCAGCATCAGGACGTCGAAGGTGGGCACCGCGCCGTGGTTCTCGGGGCCGGCCGCGCGGGCCAGCTCCTCGGCGTAGGCGGAGGCCGCCGCGTCGACGTCGTCGCCCCACTGGTCGTCCGAAGCAGGCATGGCGTGCACCCGCTTCGGGTCCAGCGGGACGGAGTCCAGCAGGGCCTCGCGGGCCTGCGTGACGTTCCGCTCCGGGTCGCCCTCCGGGAGGAAGCGCTCGTCTCCCCACCAGAGGTCGAGCCGGCCCCAGTCCACCGCGTCCCGGGCCGGTTCGGCGGCGAGGGCGGCGAGCAGGCCGTTGCCGTTGCGGCCGCCGGTGAGGACCACGGACGCGGAGCCCCGGGAGGCCTGTGCGTCCACGATCTTCGTGATGAGGCGGGCCGCGGCGGCCTGCGCCATCAGTTCCTTGTCGCGGTGCACGACCAGCTGCGGTGTGCTCACGACGCGTTCGCCTTCTTGTCCGGCTTCGTTACCGGTTCCGCCTTCGTCACCGGTGCTTCCGCCGCCTCCGGTGCGGCAGCTTCAGCAGCGGCTTCGTCCGACGCTTCTCCTTCGGGCGCGGAGCCGGCACTTTTGGATGCCCCCTCCCTGGCCGAGGCCACCTTCTCCTCGACGGACGCCACCGCGTCCTCCATGGAGGCCACGGCCTCCTCCAGGGAGGCCATCGCCCTCTCGACCGTGGCCCTGGGCGCCGACGCCCCGTTCAGCCGCTCCACGCCGAAGCGCAGCGCCGAGGCGTATGTGTCGTCCGGGTCGAGCCGGCGCAGCTCCTCCGCGATCAGCTCGGCCGTCTCGCGCCGCTTCAGCGCCACCGCACGGTCCGGCTGGCCCTGGATGGAGAGGGTCGCCAGGGATCCGTCCGCGCGGTCCAGCACGATCGGCCCGCTGTCGGTGTGCATACGGACTGCGGTCAGCCCCGGCCCGCCCGACAGCGTCCGCTTCACCGGCACGTCCAGCCGGTCCGCCAGCCACATCGCCAGCAGCTCGCAGCTCGGGTTGAACTCCTCGCCCTCCACCTCGACGGCTTCCACCTCGCAGGTGACCTGGTCGAGAGCGGCGGCCAGCATCGAGCGCCAGGGCGTGATGCGGGTCCAGGAGAGGTCGGTGTCGCCGGGCGTGTAGGTGTCGGCGCGGGCCGTGAGCTCCCGTACCGGCTGCTCGGCGGCGTAGGTGTCGGTCACCCGGCGCTGGCCGAGGGCGCCCAGTGGGTCGTTCGCCGGGTCGAGGGGCGCGTTCACCGGCCACCACACCACCACCGGGGCGTCCGGCAGCAGCAGGGGCAGTACGACGGACTGGGCGTGGTCGGACACCTCGCCGTACAGCCGCAGTACGACCGTCTCGCCGGTGCCCGCGTCCGCGCCCACCCGGACCTCGGCGTCCAGCCGGGACTGCGTACGGTCGCGGGGAGTGCGTGAGACGCGCTTGATGACCACGAGCGTGCGCGAGGGGTGCTCGCGCGAGGCGTCGTTCGCGGCCTTCAGCGCGTCGTACGCGTTCTCCTCGTCCGTGACGATGACCAGCGTGAGCACCATGCCGACGGCCGGCGTGCCGATGGCCCGGCGGCCCTTGACCAGTGCCTTGTTGATCTTGCTGGCCGTGGTGTCCGTGAGGTCTATCTTCATGGCCGGCGCCAGCTCCGTCCGTCTCGCTCGAGCATTTCGTCCGCCTCGACGGGCCCCCACGTACCGGACGGGTACTGGGCGGGCTTGCCGTGCGTGTCCCAGTACTCCTCGATCGGGTCGAGGATCTTCCAGGACAGCTCGACCTCCTCGGTGCGCGGGAAGAGGTTCGAGTCGCCGAGCAGGACGTCCAGGATCAGCCGCTCGTACGCCTCCGGGGAGGACTCGGTGAAGGACTCGCCGTAGGCGAAGTCCATCGACACGTCCCGGATCTCCATCGACGTGCCCGGCACCTTCGAGCCGAAGCGGACCGTCACGCCCTCGTCGGGCTGGACGCGGATGACGATCGCGTTCTTGCCGAGCTCCTCCGTCGCCGTGTGGTCGAAGGGGGAGTGCGGGGCCCGCTGGAAGACGACCGCGATCTCGGTGACCCGGCGGCCGAGGCGCTTGCCGGTGCGCAGGTAGAACGGGACGCCCGCCCAACGGCGGTTGTCCACCTCGACCTTGATGGCGGCGTACGTGTCGGTCTTCGAGTTGGCGTCGATGCCCTCCTCCTGGAGGTACCCGACCGCCTTCTCGCCGCCCTGCCAGCCCGCCGCGTACTGCCCGCGCACGGTGTCCCGGCCCAGGTCCTTCGGCAGCCGTACCGCGCCGAGCACCTTGGTCTTCTCCGCGGCCAGCGCGTCCGCGTCGAAGGAGGCGGGCTCCTCCATGGCCGTGAGGGCCATCAGCTGGAGGAGGTGGTTCTGGATCACGTCGCGGGCGGCGCCGATGCCGTCGTAGTAGCCGGCCCGGCCGCCGATGCCGATGTCCTCGGCCATGGTGATCTGCACGTGGTCCACGAAGGACCGGTTCCAGATCGGTTCGAACATCGTGTTGGCGAAGCGCAGCGCCAGGATGTTCTGGACGGTCTCCTTGCCCAGGTAGTGGTCGATGCGGAAGACCTGGTCCGGGGCGAAGACCTCGTGGACGACCTTGTTGAGCTCCTCGGCCGACTTCAGGTCGTGGCCGAAGGGCTTCTCGATGACCGCGCGCCGCCAGGAGCCGGAGGACTGGTCGGCCAGTCCGTGCTTCTTCAGCTGCTGGATGACGACCGGGAAGGAGCGCGGCGGCACCGACAGGTAGAAGGCGAAGTTGCCGCCCGTGCCCTGTGCCTTGTCGAGCTCCTCGATGGTGCCGCGCAGCCGCTCGAACGCGTCGTCGTCGTCGAAGGTGCCCTGGACGAAGCGCATCCCCTGGATGAGCTGCTGCCAGACCTCCTCGCGGAACGGCGTGCGGGCGTGCTCCTTGACGGCGTCGTGGACCTCGGCCGCGAAGTCCTCGTTGGCCCACTCGCGGCGCGCGAAGCCGACCAGCGAGAAGCCCGGCGGCAGCAGACCCCGGTTCGCGAGGTCGTACACGGCGGGCATGAGCTTCTTTCGGGACAAATCGCCCGTGACGCCGAAGATGACCAGGCCCGACGGCCCCGCGATACGCGGGAGCCGTCGGTCGGCGGGGTCACGGAGCGGATTCGCTCCGGAACCGGAAAGAGGGGACAAGGTTTAGCCCTCCGAGGGTGCGAGGCGCTCCAGCTCCGCCTCGGTCGACTTGAGCAGGTCGTTCCAGGACGCCTCGAACTTCTCGACGCCCTCGTCCTCCAGGAGCTGCACCACGTCGTCGTACGAGATACCGAGCTTCTCGACGGCGTCGATGTCGGCGCGGGCCTGCTCGTACGTGCCGGCGATGGTGTTGCCGGTGATCGAGCCGCTCTCCTCGGTGGCGTGCAGGGTGGCCTCCGGCATGGTGTTCACCGTGTTCGGCGCCACCAGGTCGTCGACGTAGAGGGTCGCCTTGTACGCCGGGTCCTTCACGCCGGTCGAGGCCCACAGCGGACGCTGCTTGCGGGCGCCCGCGTTCTCCAGCGCGCTCCAGCGGGCCGACGAGAAGACCTCCTCGTACGCCTGGTAGGCGAGCCGCGCGTTGGCGACGGCGGCCTTGCCGCGCAGCGCCTTGGCCTCGTCGGTGCCCAGCGCGTCGAGGCGCTTGTCGATCTCGGTGTCCACGCGGGACACGAAGAAGGACGCGACCGAGCGGATCAGCGAGAGGTCGAGGCCGCGCTCCTTGGCCTTCTCCAGGCCGGAGAGGTACGCGTCCATGACCTCGCGGTAGCGCTCCAGCGAGAAGATCAGCGTGACGTTGACGCTGATGCCGAGGCCGATGACCTCGGTGATCGCCGGCAGACCCGCCTTGGTGGCCGGGATCTTGATGAGCGTGTTCGGACGGTCGACCAGCCAGGCCAGCTGCTTGGCCTCGGCGACGGTCGCCTTGGTGTTGTGGGCGAGGCGCGGGTCGACCTCGATCGACACGCGGCCGTCCTGGCCGTCGGTGGCGTCGAAGACCGGGCGCAGGATGTCGGCGGCGTCACGGACGTCCGCCGTGGTGATCATGCGGATCGCCTCTTCGACGGTGACCTTGCGGGCGGCGAGGTCGGAGACCTGCTGCTCGTAGCCGTCGCCCGAAGAGATCGCCTTCTGGAAGATCGTCGGGTTGGTGGTGACGCCCACGACGTGCTGCTGGTCGATCAGCTCGGCGAGGTTGCCGGACGTGATCCGCTTGCGCGACAGGTCGTCCAGCCAGATCGCGACGCCTTCCTCGGAGAGGCGCTTGAGTGCGTCTGTCATGGAATTACATCTCCTACGTGTCGTATGTGAGCGTCAGCGCTGGGCGGCGGCGATGGATTCCCGGGCCTTGGCGGCCACGTTCTCGGCAGTGAAGCCGAACTCGCGGAACAACACCTTTGCGTCGGCCGAAGCACCGAAGTGCTCCAGGGAAACGATGCGACCGGCGTCCCCCACGTACTTGTGCCAGGTGAGACCGATCCCGGCCTCGACCGCGACCCGCGCCTTCACGTGCGGCGGCAGAACGCTGTCCCGGTACCCCTGGTCCTGCTCCTCGAACCACTCCACGGACGGCATGGACACGACCCGCGTCGGCACCCCGTCGGCCTGGAGCTGCTCGCGCGCCTCGACGGCGACGTGCACCTCGGAACCGGTGGCGATCAGGATGACCTCCGCCTCGCCACCCTCGGCCTCGAACAGGACGTAACCACCCTTGGCCGCGTCCTCGTTGGGCTCGTACGTCGGCACGCCCTGACGGGTCAGCGCGAGGCCGTGCGGGGCGCCCTTGCCGAAGACCTTGGTGTAGCGCTTGAGGATCTCGCGCCAGGCGATCGCGGTCTCATTGGCGTCGGCCGGACGGACGACGTTGAGACCGGGGATCGCGCGCAGCGAGGCCAGGTGCTCGACCGGCTGGTGCGTCGGGCCGTCCTCGCCGAGGCCGATGGAGTCGTGGGTCCAGACGTACGTCACCGGCAGGTGCATCAGCGCCGACAGGCGGACGGCGTTGCGCATGTAGTCGGAGAAGACCAGGAACGTACCGCCGTAGACACGGGTGTTGCCGTGCAGGGTGATGCCGTTCATCTCCGCGGCCATGGAGTGCTCGCGGATGCCGAAGTGGATCGTGCGGCCGTACGGGTCCGCCTCCGGCAGCGGGTTGTCCGCCGGCAGGAACGAACTCGTCTTGTCGATGGTCGTGTTGTTCGAGCCCGCGAGGTCGGCGGAGCCGCCCCACAGCTCGGGGATCACCGCGCCGAGCGCCTGCAGCACCTTGCCGGACGCGGCACGGGTCGCGATGCCCTTGCCCGGCTCGAAGACGGGGAGCTTCTCCTCCCAGCCGGTGGGCAGCTCGCCCTTGCTGATGCGGTCGAAGTCCGCCGCGCGCTCGGGGTTGTTCTGCCGCCACAGCTGGAACGACTTCTCCCACTCGGCCTTCGCCTCGCGGCCCCGCTCCAGCGCCTGCCGGGTGTGCTTGAGGACCTCGTCGGAGACCTCGAAGGACTTCTCCGGGTCGAAGCCGAGGACGCGCTTGGTGGCGGCCACCTCGTCGTCGCCGAGCGCCGAGCCGTGGGCGGCCTCGGTGTTCTGCGCGTTCGGGGCGGGCCAGGCGATGATCGAGCGCATCGCGATGAAGGACGGCTTGTCCGTCACCTGCTTCGCGGCCTCGATCGCGTTGTAGATCGCGTGCGGGTCGATGTCGCCGTCCGGCTTCGGCGCGACGCGCTGCACATGCCAGCCGTACGCCTCGTAGCGCTTGACGGTGTCCTCGGAGACGGCCGTCTCGGTGTCGCCCTCGATCGAGATGTGGTTGTCGTCCCACAGCAGGATCAGGTTGCCGAGCTGCTGGTGGCCGGCCATCGAGGAGGCCTCGGCGGAGATGCCCTCCTGGAGGCAGCCGTCACCGGCGATCGCGTAGACGAAGTGGTCGAAGGGGGACTCGCCCTGCGGGGTCTCCGGGTCGAACAGACCGCGCTCGTAGCGGGCGGCCATGGCCATGCCCACGGCGTTGGCGACACCCTGGCCCAGCGGGCCGGTGGTGGTCTCCACGCCCTTGGTGTGGCCGTACTCCGGGTGGCCCGGGGTCTTGGAGCCCCAGGTGCGGAAGGCCTTGAGGTCGTCCAGCTCCAGGCCGAAACCGGCCAGGAAGAGCTGCGTGTAGAGGGTCAGGGACGAGTGGCCGGCGGACAGCACGAAGCGGTCACGCGCGACCCACTCCGGGTCGGCCGGGTCGTGCCGCATCACCTTCTGGAAGAGGGTGTAGGCGGCGGGCGCCAGGCTCATCGCCGTACCCGGATGGCCGTTGCCGACCTTCTGTACGGCGTCGGCGGCCAGGACGCGGGCGGTGTCCACGGCCCGCTGGTCCAACTCGGTCCACTCGAGGTCTGTGGTGGTCGGCTTGGTGCTCACCCTGGGTCAGGGCTCCTCTCCACATGTCACGCATGTCGAATGCCGGCGCACTGGACGCCCACCGGCCGTTGTCGAGCCTACCCCCGCGAGTACGTGCAATTTTTCGAGTCATTCCAGACTGCCGGGCCCGCGGGGGATCCGCCTCCCGACTGGGCAGATCGCATTCGGCAACTGAATACGGAGCTGCTCATCCGAGTGCTCAATCGACCTTCCGTACGACCCTTCCCAACACGACCCCACCCCCGCGAATGTCGGGGTATGGGCAACGTCTACAGTGGCGTGGTACGCGCGAGCCTTTACCGGGACTTCACACGGCCGAGGCTCGCTGGGATGTCTCTGTAGGGGTGTGCGTGACGGCCGTCGAATCCCGTCCAGCGGGTGTACTCGGTGCGAGCGAGAGCCCGCGTCACCGGCCGTTCGGGGCCCGTGTCAAGGGGTTCGTGGCGCTGACCAAGCCGCGGATCATCGAGCTCCTGCTCATCACCACCGTTCCGGTGATGTTCCTCGCCCAGCAGGGCGTGCCGGACCTGACGCTGGTGCTGCTCACCTGCGTCGGCGGCTACCTCTCGGCGGGCGGCGCCAACGCGCTGAACATGTACATCGACCGCGACATCGACGCGCTCATGGACCGCACCTCGCAGCGCCCGCTGGTCACCGGCATGGTCTCGCCGCGCGAGTGCCTCGCCTTCGGCATCACCCTCGCCGTCGTCTCGACACTCCTCTTCGGCCTCACCGTCAACTGGCTGTCGGCCTGGCTGTCCCTCGGCGCGCTCCTCTTCTATGTCGTCGTCTACACGATGATCCTCAAACGCCGTACCTCGCAGAACATCGTGTGGGGCGGCATCGCGGGCTGCATGCCGGTCCTCATCGGCTGGTCGGCCGTGACGGACTCGCTCTCCTGGGCGCCGCTCATCCTCTTCCTGGTCATCTTCTTCTGGACGCCGCCGCACTACTGGCCGCTGTCCATGAAGGTGAAGGACGACTACGCGCGCGTGGGCGTGCCGATGCTGCCGGTCATCGCCTCCAACAAGGTGGTCGCCAGGCAGATCGTCGTCTACAGCTGGGTGATGGTCGCCGTCTCCCTGCTCCTGACCCCCCTCGGCTACACCGGCTGGTTCTACACGACCGTCGCGCTGGCCTCGGGCGGCTGGTGGCTGTGGGAGGCGCACGCGCTGCAGAACCGCGCGAAGGCCGAGGTGACGGGCGGCAAGCTCAAGGAGATGCGCCTGTTCCACTGGTCGATCACCTACGTCTCGCTGCTCTTCGTGGCCGTCGCGGTGGACCCCTTCCTGAGGTGAGGGTCACGTCGTCCGCGCGTGTACCCGTCGGTAGCATTCTGGGCATGGCAGACACGCAGCAGGTTGACGCGAAGGCCGAGCGCAGGATCGCCCGGCTCGTGAAGCAGATCAGTGCCTTCTCCAAGGAGCACGGCGGCGCCGAGGGGCAGCTGGCCTACATCGGCGAGCGCGGCACCCGGATCGTCCTGGTTGGCGAGGACGGCGGCTGGGGCGACCTGGTGGCCCCCTCGTACGAACTCGCCGAGAAGGCGGTCGAGAAGGCCGGCATCACGGTCCACGAGGACTTCGACGGAGAGTTCGCGGCGAAGGTGAGGACGGGCCCGTACGAGTGGACGCGCATGGCGGGCATCCAGGTGGGCGGCCCGAGCAACGGCTGACATCTCTCGGCGATTCGCACGGGGTGTGTCGTAGCAACACCTAGTGCCCGGTTCACCCGTTAGGACCTGTAAGCCAGCGCAGCGTCCTGTCGGGGAGCCCGGATGATCGAAACGCCGTCCCTCGTGGACCAGTACTGCCACGGCGTACTGCGCACGGAACTGGGCCTCGGTACCTTCGAGGCCCAGCTGGCCCGCACCGAGGGCCCGCCAGCCCCCGGCACCACCCTCTTCGACACCCAGACCGGTTTCGCCGTACGACGCTGGTGTCCACCGTTACTCGGCCTGGAACCGCACTGTTCCCCCGCCCGCTATCTCGCCCGCCGCCGTGAACTCGGCGTACTGGAAACGGGCCGCAGACTGCTGCGCGGCAGCGGCATCACGACGTACCTGGTCGACACGGGCCTGCCCGGCGACCTCATCGGCCCCTCCGAGATGGCCTCCACGGGCGAGGCCGACGCCCACGAGATCGTGCGGCTCGAACTGCTCGCCGAGCAGGTCGCCGACACCTCCGGCACGGTCGAGTCCTTCCTCGCCAACCTCGCCGAGTCGGTGCACGGCGCGGCGGGCAGCGCGGTCGCCTTCACCTCCGTCGCGGGGGTACGACACGGCCTGGCACTGGCGCCCGAGCCGCCGGGCCCGGGCGAGGTGCGGGGCGCGGCGGGCCGGTGGCTGGCGGACCGCAGGGTCGGCGGCGAACTGACCGATCCGGTTCTGCTACGGCACCTGCTGTGGATCGCCGTCGCCTCGGGGCTGCCGCTCCAACTGCACGCCGGGCTGGGCGAACCGGGCCAGCGCATCGACCGCACGGACCCCGTGCTCCTGACGGACTTCGTCCGCGCGACGGCCGGCCTCGGCACCGACCTGATCCTGCTGCACGGCTACCCGTACCACCGCCACGCCGCCCACCTCGCCGGCGTCTTCCCGCACGTGTACGCCGACTCGGGCGCGGCCCTGGTCCGCACCGGCGCCCGCGCGGCCACGGTCCTCGCCGAGCTCCTGGAACTGGCGCCCTTCGGCAAGATCCTCTTCTCCAGCGGCGCGCACGGCCTGCCGGAGCTGCATGTGGTGGGGGCACGGCTGTTCCGGGAGGCGCTGGGGCGGGTGCTGGGCGGCTGGGTGGCGGAGGGGGCGTGGTCGCTGGCGGACGCGCAGCGGGTGGCGGGGATGGTGGCGGCGGGGAACGCGCGGCGGGTTTACGGGGTGGAGTGAGACCCGCCCAGAGCGGTGAAGCACGTGGTCCAGGTGCCCCTGCTCGCCGGCGCGCGTGCGCTATCCGGCCTCTCCCCAGTCCGGCTCCTCGTCCACGTCCGCCCAGGTCGGTTCCATGTCCGACCAGCCCGCTCGCACGCTCGGAAGGGGCAGCGGCTCGCCGTCCTCGGCGGTGACCGGGATGCCGTTGCGGTACTGCACGCGAGACGGGTCCACGGCGCTGTCGGCACGGCAGAGCTGGGTGTCGTAAAGCTCCGCGTAAGTGGTCGCCCTGCGCTCGGGAGGGCCCACCACGGCGCAGTTGAAGCCGTCCCCCGCTTCGAGATAGGGCGGTGCGTCCCACTCCGCGCCGACGGCGAGGCTGTTGGAGAGGACCACCCAGGCGCCGAACTCCTCGACGCAGCGCTGCGCCGCCTGGCGCTCCCACTGGGCCCTCGCCCGCTGGATCGGGGCGGCGAACAGCGGGACGAGGATGTGCGAGACACCGAGGGCCTGGAGCTTGGCCGCCCAGGGGACGGTCTGCTTGACGTCCTCACAGATCAGGACGGCGAGGCGGCCCAGCGAGCTGTCCAGCACGGTGATGTCGAGCCCTCGGGAGATGTCCTCGCGGGCGGGCCCCCGGTGCGGGCCCCCGGGCAGCCGCCACTGCTCGGCCAGGTCGGCGGTCAGGGTGAAGCCCGCCATCTTGTCCTGCTCCAGGATCGTCTCGCCGGTACGGCAGTCCACCAGTACGGCCCGGTTGGGCGGCGGGTTGGTGTCCTCGGCCGGGCCGGTGCCGAGCAGGAGCCACCGCAGGCGGCTGTCCTTGGGCAGTTCCCTGAGCCGGCTCTCCCATCGCGGTACCAGCAGCTTGGACACCGTGCTCTCGGGCAGGACCCCTATCTCGGCGCCGGATTCCCGGAGGTTCCGGATCACCTCGCCGAAGCGGTCGCCCAGGTCCTTCGAAGGGCTGATCCGGTATCGCCTGCCCGGTCCCCTCCTAGGCCATTCGAACACCAGATCGTCGTAATTCTGCAGCATTGGCACGGCGCCGACCGAAATTGTTTCTCCCGCCGTGAATCCCGGATCGTTGCGGCTCGGTATCCGCTCCAGTCGAATTCGATCACAGTCGCTTTGGGTGACCCGGTGCACACCGAAGAAGTCCGCCTTGTGCTCCCACTCCGACATGACCTTTCCCGGCCTTGCGCAGCGGGGCAGCAGGAGCCCGGTCGTCTCCCGGGGGTTGTTGAAATGGCCGCGAAGGACATAACGGACGCGCAGCGAGGACATGGCCGCGTCGTCGTAGGCCGGGCTGAACGGGTTGGCCACGGCCAGGGCCCAGTCGAGCCCGACGAGGGTGGCGAACATGCCCCGGTGGGGATGGTTGTCGATCTCGCGGTCGATCTCGCCCGCCAGTCGCTCGGTGACGCGGCCGGTCCGCAGCACCTGCTTGCAGACGTGGTCCGCGAATCCCCTGACGGTCGAATTCTGAAACCAATCGATCGCTTCGTTGCCACGGAAGCGCTCTTCCGGAAGCAGATCGTAAAGAATCACGAAGAGGTCGGCCGGATCCGCCGATAATTCAACCCCGCTGATCGAATGGTCCGCATCGCGCGACGCTTTATCGTCCATGATTCATCCCCCCGATGCGTGAAGCGCGTGAACCAGATGTTAACGGGGGTCGCCGCATATGCGCATTGAGTGTGTCAATGGATGTGTAACGAATGGGACTCGGTGATCTCCGTAAAGAATCATGGATGGTCACTTGACAGTCACTTGACGTCGCTTCATGGTGGAGGGGAGGAAGGGACACCGGACTGGAGATCGGGGGACGACCATGAGCGAGCGGGCGACCGAGGTACGAGATCTGATCGACGACATGCAGTTGGACTACGGGATGTCGGAGGGATCCTTCGCCGCCCTCGGCATGCTCATCACCGACGCCTCCCTGGCCGCCGACGAGCCGGCCCTGCGCGCGGCCCACGACGGACTGCGACGCCTGTACGGACAGCTCGTACCCGATCGCGACAACCCCAAGGTGGCCGAGCAGCGCGGCCGGCTGCTGGGCCAGATCGACATCGCCTTCTGGGCGTTGCGCCGACTGCCCTCCGGACTTCAGCTCAACCTCGACCCCCATGGCCATGCCGCCCGCTTCCTGACGGAGATCGCCCGCGAGCCGGGCCTCAGCAACGAGCAGCTCGCCGACCGCCTCAAGGTGGACATCACCGAGGTCAGCCGGGTCGGCCGCAAACTGACGTCGTCCGGCGTGGCCATGAAGAGCCGGCAGTGGCGGCACAACGCCTGGACCATCACCCCGCGCGGCGTGACCTGCCTGGAACAGGCCGGTCTGGCCGAGGCCCAGGTGTCCGGCACGGACTGACGGACCGACGGACGGGGGAGTCGCGGTGACGGAGGGGGAGACGGGAAGACCGGGGCCGGCTCGTGAACCGCGGCCCGCGGAGATGACCGTGGGCACGGAGTTCGCGTCGGCGCGGGACGTCGTCGTGATCATCGCCGTACTGCTGCTCCTGACCGTCGCGCTCGCCACCGCGCTGGTGCAGGCCTGGCCACCACCCGTCGCACCGGGCGGCGGCGCGGAGAAGGCCGACCGGACACGGATCCTCTTCTGGACGCCCCGGCTGCTGCGCGACACACGGCTCTTCGTGGTCGTGACGGCGGCCGGGGGCCTGGGCGCCGTCATCCACGTCCTGCGCTCGGCCTACGAGTACGTCGGCGACCGTCGGCTGCGGCGCAGCTGGATCCCGATGTACGTCATCGAGCCCTTCGTCGGCGCCGCCCTCGCGCTCGTCGTCTACTGCGTGCTGCGCGGCGGGCTCACCACGAGCATGGCGTCGTCCGCCGACATCAACCCGTACGGCATGGCAGCGGTCGCCGCGCTGGTCGGGATGTTCTCGCGGCAGACGGTCGACAAGCTGCGGGACGTGTTCAACATGCTGCTGACGCCCCCGAAGGACAGCCCCGGCGAGGGACTGGTCCGCCCCGACCCCGACGCGAACACGCCGGGCGGCTCCTCAGACCCCGGCCCCGACCGCTGACCCCGACTGGGCCGGCCCCGGCAGCTGCACCTCGGCCTGCGGTCGCTCCCGCATCGCGAGCAGCACCCTCAGCACGCCGATCCACACCAGCCCCGAGCCGAGCATGTGCAGGGCGACCAGGGCCTCGGGGAGGTTCGTGAAGTACTGGACGTATCCGATGACACCCTGGGACAGCAGGATCAGGAAGAGCTCGCGGGTGCGGTCGAGGGGCCCCTTGGGGGCGTCGACCGCCTTGAGGACGAACCACAGGGCGAACGTCAACGTCACCACGATCCACGCCAGTACGGCGTGCAGCTTGCTGACCGTCTCCCAGTCCAGCGGCATCCGCTCGACCTCGCTGGAGTCGCCCGCGTGCGGCCCGGAACCGGTCACCACCGTGCCCACCGCGATCAGCAGCACGGAGGCGAGCACCAGGAACCACACCATCTGCTGCACCGGCTTGCCGACCAGCGGCCGGGCCGCCCCGTCGCCCTCCCGCGTCCGCTGCCACATCACCGTGGCGACCGCGATCAGCCCGGAGGAGAGCAGGAAGTGCGCCGCGACGGTGTACGGGTTGAGCCCGACGAGCACCACGATGCCGCCCAGGATCGCGTTGCTCATCACGATCCAGAACTGCGCCCAGCCGAGCCGGGTCAGGCTCCGGCGGTACGGCTTCTCGGAACGCGCCGCGATGATCGCCCAGCCGACGGCCGCGCACAGCACGTACGTCAGCATGCGGTTGCCGAACTCGATCATGCCGTGCACGCCCATCGCGCTGGTCGTGGTGAGCGAGTCGTCCGTGCACTTGGGCCAGGTCGGGCAGCCGAGCCCGGACCCGGTCAGCCGCACCGCACCGCCGGTGACGACGATGACGACGGACATGACGAGCGCGGCGAGCGCCGCCCGCTGAACCGTCCTCGGGGTCGGCGTCCAGCGTGCGGCGATGAAGGCGAGCGGGTTGCGCACGGCGGCTACGGCGTCGGCGCGGGTCACGTTTGGCACGCCGTCCATCGTAGGGGGGCCGCTTGTGCATGCGTTCACGAGGGTGCGGGGAGCCGACTCCGGCACCCCACACACCCGTGCCGGAGACTCAGCGGACGCAGATCACCTGCGCCTTGAGCGACCAGGTGGCGGGCGTCCCCGGCGCCAGTTCGGTCAGACCCACCCGCCCTTCGGCCGGAGCGGGCGGGATCGACGTCGGACGCAGCTCCACCGGGGCGAGCCGGTCGAGGGTGGCGCTGCTCCCGGAGAAGACCAGCCCCGTGGCGTACGCACGGCTGCCCGGCCAGCACCTGGCGACGGCCGTGTTCGACGAGGCCGCAGGGGCGGCGGACTTCCAGGCGCTTTCGTGGAAGGTCTGCTCCAGCGGTTTGGCGCACACCGCGTAGGTCGTCAAAGCCCACCGCCGGGCTGTGGGAACCGCCTCACCGGCCCGTGCGTAGCCCACCCTGAGCCGTCGGGTGAGGGTGATGGAGTTGACGCCGACCCGGTGGTCGGCGCCCGTGACCCGTGCGCCGAGTCCGATCAGCCGGGTGGAGGCCGGGCAGGCGACGGCCACGGTCTTGGGGCTGAAGGAGTCGAACGCCGAGGTGGCCTGCTTGTACGTCAGCCCGGCCGGCTTGTCGGCGCACACCGCGTAGGCTCGCAGCTGCCAGTTGGCGGTGGTGCCGGCTCCGACCTCCTCGGCCGAGGCGGTCCATCCGTCCCCGGCGGACGAGTGGACCGGGTACGAGCCGCGCAGCAGCACGCCCCGCTTGCCGCCGACGAAGCTCACTCCGCCGGCCAGCACCACCTTGCCGCTGGGGCACGGGGCGCTGACGTCCCGCGAGGAACCGGAGTCGTACGTGCTGTGCCGTTCCACGTAGGTGTATCCGGACACGGCGGTCGGCTCGTCCAGCAGCACGTTGGCCGCGGCCGGCGTCGACACGAGACCGCTGCCGGCGAGCGCCCCGCACAGGACCGGCACGGTGGCCCAGAACACCGGATGGCGTGAGACGGATGAAGGGATCATGGTGACTCTCCCGGATTCCGGCCGCAACGCCCTGCGGGCGAGCGGCTGTTGAGTGAAGTGGGTCACACTCCACCGCTCCGTCCCGCTACGCTCCTGAATGGGCGCTTGGAGCGCCTTGGTACCGGCTTGGAACGAGGGCGATGTCCCATGTCAGCCACGGAATTCGGCGTCCTGGGCCCCTTGCGGGTGATGCGTTCCGGCTCCCCCCTGCCACTGGGCGGGCCCCGGCAGCGGGCGGTGCTGGCCCTGTTGCTGATCGAGGCGAACCGGGTCGTCACCCTGGACCGGCTGGTCGACGAGATCTGGGGCGACGACCCGCCGGACGGGGCGGTGACGTCCCTGCAGACGTACGTCTTCCATCTGCGCCGGATCCTGGAGCCGGACCGGGTGCGCGGGGCCGCGGCCGAGGTACTGGTGACCCAGGGGCGTGGCTATGTGCTGCGCACCGACCCCGCGGCGACGGACGCCGGACGCTTCGAGGCGGCGGTCCGGAAGGGGCGCGAGGAACTCGACGCGGGCCGGTGTGCCGAGGCGGGCCGGACGTTGCGTGGGGCGTTGGAGCTGTGGCGCGGGGCCGTGCTGGAGGATCTGGGGGACTACGGCTTCGTACGACGTGAAGCCGCGCGCCTGGAGGACGTGCGGCTGTCCGCGCTCGAAGCGCGCATCGAGACCGACCTGGCGTCGGGGCGGCATGCTGCCGTCGTGGGCGAGCTGGAGCAGTTGGCCGCCGCGCATCCGTTGCGGGAGCATTTGTGCGCGCAGCTGATGCTCGCGCTGTACCGGAGCGGTCGGCAGGCCGAGGCGCTGGCCTGCTATCGGCGGTTACGGGACCGGCTCGCGGACGAACTGGGCCTGGATCCCGACGAGTCCGTGCAGCGCGTCCATCAGGCGGTCCTGGGCCATGATCCGGCGGTGGCTGCACCGCGGCGGGTTACGCGGCCAGTCCCGGGACGGCGTCGGCGTGCTCCCTCCCCGCTCGTGTCCTTCGCCGCGATCGCGGCCCTGTGTCTTGGCCTCATCTCCGGGGCGAGCGCGCCTCGTTCCGTCCCGGTGTCGCTGGATGCCAACACCGTGGGGGCCGTGGCCGGGGGTGGTGGTCCGGCGGTGCCGGTCGGGCAGAGCCCGGACGGGCTGGCGTGGGGTGCGGGTTCGGTGTGGGTGGCGAACAGCGGGGACGACTCGGTCAGCCGTATCGATCCGGATACGCGGGCCGTGCAGTTGATTCCGGTGGGTGCGGGGCCGGTTGCCGTTGCGGTGAGCGGTGACGACGTGTGGGTGGCCAACAGTGGGGACGGGACGGTCTCGCGGATCAACGCGTCCGTGAACCGGGTCGTGGACACGGTGCGGGTGGGCAACCTGCCGTCTGCCATCGGGGCCGGTCGCGGTGGGGTGTGGGTGGCGCTGAGCGGTGACAACGCGGTGCGGCGGATCGATCCCGAGTCGGGACGGATGGGCCGGGCTGTCGCGGTGGGCCGGGCCCCGGCCGGTATCGGCGTGGGCGAGCGGACGGTGTGGGTGGCCAACAGCCTTGACGGCACGGTCACTCCGGTGGACGTGGCTACGGGGCAGGCGGGGAGTCCTGAGACGGTGGGTACGGGGCCGCGCAGTGTGGCCGTGACCGAGGATGCGGTGTGGGTTGCCAACGGGATGTCGCTGACTGTGTCTCGCATCGACCTGCACAACGGCGCAGTCACCTCGCACGAGGTGGGTGACGGCCCTCGCACGGTGGCCGCGGGACCGGACGGGGTCTGGGTGAGCAATGAGTACGACGCCACGGTCGTCCGCCTGGACCCCCGTAACGCGCAGCCATTGCGCACCGTTCGCACCGGTAGCGCTCCCAGGGGGCTGGCTTTGGCTGGAGGGAAGGTGTGGGTCGCGGCCCGGGCCTTGGCATCTCCGGCCCATCGCGGCGGCACCCTGACCGTGCTGGGCTTCGGCGGGGCTGCGGAGAACGGCATCGATCCAGCGGTCGTCTACAGTGCGGAGGCCAACCTGGCCCTCAGCGTGGTTTATGACCACCTTGTCGGCTGGCGTCAGGTGCCGGGAGGCTCGGAGCTCACGCTCGTCCCGGACCTGGCGACCGCGATTCCTCAACCGACCGATGGGGGACGCACGTACACCTTCACGCTGCGCAGGGGGATCCGCTACTCCGACGGCAAGGTCGTGAGACCAGCGGACTTCCGCCGTGGCGTGGAGCGGGCACTGACGGCCGACGGGGGAAACCCTGTGTACTTCACGCAGATCATCGGCGGGGCAGAGTGCCTGCGCCGCCCCAAACGCTGCGACCTTTCGCGTGGGATCACGACTGACGACGCGGCGTTCACGGTCACCTTCCACCTCACTGGCCCAGACCTGGATTTCCTGAGCAGCCTCGCCCTGTTCGTGGTGCCGACGCCGCCGGGGATCTCGGACAAGAACGTCGGCAACCGTCCCATTCCTTCGACCGGTCCCTACCGTGTCGGCGAGTACCGCGAGGGCAAGTGGCTCACTCTCGTACGCAACCCGTACTTCCGGCAGTGGTCCCACGTAGCCCAGCCGGCCGGCTATCCCGACGTGGTTCGCTGGCGGACGGTCGCAACGGGCGAGAAACAGATTGCGGAGGTGAACGCCGGGCGGGCGGACCTCGCGATCTACCTCAACACCCATCCCCGGCAGCCCGATGTGCGCAGTCTCGCCCTGCGGTACCCGGGTCGGCTCCGCACGGACCCCTGGTTCGGCATGATCTACGAGACCTTCAACACCCGGGTGGCTCCCTTCGACGACAAGCGCGTCCGCCAGGCCGTTGCGTATGCCGTCGACCGCAAACTGCTGGTGACCCTGAGCGGTGGGCCCCCGATCGCTTCCCTCACCTGCCAGAGCTTGCCGCCGGGGTTTCCCGGCTACCGCCCCTTTTGCCCGTACACGCGCTCACCAGGCCCTGACGGCCGGTGGTCCGGACCGGACCTCGGCCGGGCCAGGAAGCTGATCAAAGCGTCTGGCACGACAGGCATGGAGGTGGGTGTGTGGACCTGGACCGTGGAGTCATCCCGCCGGGTCGCCGCCTACTTCGTGAAGCTCCTGGGAGAGCTAGGCTATCGGGCCACTCTCCACGTCCTGCCCCAGGACGACGACAAGTACTGGAGCACAGTGGGGGATTCACGTACGCGGGCGCAGTTGATGTTTCAGGCATGGGTGCCCGACTTCCCGTCGTCCTCCACCTACTTCACACCCAATCTCACCTGCGACGGCTTTCGCCCTGGGAAGGGGAGCAACAGCGTTAACCTCGCCGAATACTGCTCCCCGTCGTTCGACCGGCTTGTCCATTCTGCGCAGGCCGCCGAGAGCTCTGACCCCGAACGGGCCGGCAGGCTGTGGACACAGGTCGACCGGATGGTCATCGACGAGGCGGTCTGGATCCCGGTAGCCAACCTCAGGCAGGTGTCCTTTACCTCCACCCGCCTCGGCAACTATCAGACCGCGCTTGGCTTCGGCCCCCTCATCTCCCAGATGTGGGTCCGCTGAACCAGGCACTCACTCCCAGCGGAAGAACTTCCCCGCCACCGCCAGCCCCACGACCGCCCACACACCCAGAATCCCCAGGTCGCCCCACGGCATCGCCGCCCCGTGCTGCAGTACGTCCCGCAAGCCGTCCGACAGGGCCGAGATCGGGAGCAGGCCCAGTACGTCCTGCGCGCCCTGCGGGAACTTGTCCAGCGGCACGATCACCCCGCCGCCCACCAGCAGTAGCAGGAAGACCAGGTTGGCCGCGGCCAGTGTCGCCTCCGCCTTCAACGTGCCCGCCATGAGCAGGCCCAGGCCCGAGAAGGCCGCCGTGCCCAGGATCAGGAGGAGCAGGACGGCCGCCGGGTTGCCGTGGGGGGACCAGCCGAGGGCGAACGCGATTGCCGTCAGCAAAATGACCTGGAGGATCTCCGTCACCAGGACCGACGCCGTTTTCGCCGTCATCAGGCCCCAGCGGGGGAGCGGGGAGGAGGCGAGGCGCTTGAGGACGCCGTAGCGGCGTTCGAAGCCCGTCGCGATCGCCTGGCCCGTGAAGGCCGTGGACATGACCGCCAGGGCCAGGATGCCCGGCGTGAGGAAGTCCACCGCCTCGCCCTTGCCCGTGTCGACGATGTCCACCGAGCTGAACAGCACCAGCAGCAGGGTCGGGATCACCACCGTCAGCAGGAGCTGTTCGCCGTTGCGCAGGAGCATCTTCGTCTCCAGCGCCGCCTGTGCCGCGATCATGCGGGGGAGGGGGGCCGCGCCGGGCTTCGGCGTGTACGTACCCGCAGTCACGAGCGCAGCTCCTTGCCTGTGAGTTCGAGGAAGACGTCTTCCAAGGTGTGCCGTTCCACCGAGATCTTGTCCGGCATCACGCCGTGCTGTGCGCACCAGGAGGCGACGGTGGCCAGTAGTTGGGGGTCGACCTTGCCCACCACGCGGTAGGAACCGGGGGTCAGTTCCGCCGCCGTGCAGTCCGCCGGGAGGGCTTTGAGGAGGGAACCTACGTCCAGGCCGGGGCGGCCGACGAAGCGCAGGGTGTTCTCCGCGCCGCCCTTGCAGAGCTCCTCGGGGGAGCCCTGGGCGATGAGCCGGCCCGCGTCGATGATCGCGATGTCGTCGGCGAGCTGCTCGGCCTCTTCCATGTAGTGCGTGGTGAGGACGACCGAGACGCCGTCGCCGCGCAGGTCGCGGATCAGGTCCCAGGTCGCGTGGCGGGCCTGCGGGTCGAGGCCGGCGGTGGGCTCGTCCAGGAAGACCAGTTCCGGGCGGCCGACCACGGCCATCGCGAGAGCCAGACGCTGCTGCTGGCCGCCGGAGAGACGGCGGTACGTCGTACGGCCGCAGCTGCCCAGGCCCAGGCGCTCTGTCAGGGCGTCCACGTCGAGTGGGTTCGCGTGGAGTTTTGCCACGTGGCGCAGCATCTCGTCCGCCCGTGCGCCCGAGTAGACGCCGCCGGACTGCAGCATCACGCCGATGCGGGGGTGCAGTTCGCGTGCCTGGCGTACCGGGTCGAGGCCCAGTACGCGCACCGTGCCGGAGTCCGGCTTGCGGTATCCCTCGCAGGTCTCCACGGTGGTCGTCTTGCCCGCGCCGTTCGGGCCGAGTACGGCGGTCACGCCCGCCTGGGCCACCAGGTCGAGGCCGTCCACGGCGGTTTTCGTGCCGTACCGCTTCACCAGGGCCTGAACCTGGAGCACGGGCTCACTTCGCATGGGCCCGAGTCTAGGTTCGCGGTCCACGGCTCCGACGGGCGGGTGCAGGATCTCCCCCCGTATCCACACAGGTGCCGCCGGTGTTCGGTATCTCGTCCTCCCGGGACCGGTGCACCGCCAGCCACCGCTCCGCGTACGCCACCGCGTCCGCGACGGGAAACAGGCGTACGTGCGCCGCGCCCACCCGTCCCCGTACGACCGCACGGTCCCGTTCGAAGTCGTAGCCGAGTTCGTCGAACCGGTCCGAGGTGATCGACACCTCCGTCACCGTCTCCCAGCCGCCCCCGGGCGCCGGGCGGCCCACCGCGACCAGCGGGGAGGGGATGCGGTACTCGGCGAGGTGGAAGCTGGTGCACGAGGCGTAGCCCGCGCCGAGCAGCAGCACCCGCGCGCCGAGGCGCTCCAGCCGGGCCAGCGGGCTGCGCTCGCCGAGGCGGCAGTCCGGGGCGTGGTCCTCGACGATCTCCGCCGCGCGCGGGCCGAGTGCGGCGAAAGAAGTCTGCGGGTGCGCGCTGCGCAGGGCGCCCGGCCACGTCCGTACGGTCTCCGGGATCACGCCGACCCCGCGGGAAGGGGTGATCAGGGGGTCGTACGCGGGCATCGTCGCGCGGATGCGGGCCCACCACTCCTCAGGGACCGGCGGGTTGCCCCACAGGGCCGGGTCGGAGAGGTCGCCGGTCTGGGTCGGGACGACGATCGTGCCGTCCGGGCCGACCGCGTCGAGCAGCCCCTGGACCACCGCGACCGGGCCCCCGCAGACCCAGCCGAGGCTGCTGAGGGAGGAGTGCACCAGGAGGATCTCACCGGTCTCGACACCCAGGAGGCGCAGCTCGGCTGCGAGTGTGTCGCGGGTGACAAGAGGGCCGGTCGCGGGGGGTGTCGGCATGGTTCGGGAGTCTTCCCGAAGGGGCCCCGGGACGCCACCCGTTTGATCGATCAAAGATCGTTCTCGCAGGTCAGATTAGGTAAGCCTAAGTGACGCAGGGCACCGTCCACCGGCCCGGACGTGGGTTGCCCGGTCCTGAGGAATTACGCAACAATGGCGTTGTGAAAAACGTCGGCGAGGCTCGGGAGACCCCTACGGGGGCCCCTCAGGAGGAGCTCGCGACCGGGGAGCGCTCGACGCGCAACCGGGTCGCGCGATCCATCCTGGACCACGGGCCGTCGACCGTCGCCGAGCTGGCCGGCCGGCTGGGCCTGACCCAGGCCGCCGTACGCAGGCATCTCGACGCACTGGTCGCCGACGACGTCGTGGCGGCGCGCGAACAGCGGGTCTACGGCGCACGCACGCGTGGCCGTCCCGCCAAGGTCTTCGCGCTCACCGACTGCGGCCGCGACGCCTTCGACCAGTCGTACGACAAGCTCGCCGCGGACGCCCTGCGCTGGATCGCGGAGCGGTTCGGCGGGGACGAGGCGGTCGTCGCCTTCGCGCGCGCGAGGATCGCCGAGCAGGCGGACGCCTACCGCAAGGCGATCGAGGCCGCCGCCCCCGAGGACCGCACCGAAGCCCTGGCCAAGGCCCTGAGCGCGGACGGGTACGCTGCTACGGCGCGCAGCGCACCGGTCGGCGAGCAGCTGTGCCAGCACCACTGCCCCGTCGCCCATGTCGCGGAAAAGTTCCCCCAGCTCTGCGAGGCGGAGACCGAGATCTTCTCCCAGCTGCTGGGGACGCACGTCCAGCGACTGGCGACCATCGCGCACGGTGACGGCGTCTGCACGACGTTCATCCCCAAGGTTTCACCACAGACCACCCATAAAGCACCTGCAAGCACGGCCGGGAGGAACCCCGCATGACTCTCCCCATCGAGGAGACTGCCCACCCTGAGCTCGAGGGCCTGGGCAAGTACGAGTACGGCTGGGCCGACTCCGACGAGGCCGGTGCCTCCGCGAAGCGCGGTCTCAGCGAGGAAGTCGTCCGGGACATCTCCGCGAAGAAGAACGAGCCGGAGTGGATGACCAAGCTCCGCCTCAAGGGCCTGCGCCTGTTCGACAAGAAGCCCATGCCGAACTGGGGCTCGGACCTGTCGGGCATCGACTTCGACAACATCAAGTACTTCGTGCGCTCCACGGAGAAGCAGGCGGAGTCCTGGGAGGACCTGCCCGAGGACATCAAGAACACGTACGACAAGCTCGGCATCCCCGAGGCGGAGAAGCAGCGCCTCGTCGCCGGTGTCGCGGCCCAGTACGAGTCCGAGGTCGTCTACCACCAGATCCGCGAGGACCTGGAGGAGCAGGGCGTCATCTTCCTGGACACCGACACCGCGCTGAAGGAGCACCCGGAGCTCTTCAAGGAGTACTTCGGGACCGTCATCCCGGTCGGCGACAACAAGTTCGCGTCGCTGAACACCGCCGTGTGGTCGGGCGGCTCCTTCATCTACGTGCCGAAGGGCGTGCACGTGGAGATCCCGCTCCAGGCCTACTTCCGTATCAACACGGAGAACATGGGCCAGTTCGAGCGGACCCTGATCATCGTCGACGAGGGTGCCTACGTGCACTACGTCGAGGGTTGTACGGCCCCGATCTACAAGTCGGACTCGCTGCACTCCGCGGTCGTCGAGATCATCGTCAAGAAGAACGCCCGCTGCCGCTACACGACCATCCAGAACTGGTCGAACAACGTCTACAACCTGGTCACCAAGCGCGCCGTCGCCTACGAGGGCGCCACCATGGAGTGGATCGACGGCAACATCGGTTCCAAGGTGACGATGAAGTACCCGGCCGTCTACCTGATGGGCGAGCACGCCAAGGGCGAGACCCTCTCCATCGCCTTCGCGGGCGAGGGCCAGCACCAGGACGCCGGCTCCAAGATGGTCCACATGGCGCCGAACACCTCCTCCAACATCGTGTCGAAGTCCGTGGCGCGTGGCGGTGGCCGTACCTCCTACCGCGGTCTCGTCGAGATCGGTGAGGGCGCCGCCGGCTCCAAGTCCAACGTGCTGTGCGACGCGCTGCTCGTCGACACCATCTCCCGCTCCGACACGTACCCGTACGTGGACGTCCGTGAGGACGACGTGTCCATGGGCCACGAGGCGACCGTCTCCAAGGTCTCCGAGGACCAGCTCTTCTACCTGATGAGCCGCGGTCTCTCCGAGTTCGAGGCGATGGCGATGATCGTGCGCGGCTTCGTCGAGCCGATCGCCAAGGAGCTGCCCATGGAGTACGCCCTTGAGCTCAACCGGCTGATCGAGCTCCAGATGGAAGGCGCGGTCGGCTAAGGCCCGACCGCCCGTCCCATCAAGCCACTCACGCAAGAAAGCGAGCATTACGACAGCCATGGCCGAGGCCCAGAACATCCCGGTGGGTTCCACCACCGCCGGCTCGATCGCGGTCGCCGCCGAGTCGACCGTAGCCACGCGCATGAGCGCGCCCCCCTCCTTCGACGTGCAGGACTTCCCGGTCCCGCACGGCCGCGAGGAGGAGTGGCGGTTCACCCCGCTGGAGCGCCTGCGCGGACTGCACGACGGCACCGCCGTCGCGACCGGCGAGGGCGTGAAGGTCGAGGTGGAGGCCCCCGAGGGCGTCACCGTCGAGGTGGTCGACCGCGACGACCCGCGCCTCGGCAGGGCCGGTACCCCGGTGGACCGCATCGCCGCCCAGGCGTACTCGGCGTTCGAGCAGGCCGGCGTGGTCACCGTCCCCAAGGAGACGGTGCTCACCGAGCCGATCCGCATCGCCGTGCACGGTGAGGGCGGGGTCCGCTACGGCCACCAGGTCGTGGAGCTCGGAGCCTTCGCCGAGGCCGTCGTCGTCATCGACCACACCGGTGACGCCGTGCTCGCCGCCAACGTCGACTACGTGCTCGGCGACGGCGCCAAGCTGACCGTCGTCTCCGTCCAGGACTGGGACGACAAGGCCGTGCACGTCGCCCAGCACAACGCCCTCATCGGCCGGGACGCCTCCTTCAAGTCCGTGGTCGTCACCTTCGGCGGCGACGTCGTACGACTGCACCCGCGCGTGTCCTACGCCGGCACCGGTGGCGAGGCCGAGCTTTTCGGCCTGTACTTCACCGACGCCGGTCAGCACCAGGAGCACCGCCTCCTGGTCGACCACAACACCCCGCACTGCAAGTCGAACGTCGTCTACAAGGGCGCGCTCCAGGGCGACGACGCGCACGCCGTGTGGATCGGCGACGTGCTCATCGAGGCCAAGGCCGAGGGCACGGACACGTACGAGATGAACCGCAACCTCGTGCTGACCGACGGCGCCCGGGTCGACTCCGTGCCGAACCTGGAGATCGAGACCGGCGAGATCGTCGGCGCCGGACACGCCTCCGCGACCGGCCGCTTCGACGACGAGCAGCTCTTCTACCTGATGGCCCGCGGCATCCCGGCCGACGAGGCCCGCCGTCTGGTGGTCCGCGGCTTCTTCGCCGAGCTGGTCCAGCAGATCGGTGTCGACGACATCGAGGCGCGGCTGCTGGAGAAGATCGACGCCGAGCTGGAGGCCACCGTCTGATGTCGGCCTTCGTACGCGTCTGCGCGCTGAGCGAGCTGGAGGAGGACACCCCGAAGCGGGTGGAACTCGACGGCACGCCGGTCTCGGTCGTGCAGACCGAGGGCGAGGTCTTCGCGATCCACGACATCTGCTCGCACGCGAACGTCTCGCTCTCCGAGGGCGAGGTGGAGGACTGCCAGATCGAGTGCTGGCTGCACGGCTCCAGCTTCGACCTCCGCACCGGCAAGCCGTCCGGCCTTCCCGCGACGCGCCCCGTCCCCGTATACCCCGTAAAGATCGAAGGAGACGACGTGCTCGTCTCCCTCAACCAGGAGTCCTGAGGCACCCATGGCAACGCTTGAAATCCGAGACCTGCGCGTCACCGTCGAGGCCGACAACGCCACGAAGGAGATCCTCAAGGGCGTCGACCTGACCGTGAAGCAGGGCGAGACGCACGCCATCATGGGCCCCAACGGCTCCGGCAAGTCGACCCTCGCCTACTCCCTCGCGGGTCACCCGAAGTACACCATCACCGGCGGCACCGTCACCCTCGACGGCGAGGACGTCCTGGAGATGGAGGTCGACGAGCGCGCCCGCGCGGGCCTGTTCCTGGCGATGCAGTACCCCGTCGAGGTCCCCGGCGTCTCGGTCTCCAACTTCCTGCGCACCTCCGCCACCGCGATCCGCGGCGAGGCCCCCAAGCTGCGCACCTGGGTGAAGGAGGTCAAGGAGGCCATGGAGCGCCTCAACATGGACCCCTCCTTCGCCGAGCGCAACGTCAACGAGGGCTTCTCCGGCGGTGAGAAGAAGCGCCACGAGATCCTCCAGCTCGAACTGCTCAAGCCGAAGATCGCGATTCTCGACGAGACGGACTCCGGTCTGGACGTCGACGCGCTGCGGATCGTCTCCGAGGGCGTCAACCGCGTCCGCGAGACCGGCGAGGTCGGCACCCTGCTGATCACGCACTACACGCGCATCCTGCGCTACATCAAGCCCGACCACGTCCACGTGTTCGCCAACGGCAAGATCGTCGAGTCGGGTGGCCCCGAGCTCGCCGACAAGCTGGAGGCCGAGGGCTACGAGGCTTACACGAAGGGTGGCGCATCCGAGTGACCCCTTCCCGCCATGGGCTCCCCGGCCTTCTCGACACCGAGGCGATCCGCAAGGACTTCCCCATCCTGGACCGCCAGGTCCACGACGGGCAGAAGCTCGTGTACCTGGACAACGCGGCGACCAGCCAGAAGCCGCAGCAGGTGCTGGACGCCCTGAACGAGTACTACGAGCGCTACAACGCCAACGTCCACCGCGGTGTGCATGTGCTCGCCGAGGAGGCCACGGCGCTGTACGAGGGCGCGCGGGACAAGGTCGCGTCGTTCATCAACGCGCCCTCGCGCGACGAGGTGATCTTCACCAAGAACGCCTCCGAGTCGCTCAACCTCGTTGCGAACATGCTCGGTTGGGCCGACGAGCCCTACCGCGTGGACAACGAGACCGAGATCGTCATCACGGAGATGGAGCACCACTCCAACATCGTCCCGTGGCAGCTGCTGTCGCAGCGCACGGGCGCGAAGCTGAAGTGGTTCGGCCTGACCGACGACGGCCGCCTCGACCTGTCCAACATCGAGGAGATCATCACCGAGAAGACGAAGATCGTCTCCTTCGTGCTGGTGTCCAACATCCTGGGCACGGTCAACCCGGTCGAGACGATAATCCGGCGCGCTCAGGAAGTCGGCGCCCTCGTCTGCATCGACGCCTCCCAGGCCGCCCCGCACATGCCGCTGGACGTACAGGCCCTGCAGGCCGACTTCGTGGCCTTCACCGGCCACAAGATGTGCGGTCCGACCGGCATCGGCGTCCTGTGGGGCCGCCAGGAGCTGCTGGAGGACCTGCCTCCGTTCCTGGGCGGCGGCGAGATGATCGAGACGGTGTCGATGCACTCGTCGACGTACGCTCCCGCGCCCCACAAGTTCGAGGCGGGCACGCCCCCGATCGCCCAGGCGGTCGGCCTCGGCGCGGCGATCGACTACCTCTCGTCGATCGGCATGGACAAGATCCTCGCCCATGAGCACGCGCTGACGGAGTACGCGGTCAAGCGGCTCACGGAGGTCCCCGACCTGCGGATCATCGGCCCGACCACGGCCGAGGACCGGGGCGCGGCGATCTCCTTCACGCTCGGCGACATCCACCCGCACGACGTGGGCCAGGTCCTCGACGAGCAGGGCATCGCGGTCCGGGTCGGCCACCACTGCGCGCGTCCGGTCTGCCTCCGGTACGGAATTCCTGCGACCACGCGAGCGTCGTTCTATCTGTACTCCACGCCGGCCGAGATCGATGCTCTGGTCGACGGCCTGGAGCACGTACGGAACTTCTTCGGCTGAAGGGCGTGAGCTGAGACCGTGAAGCTGGACTCGATGTACCAGGAAGTCATCCTGGACCACTACAAGAACCCGCACGGGCGGGGCTTGCGGGATGGCGACGCCGAGGTGCACCACGTCAACCCGACCTGCGGCGACGAGATCACGCTCCGCGTGAAGTACGACGGCACGAAGATCGAGGACGTCTCGTACGAGGGCCAGGGCTGCAGCATCAGCCAGGCCTCGGCCTCCGTGCTGAACGAACTCCTCGTCGGCAAGGACCTGTCCGAGGCGCAGAAGATCCAGGAGACCTTCCTGGAGCTGATGCAGTCCAAGGGCAGGCTCGAGCCCGACGACGCGATGGAGGAGGTGCTGGAGGACGCGGTCGCGTTCTCCGGTGTCTCCAAGTACCCGGCCCGGGTCAAGTGCGCCCTCCTCAGCTGGATGGCGTGGAAGGACGCGACGGCCCAGGCACTGGGTGGCGCCGACGCCGAAAGGAAGACGGCATGAGCGAGACCGTTGAGATGAAGCCGGCCTCGGAGGAGGAACTCCGCGAGGCGCTGTACGACGTGGTCGACCCGGAACTCGGCATCGACGTCGTCAACCTGGGCCTGATCTACGGCATCCACATCGACGACGCGAACATCGCGACGATCGACATGACCCTGACGTCGGCGGCCTGCCCCCTGACGGACGTCATCGAGGACCAGGCCAAGTCCGCCACGGACGGCCTCGTCAACGAGCTGCGCATCAACTGGGTCTGGATGCCGCCGTGGGGCCCGGACAAGATCACGGACGACGGGCGGGAGCAGCTGCGGGCGCTCGGGTTCAACGTCTGACGCAGTGTGGGGAAGGGGCCGTGGTGGCGCACCGCGGCCCCTTTCGCGTGCTCAGGCCAGCCCGTCCACCAGGCGGAACGCTGAGTCGTGGCGGTACAGGTCGTTGTACTGGTACGGGTCCAGCTTCAGTTGGAAGTTCTGGTGGCGGAGGTAGCGGCCGGGGTAGTTGACCGACTCCAGCATGATCGCGCCCGAGATCGACGACGTGCGGGCGCAGAAGGTGGCGTCCTGTTTGAAGAGGTTGGAGCCGTCGTTGGTGTCGGCTCGGAGGAGGAAGTTGCGGTGGCGCAGGTACTTGCCGTCGTGCGTGACGAAGGAGTAACAGGCCGAGTTCGCCAGGCCCTTGACCAGTTTGAAGGTGGAGTCCTCGCGGGATTCCGAGCCGGCGATCCGGTCCAGCTTCACGTAGCCGCCGCTCACGTGCCAGTAGCGGTCCGGGTAGTTGACCGAACGGACCGAGCGCCAGGTGGTCGACGGCTTCGGCTTGGACGGTGAACTCGCGTGCCCGGTAGGGGACTTCGAGGGCTTCGAACCCGACGCGGGGGAGGGGGAGCCGTTCTCCTGCGGGGCGGCGGACGTGCTCGGTTCGCCCGACGTCAGGCCGCTCTTTCCGGCGTGCGGTGGTGACGCCGCGTCCGTGGACGGTGTGGCGAAGGAGATCAGCCCCGGCACCGTCGCGGAGGCGGTCGGGTCGTCCGAAGCGGTGTGTGACGTCTTGTCAGAGTCGTTGTCCATCACGGCGATCGACGTCACACACGTGATGATCGTGGCGATGGCCAGCCCGCCGGCCAGCCAGAGTCTTCGGGTGCCGGGGGCTCGCGAGGTGTCGGGGGCCCAGCCGTTCTCCCAGGGCTGCTGCGGAGGCTGGGGCGTGGTGTCTGGCATGCGCTGTTCCTCCAGCGGCGCCCGAGGCGGCGGCCGGGGGTGTGAGGGTGAGGTGAGTGAGCGGTGAAACACTAGTGGAGCCGGGGGATTGCCGGGAGGTGTTTCAGCGAGCGGTTTCCATGAATATTGAACCTCTCTGAAGAACCCTTCAGGGGGACCTCTCTGCGGACCTCTCTCAGGGACCTCTCCGAGGCGTCCCTCCGGGATAGTGCAGTGCCGCATGGGCCGTACGGGACTTCACATCCCCTTCTCAGGGCCTTCCCAGCCCCGGCTCATCGCGCGGCGGCAGCCTCGGGCAGCGTGGCTACCCCTGCACTCACCCCCGCACCGACCCCCGTCCGCCCCGTGTTCGTCCTCGGCTGCCCCCGCTCCGGCACCACCCTGCTCCAGCTGATGCTGCACGCCCACCCGCGCATCGCCCTCCCGCCCGAGACCCGGTTCGTCCTCCCGGCCTACGAGGACCGGCTCCGCTTCGGCGACCTGCGCGACAAGGGCAACCGGGCCGGTCTCGCTGACTGGATCACCGGCCGCAAGGAGACCCGCTTCCACGAACTGGGCCTGGACGCCGGCCGCGTCGCCGAGCGCATCACGGAGGGCCCGCCGACGCTCGGCTCCGCACTCGGCATCGCGCTCAGGTCGTACGCCGAGAACCATGGCAAGGTCCGCTGGGGCGACAAGCGGCCGGCGTACGCCCTGCACGTCGAGGAGATCCTGCGGCTCTTCCCGACCGCCCAGTTCGTGCACCTCGTCCGCGACGGCCGCGACTGCGTCGCCTCGCTGCTCGGGATGCCCTGGTGGCACCGAGGCTTCCACGAGGCGGTCGCCACCTGGGCCCAGGTGATGGACGTGACCCGCCGCTACGCCCGCGCCCTCGGCCCCGACAGCTGGCACGAGCTGCGTTACGAGGATCTGCTGACCGACCCTGAGCCCCAACTCCGCGACCTCTGCGCCTACTTGGGCGAGGAGTACGCCCCCGAGATGACCGAGCCGCACCGGTTGGCCGGCACCGCGGTACCCGCCCGCAAGACCTGGCACCGCCGCACCCACGGCACGCTGGACGCCTCGCGCGCGGGCAGTTGGCCGCAGCGCCTGACACCGGATCAGATCCGGCTCTGCGAGGCGGTGTTGGGCGACCGCCTGCTCCGCAACGGCTACGCGCTGAGCGGTGCCGTCCGCCCCGACCCCGCCGAACTCCTCCGCTACCGCCGCGTCTCGACCCTCCGCCGCGCGGCCCACGCGAAGCGCCGCATACTCGACCGCGCGGCAAGGCTCCGCGAACCAGGGCCGGTGGCGGCTCGCCCGCATGTCCTTACGAGCTCCGAGTTCCGCGCCTGAGTCGAGGGTGACGCGGCGGGGGAGGGCGGTGGGGGTGACGCGGAGAGGGAGGCAGCGGCGAGGGTGGCGCGGAGAGGGAGGTGGGGCGAGAGGTGATGGCGAGGGAGGCGACGGCGGAGGAGACGGGGGCGAGAGGCGGCGGCGAGGGAGGTGACGGCGGAGTGGGCGGGGCGAGAGGCGGCGGCGGGATGCGAGGGTGGGCGAGACGAGGGCGAGAGGGGTGACGGCGGGGGAGGTGAAGGTGAGAGAGGGGAGGGCGACGGTGCGGGAGGTGAAGGGGAGAGAGGGGAGGACGAGAGAGGCGGGGGCAGGCGCCGACGGCGAGAGAGGCCACGGCAAGGGAGCCACGGCAAGAGGGCCGACGCCAAAAAGGCGACGGCAAAAGGGCGACGGCAAGGGGGTCGACATCAATGAGGCCGACGGTAAGGGGCGACGCCCTGAGGCCGACGGTAAGGGGTGACGCCCTGAGGCCGACGGCAAGGGAGCCGGCGGCGAAGGGCTCGCCGCAGTCGACACCACCAGCCGCACCCCTATGTGTACACCCGTACGCTTCGTTGTGTACGCTCGTACACATGGGATACCTCTTGCTCGGCACGGCCATCGCCGCCGAGGTGGGCGCGACGACCGCCATGAAGTACAGCGAGGGCTTCAGTCGGCTGGTGCCGTCGCTGCTCACCGTCGTCGGATACGTCGTCTCCTTCTTCCTGCTCGCCCAGACGCTGAAGACGATCTCGGTCGGCACGGCCTACGCCATCTGGTCCGGCATCGGCACCGCGGCCATCGCCACCATCGGCCTGCTCTTCTTCGGTGAGGGCCTGACCGCGGCCAAGATCGCCGGCATGGCCCTGATCATCGTCGGCGTGGTGGTGCTGAATCTCGGCGGCGCGCACTGATGCCCCGCCGCTACGACCCCGACCGCCGGCAGCGGATCATCGACGCGGCGATCCGGGTGGTGGGGGAGAAGGGCCTGGCCGGCCTGAGCCACCGCTCGGTCGCGGCCGAGGCGGACGTGCCGCTCGGCTCCACGACGTACCACTTCAGCACTCTCGACGAACTCATGGTCGCCGCCCTGCGCCAGGCCAACGAGGGTTTCGCCAAGGTCGTCGCCGCGCACGCGGCCCTCGCCGACCCGGAGAGCGACCTCGCGGCGGAACTCGCCCGGATCCTCGGCGAGTGGCTCTCCGGCGACCGCACCGGCGTGGAGCTGGAGTACGAGCTCTACCTCGCCGCCGTCCGCCGCCCCGCCCTGCGCCCCGTGGCCGCCGAATGGGCCGAGGACCTGACCGACCGTCTCTCCACCCGCACCGACCCGGCCACGGCACGTGCCCTGGTCGCCCTCCTGGACGGCATCTGCATCCAGGTCCTCCTCACGGGAACGCCGTACGACGAAGGATTCGCCCGCGACGCGCTGGCTCGCCTGATCTCCTGACCGCGCCCGCCCGCTTTCCCGACCGCGTCCGATCTCCTGGCCGCGCCTGAAATTCCCGGCCCCCGGCGTGAACCCTCCGCCGCCCATCGGGGAACAGGAGGTGACACGCACGTACCGAACGAATCAGGGGGAGCCCGGTGAGCGGACCACCGCCATCCATGGCAGGGACGGAGGACGACGCGCAGATCGTCGCCCAGTCCCTGGACCAACCGGAGCTGTTCGCCCGGCTCTACGACCGCTACGCACCCGACATCCACCGCTACGCGACCCGGCGTCTGGGCGACACCTCGGCGGACGACATCACCGCCGACACCTTCCTCATCGCCTTCCGCATCCGCTCCCGCTACGACCTCTCCCGCTCCAACGCCCGCCCGTGGCTGTACGGCATAGCCGGCAACCTCATCGGCAAGCAGCGCCGCGCCGAGGTGCGGGCGCTCAGGGCGCTGGCCCGTACCGGCCACGACCCGGTGGCCGCGTCCTGGGTGGAGGACACCGACAGCCGGATCGCCGCGCAGGGCCCGCTGGCCGGCGCCCTCGCCGCTCTCTCGGCGGGCGACCGGCACGTCCTGCTGCTGGTCGCGTGGGCCGAACTGACCTACCAGGAGGTCGCCGAGGCGCTGGACATCCCGGTCGGCACGGTCCGCTCCCGGCTCAACCGGGCAAGGCGCAAGGTGCGTACGGCACTTGGGGCCGACCCCGCATTCGTGAACGACGCGGCGGAGGTGGCGTGACCATGGACGAGCTGACCAGGGTGCGCGAACTGCGCGCCGACGCCCCGGCCCCCGACCGCGCCCGCCTCGCACCGGGCCGGACGAAGCTCCTGGACGCGGCCCGTGCCGACGAACGGCACCGGGCGCTGTGGCGCCGCCGGGAGTTCGTGATCGTCGGCGGTGTCGTGGCGGCGGTGACCGCGGTGGCCGTGACCGTCTCCCTCCTGCTGGGCGGGAGCGGGGGTGGCCGCAAGGTCCAACCGGCGACCACACCGAGCGTCCACCTGAAGGGAGCGAGCGCGAGCGAGCTGCTGCGCCGCATGGCCGAGGAGGTGGCGAAGCAACCGGACGGCTCCGTCCCCACGGCCAAGCAGTGGATCTACAAGAAGGTGGTCCAGGAGCCGGTGAAGGACCCGAAGGCGGATCAGTACAAGAACCTCCCGAAGGGCGCCCTGAAGCTGATGACCGGCCCGCAGGAAGGCTGGCTCCGCTACGACGGCACCGCGCAGGCGAGCTGGAATCTGGACACCAAAGGCGAGAACCTGAAGCTCCAGGTCACCAAGATGCACCTGGAGAACGGAGCGGAGGGCGACGACCGTTCACCGCGCGAGATGTACCGGACACTGGCCGCCCTTCCCGATACCGCCGACGGCACCTTGAAGGCGCTCCGCGAGCAGAACGCGATCGCCGACGGCAAGGGGGAGCCGCAGTCGAGCAACGACTACACCGAGATCACCGTTCTGCTGCGCGCCGACGTGATGCCGTCCAAGGCGCTGGCCTCGCTCTACCGGGCCCTGGCAACCGTCCCCGGTGGCAGGGTCGTTGACCACTTGGTGGACACGGGCGCCGGGCGTCGCGCGATCGCTCTGACCTACGCCCGGGACGGCGGACCAGACGGGTCCGACATGCGGGAGGAGTGGCTGATCGACCCCCAGACCTACCGGGTCTTCGGCATGCGCCTGCTCCAGGGCGACAGGATCGCGACCGGAAGCGTGACGGTCTCGACGGCGGTGGTGAACGCCCCCGGCGACCGCGCCTGACGCCCGCCCGCCTTGGACGGGCGGCCCGCACCACGAGGGGAGTGCGGGCCGCCCGGGCAACTGCCCGCGCGGGCCGCCCGGGCATCAGCTCTACGCCGACCCGAGCCGCTCGACCGCGGCGAGCGCCGTGGCCACGCTGCCCGCGACATCGGTCACCGGATACTGCACGTCCCGCACCACCCGCTCCCGGTCCACGACCAATGTGAGCCGCTTCAAGCGACTGACCCCCGCCGCCCGGAAGGTGGGCAACCGCAGCGCGGCGATCAGCGACAGCCCGGCATCCGACAGCAACGGAAACCCCAGCCGCTCCTTCTCCGCGAACGCCCGCTGCTCGTCGGGCCGTTGAGTGGAAACCCCGCGCACGGCGGCGCCGGCCGCGCCGAACTCGTCGAGCCGGTCCCGGTAGGTGCAGGACTCCAAGGTGCAGCCGGGAGTACCGGGAATGTCGCCCCACCCCGGCGGATACGCATCGGCGCGGGCGAAGGCGCCGGGGAAGCAGTAAAGGACGGTGTACGGCACGTCGTCGGCGACCGGGTCCCGCAACTCCCCCCGGTCGTCGACCAGTTGGATCTCGGGCACCCGCACCCCCACCAGCTCGTGCACCCGCCGGGCCTCCACCGACGCCTCCGCCGCGGTGGCCGTCGTACCCCCGTCCCCCAACACCCAGGCGTCGCCCCAGTCCTGAAGGGCGATCAGGACCGGCAGCAGCGCACGACCGCGCGGGGTGAGCCGGTACTCGTACCGCGGCGGCCGCTCCTGATAGGGGACCCGGGTCAGTACGTCCGCCTCCACGAGCAGGCGCAGCCGCTCGGCCAACACCTTTCTGGAGAGCCCGAGTTCACGCTGGAGCTCGTCGAAGCGGGACACCCCGCGCGCCGTGTCCCGCACGATCAGCAGGGTCCACCAGTCGCCGACGACGTCGAGGGCCTGGGCGATGGCGCAGGTGGCGTCCTCCAGGCTCGTCCTGCGGGCCATGGGCGTCCCCTTCCCGTCCGTGCAGCGGTCGCCGTTGACCGGAGGCTGTCATGCGTCCATAGTAAGTTCCCAAAAGGAACTCACAAGCGGGGGGATCGACATTGCGAGGGCTACGCGACATACCGCGCCCCATCTGGCTGCTGGCCGGCGGCACGTTCGTGAACATGGTCGTGAGCGTGAGCTTCGCGTACACGTTCCTGTACCTGACCGGCCCCCGGGCCCTCGACACGGCCGAGGCGGGCATCCTCAGCGGAGCCGCCGGCGTCGGTCTGCTGGCCGGCAACTTCACGGGCGGCTGGTACGGCGACCGCTTCGGTCACCGCCGCGTACTCCTCGTCTCGGCGGCCCTCTCCGGCCTCACCCTCCTGTCGGTCCCTGCCCTCCCCACCCCGGCCCTCTTCGCGGCGCTGCCCCTCGCGCAGTACGTCTCCGGCACCCAACGCGCCTCGTCCTCGGCCCTCGTGGCGACCACCGTCCCCGAGGGCGCACGACGCCAGGCCTTCGCGCTGATGCGGGCGGCGTCCAACGGCGGCTTCACCGTCGGCCCGATCCTCGGAGCCCTGGTCGCGACACACTTCTCGTACGACTGGCTGTACGTCGCCGAAGGCGCCGGAAGCCTGGGGCTGGCGTGCTGGACGGCGAGGGTGGTCCGGGTGCCCTCCGCGCCCAAGCGCAGGGGGGTGAGTCACGGAAGCGGACTGGGTGGCGTCTGGCCGGCGCTCCGGGCCCGCCCGGCGGTCCTGGTGCTGCTCCCCTCGATCGTGGTGATCGACGTCGTGTACCGGCAGCAGTACTCCACCTTCCCGGTCTTCCTGGCCGACCACGGCATGGACGCACAGGTGTACGGCTCGCTCCTGGCGATCAACGGGGGCCTGCTCCTCTGCCTGGAGCTGCCGCTGGCGCTCGGCCTGCGCCGACGCTCGCCGCTGCGGATCGTCGGGACGGGGCTGCTGCTGGTCGCCGCCGGCTACGGGGCACTGCTCCTGGGCGCCGGAGTCGTCACGGCGGCGCTCATGATGGCCCTCCTGACCCTCGGCGAGGCCCTGTACAAGACGACGGCGACGGCGTACGTGGCCGACCAGGCCCCGGCCCACCTGCAGGGCCGCTTCCAGTCCCTCTACGCGGGGGCGTCCATCAGCGGCGTGGTGCTGTCGGCGCCACTGGGCGGAGCCCTTTACGAGGCGGCCCCGAACGCGTTGTGGCCGCTCTGCGCGACCCTGGGCGCCTTGGCGGCCGGAGCCGTACTCCTGTCGGCCCGCAGTCGCGGGACCACGGCCCTGGCGCCGCCGCCCGACCTCTCGTCCCCTGAGACACCGTCCCACCCGGTTAGCCTCCGCACCCCCTAGCCGGTTAGGTTGCCCTCATGACCGACACGACTGCACCGCGCACCACCGGCGCCGTGGCCACCGGCCTCGCCACGATCGCCGCCGACGGCACCGTCCTCGACACCTGGTTCCCCGCGCCCGAGCTCTCCGCCGAACCCGGTCCGTCCGGCACCGAGCGCCTGACCGCCGAGCGTGCCGTGGAACTCCTCGGCGAGGGCGCCGCGAAGGCGATCGGCCCCGACGCCCGCCGTGGTGTCGACGTGATCGCGGTCCGCACGGTCATCTCCTCCCTCGACGAGAAGCCGATCGACGCCCACGACGTCTACCTCCGCCTGCACCTCCTCTCGCACCGTCTCGTGCGCCCGCACGGCCAGAGCCTCGACGGCATGTTCGGCTTCCTCGCCAACGTCGCCTGGACCTCGCTCGGCCCGGTCGCCGTCGACGACGTCGAGAAGGTGCGGCTGAACGCGCGCGCCGAGGGGCTGCACCTTCAGGTCACGTCCATCGACAAGTTCCCGAGGATGACGGACTACGTCGCCCCCAAGGGCGTCCGGATCGCCGACGCCGACCGGGTCCGCCTCGGGGCGCACCTGGCCGAGGGCACCACCGTCATGCACGAGGGCTTCGTGAACTTCAACGCCGGCACGCTCGGCACGTCGATGGTCGAGGGCCGTATCTCGGCCGGCGTCATCGTCGGCGACGGCTCCGACATCGGCGGCGGCGCCTCCACGATGGGCACCCTCTCCGGCGGCGGCAACGTCATCATCTCCATCGGCGAGCGCTGCCTGATCGGCGCCGAGGCGGGCGTGGGCATCGCGCTCGGCGACGAGTGCGTGGTCGAGGCCGGCCTGTACGTCACCGCGGGCACCCGCGTCACCATGCCCGACGGCCAGATCGTCAAGGCCCGCGAACTCTCCGGTGCCTCCAACATCCTCTTCCGCCGCAACTCGGTCACCGGCACGGTGGAGGCCCGCCCGAACAACGCGGTCTGGGGCGGCCTGAACGAGATCCTGCACAGCCACAACTGAGCTGAGCCGTATCACCTCTTCGGCGGGCGTCCTTCCAACAGGTGCTGGAAGGACGCCCGTTCACGTGCGCAGGGTCGACGCGAACTCCGACAGGACCGTGAAGTCGCCCTCGCGCAGGCCGAGTCGGGGGCTGACGTGGTGGAGGAGGGCCGGGCCGGGGTGGGCCGCGGCGACGTATGTCTCGTCCGCCGGACTCTGCTCGTCGTCCACCCAGGCGAAGGCCCGCCCCTCGGCGTGCGCCACGATCGCCTCGGTCTTCCAGTGCACCCCGTCCGGCCGGAACGCGAACAGCCCGGCTCCGAAGTCGACATACGGCAACTCCGGCAGCCCGATCACCGGCCCGATCCAACGGTTCGCCGCGTCCATCCAGGTGGTCGCCCAGCACAGCTCGTACCCGAGCCCGAGCAGCGCGGCCCCGTGCGAGGGGTTCAGCCACACCCGCAGGGGCCTCCCGGGCTGCAGGGCCACCCGGATCGTCGTATACCCCTCGGGCCGCCGCTCGGGCTTGGCGGCGTACGGGTTCAGGGGACCGTCGACGTCGAGGAACAGCAAAGGGCGGCTCACACACCCAACGTACGGCAGCACGCCCCGACGCCCGGCGGAATATCTTCCCTGGGACCGGCATAGCGACGGCCACTCGCACGCGTCACAAGGAGCAGAAGAGCAGGACCGGAAGAGGCGGACGACCGGCCCGCCCGGGGGAGAGCGAAGGTGACGATGGACGCCGAGGCGCAGGACGGCTTCCGGGAGTTCGTGGCGCACAGATCGTCCGCGCTGCTGAAGACCGCTGTGCTGCTCAGCGGCGGCGACCGCCATGCCGGCGAGGACCTGCTGCAGAACGCCCTGATCAAGGCGGCCGGCCGCTGGCACCGCATCGACGAGCCGGAGGCGTACGTACGCCAGATCCTGTACCGGCAGCAGATCAGCCGCTGGCGCCTGAAGTGGCGCAGACGCGAACTGAGCGTCGCCGAGCCGCCGGACACCGGCACCGGCCCGGACGCCTCGTCCGACACCGAACTGCGCCTGCTGATGCGCGGCGCGCTGGCCCGCCTCACCGCCCGCCAGCGCACCGTGCTGGTCCTGCGCTACTTCGAGGACCTCCCGGAGGCGGACGTGGCCCGCATCCTCGGCTGCTCCGTCGGCACCGTGCGCTCCACCACCCACCGTTCGCTCGCCCGTCTGCGCACCCTCGCGCCCGAACTGACCGCGCTCGACCCGGCCGCCGACGACCGGCAGCAGCCGTCACGCGACTACTCGCCCGTGGAGGTGCGACCGTGAACGTGGAGGAACTGGTACGCGACTCGCTGCGCGACATGGCGGCCGAAGAGCCTTTTGTGGCACCGGAGTTGGCCGACCGGGTGCTGGGCGTACGCCGGCGCCGCCGCACCCGCAGGCTCGTCGCGGCCGCCGTCGCCACGACCGCCGCGATGGCCGTCGCCGTCGGGGTGCCCCTGCTGGACGCGGGCAAGCAGGACGTCCGCCCCGCGCACGCCGTCCAGCCGAACGGGGTCCACAGCGACACGGAGCAGTGGCCGCCGCAGAAGGAGATCGGGGCAGGCGGAGCCACCCTCGCCGCTTACTACTCGCTGAAGATCCACAAGCAGTCCGCGGGCTGGGGCCTCGCGGAACGCACGTACTGGCTGCTCGACCAGAAGACCGGCCGCTACGCGAAGGACACGAGGTGGTCGTACGTGGCCGTCGCCCCCGGCCTGCGCACCGCGGCCGTCCTGGAGCGGACCCTCCCGGCCCACCGGATCGGCCTGCTCGACCTCACGACGGGGGAGGTCGAGCGGTGGATCCCGGTGGACCGGGGGGTCGCCGGGCTCGCGTTCTCGGAGGACGGGCGGCGGCTGGTGGCGACGACGTACGACAAGAATCCCGATCTGATGCGCGTGGGCTACGGGGCGAAGGGGACGGGCGTGTTCAACGTCATGGACGACGTGAGCCGGACCGGTTTCTTCGTCCTGGACGTGGCCTCCGGAGAGGGGCCCTGGAGCGGGGTGGCGGCCGACCGGAACGACACCTACCGCCATGACTTCGCCTTCAGCCGCACCGGCGAGCAGGTGTACGCGCGGATCGTCGGAGCCCGCGACGGCATGCAGCAGTTCTACGACCTGGACGGCAACGCGATCGCCGCGCCCGCGGACGAGAAGTACCTGCGCTCCGACGTGCCGGCACGGCTGTCCCCGAACGGCGAACTCGCCGCGCTGGGGCTGGCCAAGGAGGTCAGGCCCGGGAAGTCGTACTCCTCGATCCGCGATCCGCGCACCGGCAAGGAGATCACCAAGGTGCGCGGGGGAGAGCTCCTCGCGTGGGTCGACGACCACCGGCTCATCGCCTGGGAACGCACCACGGGTCTCGACGAGCCGTACCGGGCCCGGCTGGTCGTGGTGACGATCGGCAGCGACAAGGTCGTTCCGCTCAGCGGCGAGGTGGAGCCGTACGGCCAGAGCCAGGGGTGGACGGCGGTCTTCGCCCGGCCCTGATCAGACCAGCCGCCCGTACTCCGCCAGCAGCCCGTCGACCGCAGCCCGGTCGGCGGGCCGCAGCGGCGCCCGTACGGGACCCGCGGGCAGCCCCAGTTCGTCGAGCAGCGCCTTCGCGGTGACCGTGCCGGGCAGCCCCGCCGACATCATCAACTCGATGAGACCGGTGGCCCGTTGCTGCAACCGGGTCGCCTCGGCGGTCTCTCCCGCGTCGAACGCGTCGATGACCGCGCGGAGTTGAGCCGGTACGACGTTCGCGACCGTGCTCACATATCCCGCACCGCCCACCGCGTACAGGGCGAGATTGTGCTCGTCGCAGCCCGCGTAGTACGCCAACTCCGTGCGGGCGAGCACCTTCTGGGCGCCGAGGAAGTCGTACGAGCAGTCCTTGACCGCCACGATCCGGGGGTGCCCGGCGAGCCGGATCAGGGTCTCCGGCTCGATGCGGGTGCCGGTGCGGGCCGGGATGTCGTACAGCATGACCGGGAGTCCCGAGGCGTCCGCGACCTCCCGGAAGTGGGCCTCCAAGGCGTCCTGCGGGGGCCTGCTGTAGTAGGGGCTGACCACCAACACCCCGTCGGCGCCCGCCTTTTCGGCCGCCAGGGCCAGCTCGACGGTGTGCCGGGTGTCGAAGGTGCCCACGCCCGCCACGACCGACGCCCGGTCGCCGACGGCCTCCCGGACCGCCGTCACCAGGGCCGCCTTCTCCGCGTCCGAGGTGGTCGGCGACTCACCCGTCGTACCGGACAGCACCAGGCCGTCGCACCCCTCGGACACCAGCCGGTCGGCGAGCAGCTGGGCGCCGTCGAGATCGAGCGCGCCCGCCGACGTGAAGGGGGTGATCATCGCGCAGAGGGCACGGCCGAAAGGGGTCGCTGTAGTCATGTCCTGTAGTGTCGGCCCGCCGACAGTGAAGCTCCACTTAATTCTCCTACGAGATATCGATAAGGGAAGCTTCAGAGACCCGGTGGAGGCCCTATGGGCATTACGGCCCACATGGGTCACCATGGCGAGAACGGACCCTGTGTGTGGGAGGCGTCATGAAGCTCGGCAAGGCACTGGCCACCGGAGTCGCGGAAGAACAGGCACCCGTCGAGGAGCCCGCACTCGAAATCCCCGAGGAGACCGAGGACGTGCGGGTCCCCGAAGAGGTCCCGGCGGCCCGATGAGGCTGCGGCTTCCGGAGGAACGCCCGACGGAGCCGCCGACCGGATACAAGATCGCCCACCCGGTGCTGTCCCAGGACGGCACCCGGGCCGGGTTCACCGGTGTCTCGCTCGGCGGCGCCCTGCCGTACGGCGTCCTGGCCGACGCGTCCTGCGTCTACGGCCTGCGGCACCGGGCACCGAACCGCCGCTGCGACTGCGGCTTCCACTGCGTGCACGACCGTACGGCCGCCGAGGCACTGCTGTGCACGGCCGAGCAGCGGGCGGCCGTCCTGCTGGAGGTCTCCGTCCTCGGCCGATTCATCCGCTTCGAACGCGGCTTCCGCTACGCCCGCCAGCGCGTCCGCACCGCGACCGTCGGCCCCTGCGCCTGTGGCACCGTGGCCGCGGCCCTGGCCGACGCGGGCTGGGGCCGCCCAGGCTGGCGTGCCCTCGCCCCCTCCTGCGCGGGCTGCGTCCGAGGCCGTACGTCCGTGTCGCTCGCCGCGTTCGCGCGGCTGGCGGGGGAGGGGCTGCGGGTCGTCGCCGGCAGCGAGGGCGCGCGCCGGGTCGCCGACCTCGGGACGAGCCCCGACGATCTCGGCGTACCCGAACTGGTCGCGGAGGCCGCCCTGTTGCAGGCGCGCCTCGACTGGTTCCAGACCCAGCTGGCCCGCCTGCGCGAGCCCGGAGCGGGCGGCGGCGGGCAGGGATAGCGCGGGCCGGGCCGGGTACCCGGATGTTCCGCACTCGACGAGGCGCACAAGACGCGCGGAAATGTCGAGGAAGAACGGAACGCGTAGGGAGGCGACCCCGTGACCGGCACCACCCACCCCCGGCCGGTGCGCGACGAGCACCACTCGGTGGGCGATCTCGTCGGCCAGGCCAGCGAACAGCTGTCCCGGCTCGTACGACAGGAAGTGGCCCTCGCGAAAGAGGAGTTGGCGGCCAAAGGGCGGCGCGCCGGACGCGGGGGCGGACTGCTCGGCGCGGCGGGGGCGTTCGCGTACGCCGGACTGCTCGCGCTGGCCGGCACGGCGACCGCCGCCCTCTCGCTGACGCTGTCCGTCTGGGCCGCGGCGCTGATCGTGACGGCCGTGCTGTTCGTGATCGCCGCCGTCCTCGGCGCGACCGGCCGCGCCCAGCTGCGCCGGGCCGCACCCCCCACCCCCGAGGAGACCCTCGGCAGCGTCAGGGCCGACGTGGAGGAAATCAGGGAAAGGGCACACCGATGACGGACCAGGCGGCGGGGAGCACGGGGGCCAAGGGCCCCGACGAGCTGCGGCGCCAGATCGAGCGGACCCGAGGCGAACTCGGCGACACCATCGAGGAGTTGGCAGGAAAGATGGACGTGAAGGGCCGGGCCCGCGCCCGGGCGGCAGATCTCAGGGACAAGGCGGGCGCGCTGACGGTGCAACTGCGCAGCACCGCGGGCCAGGCCGGTCACACCATGCACGACAGGGCGGCCGAGAAGGGCCACGCCCTCACGCACCGGGCCGCGGAGAAGGGCCAGGCGCTGACCCACCGCGCGACGGAGAAGGGGCACGCGCTGACCCACCGGGCGACGGAGAAGGGCCACACCCTGACCCACCGGGCCACCGAGTCGGGCCACACGCTGCAGCACCGCGCGGAACACGGCACCCCCTGGCCCGCGCGCCCCGTCCTGAAGGCGGCGATACGGCACCCCCGCCCCGCCCTGGTCATCGGCGCGGCCCTGGCCGTGGTCGTGGTGGTGGGATGGCGTTACCCCAAGCGGTGACGGGCCGAGCCGTCGGGGGCGGCGCTTGACCTGAATCGCGGTCGAGGTTGAAGGGTGGTCGGTACAGGCACCGGGCGACGACCGCAGGAGACCCGTATGACCCGCCGTACCGACACCCACCCCGACCTCGCCGATCCCCGTATCGGCGCCCCCTTCTTCAGCACCTGGCGCGTGGGTACGCCCCTCCGTCAGCGCCGGACCGTGGAGGCCGTGGCAGCCGCCTGGGAGCGCCGCCCCTGGCCGGCCCCCGGCCTCCTCGGCTACCACCTCTACACCGGCCACGACACCTCCACCGTCCTGCACTACTCCCAGTGGACGGACGAGCCGGCCTACGAGGCCTTCGTCAGGACGCGGCGGCAGGAGCGCGTCGACGAGATCGACACCGCCGTCCCCGGCATCGAGCACCTCGGCCTCGGCCGCTACCGGCACTACCGCAGCGGCGGCGCCCCCGAGGGCCGTGCCGTCTCCGAAGGCCGCGCTGCCCGCACGCCGGGCTGCATCGTCGTCGTCGACGTCGAGTTCGAGTCCGCCGACCCGGAGCGCCAACGCGCCTGGGTGGACGCCGTGTTCGAGGCGCTGGAGAACGAACCCGCCCCGCATCCCGGCGGCATCGCCGCCCACTTCCACCTCTCCACCGACGGCACCCGCGTCCTCAACTACGCCGAGTGGGAGAGCGCCCAGGCCCACCTGGAAGCCCTCGCGGCCCCCGGCGACGGCATCGGCTCCGCGACCGCCCTCTGGGAACGCGTCCAGACCTGGCCGGGCCTGAAGAGCAGCACGGTCAGCCGTTACGACCATGCGCTGGGCCTCGTGCCCGACTGACGAGCCTCCTGGCATCTCTGCTCCACCGACTCGCCGGCCCACTGCTCCGCCGTCTCACCGAAAACTCTGCCCGTCTGGACAAAAAAAGTTTTCGGTGGGACGGTGGACGCATGCTGGACGTCACCGTGATCGAGGACCCCGAGGCCGCCGCCGTCTCGCTGGACCCCACAAGGGCCCGGCTGCTCGCCGAGCTGGCGGCCGGACCCGCGTCGGCGGCGATGCTGGCCGGGAAGGTCGGGCTGCCCAGGCAGAAGGTGAACTACCACCTGAAGGCGCTGGAGCGGCACGGCCTGGTCGAGCTGGCCGACGAGCGCCGCAAGGGCAACGTCACCGAGCGGCTGATGCGGGCGACGGCGGCGTCGTACGTCATCTCCCCGCTCGCACTCGCCTCCGTACAGCCGGACCCGGACCGTTTCCGTGACCAGTTGTCCGCCCGCTGGCTGCTCGCCCTCGGCGCGCGGCTCGTGCGGGACGTCGGCTCACTGATCACCGGCGCGGCCAAGGCCCGCAAGCGGCTGGCGACTTACGCCCTGGACGGCGAGGTGCGCTTCGCCTCCGCCGCCGAACGGGCCGCGTTCATCCAGGAGTTGACGGTCGGCGTCACCGCGCTGATCCAGAAGTACGACGCCCCGGACGCCGAGGGCGGCCGGGACCACCGGATCGTCGTGGCGGTCCATCCCACGCTGAAACAGACCGAGTTGGAATAGCCAGGAGCACACCATGTCCAAGGAATTCGAGATCGTCCGCGAGTTCGAGGTCGACGCCACGCCGGAAGAGGTGTGGGAGGCGGTCACCAACGCGAGCGGGGCCTATCTCTGGCCGATGGACCCGCCCGAGCCCCGGGTGGGCGGCAGGGCCGCCTTCGGCTCGACGGTCACCGCCTACGACCCGCCGCACCGCCTCACCGTCCGCAGCGAGGACGTCGGCTTCCCCACCCAGAGCGCCAACCAGCTCGACCACACCATCGAGCCGCGCGACGGCGGCAAGCGTGCCTGGGTGCGCTATGTGCACAGCGGCGTCTTCACCGACGACTGGGACAACCAGTACGACGGCGCCGCCAAGCACACCGACTTCTATCTGCACACCCTGCGCGAGTACCTCACGCACTTCGCGCCCCGTCCGGTGACCTTCGCGCAACTCCAGGGGCCCGAGGCCTCGCAGGCCGCCGACGCCTTCGGCGCCTTGGCCTCCGCGCTCGGTCTGGGAGGCGACGACGTCCAGGGTGTGCGGGTGTCCGTCCGGGGGCCGGCGCCCTTCGACGCCGTACTCGACTACCGGAACCCGTACTTCATCGGGCTGCGCACCGACGGTGCCCTCATCCGCTTCTTCGGACGCAACCACTGGGGTGCCCCGGTCGGTATCAGCATCCACGACTTCGCGCCGGACGCGGACGCCGGGGCGAACGAACTCGCCTGGCAGGACTGGCTGAACGGCGTGTTCAGCCAGTCCTGAGCGGGCCTGCTACGGGCGGAACCGCAGGACCTGCGGGTCGTGGTCGCTGATCTGGTCGTGGAACTCCGAGTTGACGTGCACGCTGTCGTACTCGAAGTCGCAGCCGCGCCGGATCGACGGGCTGACCAGGATCTGGTCCAGGACCTGCTGGTTGCCCTGGTAGTCGTAGGTGTAACGCTCGCTCTTCGGCAGCGACTTGATCGCCGACCAGAGCTCGCCGTCACCCTCCATGATCTTGGTGGTGTCGGAGAACTCGAAGTCGTTCATGTCGCCGAGCGCGATGACGTCCGCGTTCTTCTGGACGTCCAGGATGCTCTTGACGAACGCGTTGACCAGCGTCGCCTGCGCGTGGCGCTGGGTCTCCGAGCTGCGCACCACCGGCTGGTACTGCGCGGTCAGACCCTGGTCGCCGCCCTTGGAGTTGAGGTGGTTGGCGATCACGAAGACGGTCTGGCCGCGGAAGACGAACTCGCCGACCAGCGGCTTGCGGCTGGCGTTCCAGGCGGTGTCGGTCGGGTCGATCCGGCCGGGAGACGCCGTCAGCTGGGCCTTGCCGCGCACCTTGGTGACGCCGACCGCGGTGGTCGCGTCGCCGCCCGCGCGGTCGGTGAAGGAGACCCGCTCCGGGTTGAACAGGAACACCTGGCGGATGTTGCCGCCCGGCTCGCCGCCGTCGGTGTCGTTGGTCGGGGTGATGGAGCGCCAGTCGTACTTCGGGCCGCCGGCCGCGACGATCGCGTCGATCAGCTTGTTCACCGTCACGTCGGCGGCGACCGTGCCGTCGTCCGTCGCGCCGTTGTTGTCCTGGATCTCCTCCAGGGACACGATGTCGGGCGACTGCAGGTTGTTCACGATCGCGGCGGCGTGCGCGGCGAAGGTGGTGTCGGACGGGTCGAGGTTCTCGACGTTGTACGTCGCCACCGCGAGCTCGCCGCGCGACTGCTTCCGCGTCGTCTCGCGCTCCAGGCCGCCGCTCTTCAGCGTGCCGAGCTGACTCGCGACCAGCGTGTAGCCGCCGTACTGGTTGAAGTCCAGCGGGCCGGTGGTGGTGCCGGTCAGGGTGTCGCCGACGTTCGCCACCGGGAAGTCGGCGGTCGCGCCGAGGGACTGGATCTGGAGGCGGCCGGTGTTCTGGGACTCGTACGAGCCGTAGAGGGTGCCGCCGCGGCGGGTGCGGTGCTCGTGCGGCTTCACCGTGACCCACAGCTCGCTGTACGGGTCGGTCGCGGTGACCACGCGGGTGTCGGCGACCTGGACGTTCATGCCCTCGAGGGACTCGTAGTAGTCCAGGGCGTACTTCGACGGGTCGAGGGTCAGACCGTTGATCGAGTTGCTCGCGGCCGGGTCGCCGGCCGGGGTGTACTCGCTCGGCACCGACTTCGCGTCGATCACCGTCGGGGCCGGGACCGCGTTGCCCGTGGAGACCGTGGTGACGGTCGGCTTGGTGATCTCGGTCAGCGACTGGTTGCCGGTCGAGGCGCCGCCCGGGACGTACTCGGAGGCCGTGCCGGTGACCGTGACGGAGTCACCGACGGCGACCTTCGGGGTGGAGCTGGTGAAGACGAAGACGCCCTCGCTGGTGGCCGGGTTGTCGTCCGGGGTCGGATCCTGCATCCAGAAGCCTCTGGAGGAGCCGTATGTGCGCGTGGCGGTGACGATTCCGGCCACGTCGCCGACCTTCTGGCCCGCGTACGGGGATATGCGCGTGGTGCCCTGGATGTCATGGATGCGCACGGAGTCCGCGTGCGCGGGGGAGGTCAGGGCTACGGCGGACGCCGCGGAACAGACGGCGGCGACGGTGAGCGCGGCGAGACGCGCGGACTTCTTGCTCGGCAACGGGATCCCTCCGGGGGCGTGCTTGGGCGCCGGGACGAGGTGGGGGCGGTGGGGTGGTGCGGGGGACATGTGGTGCGGTGGGCTGTGACGCGCGTAGAAAACCGGGTGAACAGTTGTTCCGTCGGTTTCTACGCGCGTCAATCTCCAGCCTGGTCAGGCCAGTTGTCAAGGTTTCGGCCATGTACGAGCCCTGACGGGGAGATGAACCGGGCGGCATGGGGTGAAACCCGTCTAGGCTGAGTGCCCGAGTGGCACGACGCGCCCTAGGAGAACCAACCGATGTCAGACAGCTCCCCCCTGCCGCCGGTGCGGCTGCACCCCGAAGCGGAGCTGGCGCGGGACGCCCTGTCCACGCCGCTGCTCTCCCGGGCCGCGCGGCTCGCCCGCTGGGCCGGTCCGGACACCCGGGTCGACGCGGGGGCGGGGCTGGTCGACGAGCAGTTGCCGGCCGCCGCGGAGGTGCTGGGGCTGAGCGGGGAGGACGCGGAGGCGCACGCGAGTGAGGCGTGGCGGGTTGCCGTGGACACCGGGCTGGTCGAGGTCGTCGACGAGGACGAGGGGACGGTGGCGGCAGGGGAGGAGCTGGCGCTGCTGACCGGTGGGTCGCCGCATGATGTGCTCGCGGTGTGGCAGGGGGCTCTTGAGACGGTGCTTGCTGATGCGAGCGTGCCGGACATCGACGGGCTGGACGACGCGTTGGATGAGGGCGGCGAGATCGACTTCTCGCGGCTGGAGTGGGATCCGGATGCCGAGGCCGACTTCCTCGACGGGGTTCTCGGTAACTTGTATCTGCTGACCGTGAGCGAGGACGGGCCCGGTGAGGCGCCTGTGCCGCTGCCTGCGCTGGCCGCGTCGATGATCGTGCCCTCCGACATGGGGGAGCCGACCAATGATGTCCTTGAGCAGGTCTCCGACGCGATGATGAAGCTGGACGATCAGTTCCGGTTGCTTGAGCCGGTGGGGCTTGTCGAGTACCAGCCTGTTGATGAGGCGCTCATGGCGGACGGCGACGAGGAGCCTGCCGCTGCGGTCGACGACACGGATGTGACGCGGTACGGGATGGTGCGGCTCACGCCTCTCGGGCGGTACGGGCTGCGGGCGCGGTTGCTGGACGCCGGGTTCACCGCGCCCGCGGTGGGGGAGCTTGCGGACAAGGGGGCCGACGCGCTGTTCGACGGGACCGCGGCGTTTCCTCGGCGGGCCGCGCAGGCCGAGACCGAGGCGTGGCTGGCCCGGCGTGAACCGCTCGCGGCGGCGCGGGAGTTGCTGGCGGCGGCGAAGGGCGGGGACGGGGGTGCGCCGTTGCGGCGGCTGCGCTGTCAGCAGGCGTTGTCGCTGCTGGGGGCGGAGGCCGAGCCGGCGTTGCGGGAGGTGCTCGATGATGCCGAGCTGGGTGGGCTTGCGCGGGTGTGGCTGGCCGAGCGGGGGGCTGTGGATGTGCCGCCGCCTTCCGAGGCGATGATCTTCTGGCTGACCGTCGACACGGTTGCCGCGCAGCTTGCCGCCGAGGGGAACTCCGACGAGCTGCAGGAGCTTGTGGAGGGGCTGGCTCAGCAGCATCAGGGGTTCTTCGCGGCTGCCTGGCGGGTGGAGCATCCGGCCACGGCGGATGTGCTGGAGGCGATGGGGCGGCTGCATCCGGACAAGCGGATCGCCAAGGAGGCTCGGAAGGCGGCGTTCAAGGCTCGGTCGCAGCAAGGGGGGTGACCGGGGCGTCCTCGCGGGCGGTGCGTCGGGGGTCGGGGTCGTGGTGGTACGGCGAACCCGCCGCATACGGGGTTGCTGCGTCTTGAGATGCGGGCGAGCCCGAGTCGCCTCGTACGCGGCGGGTTGCGCCGTACCACCACGACCCGCTCCCGTGCCTTGGCGGCTGCGGGCGGTGGGTGGTCCCGGTTCGATCCCCTCGTGCGCGCTGTGTCATTACCTGAAGCCTAGGGTCTTTTGGGTTCTGTGGTCGGGGGCGTACGGATTCATGGAAGTGCGTCGTGTGAAGTCGCCCGGTGTTCAACTGGCGTTCAGGCGTGGGCGGGACGGTGGCGCCGACCCGAGGTCCGCCACCCTCCACGGCACACCCACCGCGTCACAGGAGACACCATGTCGCTCACTCGCAGGGACTTCGCCAGGAAATCCGCGATCACCGGTGCCGGGGTCGCCCTGGCGGGCAGCGTCGGCGCCCTCGCCACCGCCCCCAACGCCCTTGCGTCCACGGAGACGGAAGGCGCGGAGAGCGCGGCGGACGGGCACGGCGTCGGGTACGGGCCGCTGATCTCCGACCCGAACGGCATCCTCGCCCTCCCGGCCGGTTTCAAGTACCGGATCATCACGTACAGCGGCAAGACCAAGCTGGAGTCGGGCGAGTTCACGCCCTCCAACCACGACGGCACGTCCACCTTCGACGGGCCGCGCGGTGCCACCCTCCTGGTCAACAACCACGAGCTCAAGGGTCCGCGGGCCAGTTGGACGTACCCGGTCCCGCTGACCGAGGGCCTGGTCTACGACCCCGCCGCGTCCGGCGGCTGCACGGTCGTCGAGGTGCGTCGCGACCATGTCGCCGAGTGGGTCGGCATCGCCGGTACCTCCACCAACTGCGCGGGCGGCAACACCCCTTGGGGCACCTGGCTCACCTGCGAGGAGACCGAGGACAAGGCCGGCCAGAACGGTATGACCAAGGATCACGGGTATGTTTTCGAGGTCGATCCTGAGGATCGCCGGGCCAACCGTGATCCGAAGCCCATCAAGGCGCTCGGGCGGTACGCCCATGAGGCCGTCGTCGTCGATCCCAAGCGTGGGCATCTGTATCTGACCGAGGACGCGGCTACCCCGAACGGGCTTCTGTACCGCTGGACCCCGCCGGAGGGCTTCTGCCACGGGCGCGGCAAGCTGCGTACCCTCGCCGACGACGCGGGCGTGCTGCAGGCCTTCAAGTGCTTCGACTCCGGCGGCCAGTTTGTCGACGACCTCTCCCGCGCCACGAAGATCGGCACGGTCTACGGCGTGGACTGGGTCGATGTTCCGGACCGGGACGCGAAGACCACGTCCGTGCGCAAGCAGTTCGCCGCCGGTCAGGTCACCCGTGCTCGCAAGCTGGAGGGCATGTGGTGGGGGGACGGTGGTGCATACATCGTGTCCTCGTACGCCCGTGACGAGAGCCCCGTCCAGCACGACGGTGCGGTGTGGTTCTACGACCCGAAGCGTCGGACTCTGACGTTGAAGGTGCTGATCGGTGTGAACCCGGATCCGTCGGTCGAGGGCAACTTCGACGGGCCCGACAACATCACCGTGTCGCCCTACGGGGGTCTCGTCATCGCTGAGGACGGTGAGGGGCTTCAGCATCTGTTCGGGGCCACCGACAGCGGTCGTACCTACCCGATCGCCCGCAACGAACTCAACAACGGCACCGAGGCGGAGCCCGAGTACAGCGAGTTCACCGGTGTCACCTTCTCGCCCGACGGCAGCACGCTGTTCGCCAACATCCAGGAGCCGGGCATCATGCTGGCGATCACTGGGCCGTGGAAGCGGCAGCGGCGATAACACACGTCACCCGAACGTGTGGGCTTGTCCGATTCCGGAGTCGACAGGTTGTGCTCAACATACCGTTCACGCATGTCCAAGTTGTGCGAGCAGTGCGGTATTCCGGTCAAGGCGCAGCGTAGGCGCTACTGCAGTAATCGGTGCAGTCTTCAAGGCACGGCGAGTCGCCGGGCTGAGGCACGGCGTAGGCCGAAGCCATGTCCTCAGTGCGGTGAGCAGATCCGGAACCGTGGTGCGATCCACTGCAGTCGAGTCTGCGCCAACGTGACCCGTCGGCAGGAAGCGGAGGCGCGGCGCGGACAGCCCGCGCCGTGCCTCCGGTGCGGTTCGAGTGAGCGGCGCCCGCGCTGCGAGGGACCGTACTGCTCATGGGAGTGCTTCAACGAGGACCGCTACGAGCGGACGGGCACATTCGCGCGATGGTTTGCCGCCTGGCGAGTGGGCGAGATCAGCGGGACCAGAGAGGACGGCAGTCCGGACTGGCGGGTGCGCCAAGCCCTGGTGTTACTCAGAGGACAGCGCTGCGAGAAATGCGGCTGGGCCGAGGTCAACCCGGTGTCCGGGCGCGTTCCGCTGCACGTCGACCACGTCGACGGTGACCGTACGAAGAATCGCCCCGAGGACGTACGTCTGCTGTGCCCGAACTGCCATGCTCTGACGCCCAATTACCAGCATCTCAACAACCCGCGCGTGCAGCCGGTGCGCCGGAAGCAGAGCCGCCGGTACCAGGAGGTTTGGCTCGGTCAACGGCCGGCCGCGGCCAGTGGTTGCTGAGGACCGCTTGAGTCGCCGGATCGTGGCTAGCACTTCTACGGAGGCCACGCCCTTGTTCGCGGGCGGGCTGACATCTAACATTTCAGTTATGGAGTCCATACGACCCGTCCGGCGCACCCTCCTGAGGGACCGCGCCTACGAAGCCATCCGGGACGCCATCGTCGCCGGGGAGATCGAGCCCGGTGCGGTGGTGCGGGACGCCGATCTCGCCGAGCGGCTCGGGCTGTCCCGGGCGCCCGTGCGGGAGGCCTTCTCCCGGCTGGTCGACGAGGGACTCCTGGAGAGCAAGCCGCAGAGCTACACACGGGTGACCCCGGTCGTCGCCGCCGATGTGCGGGACGCGGCCGCCGTCGTCGGGGCCATGCACGAGCTGTCCACCCGGGTCGCCGTGCCCCGCCTCCTCGCCCCGGACGTCCAGGCGATGCGCGCCGCCAACGAGCGGTTCGCCGCCGCCGTCGGCTCCGGTGATGTCGAGGGGGCCCTGCGCGCCGACGACGAGCTCCACGACGTGCTGGTCCGTGTCGCCGGCAACCGCGCTGCCGCCGCCACCATCGCCCGCTACACGCCCCTCGTCCGCCGACTGGAGCGGCACCGCTTCGGCGAGGGCGGCAACTGCCGTTCCGCCGGGCTGCACGAGCAGCTGATCGACGCCTGCTCGGCCGGCCGCGTGGACGAGGCGGTCCGCGTCACCGCGGAGATCTGGCGCACCCTCGCCGACCTCGCCGACGGCGACTGATCCCCCCGGGAGGACCCATGTCCCTTTCCTCGTACGACCGTTACCCCCTCCTCTTCGGCCCGTCCCCGGTGCACCCGCTGGAGCGCCTCACCGCGCACCTCGGCGGCGCCTCGCTGTGGGCCAAGCGCGAGGACTGCAACTCCGGGATCGCGTACGGCGGGAACAAGACCCGCAAGCTGGAGTACCTGGTCGCCGACGCCCTCGCCAAGGGCTGCGACACCCTCGTGTCCATCGGCGGCGTCCAGTCCAACCACACCCGCCAGGTCGCGGCCGTCGCCGCCCGCGCGGGGCTCAAGTGCGTGCTGGTGCAGGAGAGTTGGGTCGACTGGCCCGACTCCGTCTACGACAAGGTCGGCAACATCCTCCTCAGCCGCCTCGCCGGAGCCGACGTACGCCTGGTCAAGGCCGGGTTCGGGATCGGCTTCAAGGAGAGCTGGGAGCAGGCGCTCAGGGACGTCGAGGAGTCGGGCGGCAAGCCGTACGCCATCCCGGCCGGCGCCTCCGACCACCCGCTCGGCGGCCTCGGCTTCGCCGGCTGGGCATACGAAGTCGCCGAGCAGGAGCGGCAGTTGGGGGTCTTCTTCGACACGGTCGTGGTGTGCTCGGTCACCGGGTCGACCCAGGCGGGCATGGTCGCCGGCTTCCGCGCCCTGGAGGAGGCGGGCGGCCGTCAGCGCCGGGTGCTCGGCATCGACGCCTCGGCCAAGCCCGCCGCCACCCGTGAGCAGATCGCCCGGATCGCGCACAACACCGGGCAACTCATCGGCGTGCAGAAGGAGTTGACCGAGGCGGACGTCGAGCTGGACGAGCGGTACCACGCCGGGATCTACGGCATCCCCGACGAGACCACGCTCGCGGCGATGCGGCTGGCCGCCCGCACCGAGGGCATGGTCACCGACCCCGTGTACGAGGGGAAGTCGATGGCCGGAATGGTCGACCTCGTCGAGCGTGGCGAGATCGGCTCCGACTCCACCGTGCTCTACGCCCACCTGGGCGGCCAGCCCGCGCTCAACGCCTACAGCGCCCTGTTCTAGAGGGCAGTGCGAGCGCTGGCCTCGCGGTGGCCTGCTACGCGGCCGCCCGCCGCTCCCGGGTCCGCGCGCGCCGCCCCAGCACGTACCCGGCCTGGAGGCGGGTCCTCGCGCCCAGGGCGTCCATGAGATCCGCGATCCGGCGTTGGCAGGTGCGCAGGGAGATGTCCAGGCGGCGGGCGATCACCTTGTCCTCCAGGCCGTTGAGCAGCATGCGCTCGATCGACTCGTCGATCAAGGTGGAGGCCGAGCGTGCGCTGTCGTGGTCGTAACTGCCGTCGAAGGGGCGTGCCTCGCCCCACGCGCTGTCGAGCGTGCGCCACAGCGCGGCGACCACGGACGGTTCGCGCACGACGCTCAGGCCCGGTCCCTCGCCGATCGGGACCACGGCGACCTCCGCGTCGACGACCAGGAGCCAGGCCGGCGAGGAGGCGGCCGTACGCACCTCTCCTCCGTGCGTGTGCAGGGCCTCGGCCCGCTCGCGCAGCCGTACGTCGAACCGGGCGGCCTCCGGCAGCAGCACCCGGAGCAGGCCGGGGCGTGAGCCTGCGTACCGCGGCCAGGGGCCGGAGCCCGGGGCGGCGGGTTCCTCCCAGGGGTCCTCGGCAGGCAGGGACAGCAGGATCTCCTGCTCGGCGCCCGCGGTGACCCGGGAGAGGATTCCGCCGGCCGCCCGGGGGTCCTCGACCCGCTGGACGTGCGGCGGCCGGTCCTCGTCCACGATGTTGGCCCGGTAGAGCGGCAGCAGGCTGTGCATCTGCTGCCGCAGCCGCTCCAGTTCGTTCTGCCGCTGCTGCAGGGCCTCGTCGTGCACCGCCAGCAGTTGCAGGGACGCGGTCAGCGGATTGACGGCCACATAGGCGTAGGTGCAGCCGTGCACCAGGTGCAGCAGCCGCAGCCGGACCAGGTCCTCGATGGCCTCGGCAGCGTCCGCCTCGGAGATGCCTAGCTCCCGCGCGCAGCGCCGTGTGTCCACCCAGTCGCTGCGTAAGGCGAACGTGTACACATCGCTGGCCGCTGTGCCCGCCTGCGGGACGTCGGGCAGTACGGAGATGTCGTCGATGGTCATGGTTTGTCTCCCCCTCGCATTCCTGTCTGGCGCAAGTCGACGGCTGTCCGTCACCACGCCACCCGTCGATTCTTCAACGGGAGAGGGTCGTGTGCCGAAACCCGGCACGCCGTCTTCGTCGATCTGCAACAACCGCGCAACACAAGCCGGCCGAGGCATGGGAGACGCATGAGCCACCGTCAGTCCGTAAGACCCCTACCGGGCGTTTGGTCCGATCTGCGTCCGGTCGCGGCCCTGCCGACGACAACCGAAGTGCGGGGCGGTGACAGCGTGTTGGGGCGGATCACCTTCGCCGACGCGCCGGCCGCGCCCGGACTGGACGACGGCACCCCGCGTCTGACCACCCACATGGCGAACGGACTCGTCCCGCCCGTCCAGGAGATCTGGCGGACCGACCGGCCCGTGCGGGCAGGTGCCGACGGCGACGCCGTCTTCGCCGAGGACGGCGAGCACCTCTTCTACGCGGCGCGCCTCGGCCCGCTGCCGGTCTACCGGGACGCGGTGCGCGAACTCTACGAGAACGCCCTGCGTTTCACCTGGGAGCGCGGCTACACCGACCTGGCCCGCATGTGGAACCTCATCGGCGGCATCACCAGCCCGAACGCGGAGGGCCTGGAGATCTACCGCGACTTCTGCATAGGCCGGGCGGAGGCGTTCGCCGCCTTCGCCGAGCAGTTCCCGCAGCTGCCGGCCGCCACCGGCATCGGCACCCTCAGCCCCGGCGTCGACCTCTGCTTCCTCGCCGCGAAGCCCGGCCGCGCCGTACACCTGGAGAACCCCCGGCAGACGCCCGCGTACAAGTACCCCTCCGTGTACGGGCCGAAGTCGCCGAGCTTCGCCCGCGCGACCTTCCTGCGGGACCTCGAAGTCCCGGGCGCCGGGCGCCTGTTCGTGTCGGGCACGGCCAGCATCCTCGGCGACGACACGGTCCACGTCGACGACGTCGCGCGGCAGACCGAGGAGACCCTCCGCAACATCGAGGCCCTCGTCGGCAGCGAGAACCTCCGCCGGCACGGCGTCGACGGCGTCGGCTACGACGTCAAGGACCTCGACCAGGTCAAGGTCTACGTCCGCGACGCCGAGGACCTGCCCGTGGTACGGGGCATCTGCGAGTCGGCGTTCCCCCAGGACACCGACATCGCCTACTTCAACGTCGCCGTCTGCCGCCCCGACCTGCTGGTGGAGATCGAGGGAGTGTGCTCGTGACCGACATCCTCACGCACGCCCCGGCCGCCCCGGCCGGCACCGCTCCCGCCGACGCCAACCTGGCCGCACGGCTGGAGCAACTCGCCCGTGAGAAGGGCTGGTTGGAGCGCACCGCCTACCTCCAGGGCACCCACCGCTACTCCTACGGCGAGGTCTACGACCGTGTACGCCACACCGCCGGAGCCCTCCGGGCGCTGGGCGTCGCTCGTGGCGAGCGGGTGCTGCTGGCGCTTCCGGACAGCGTCACCTTCGTGGTGACCTTCCTGGCCGTCCTGCGGATCGGCGCGGTCGCCGTACCGGTCAACACCTTCTTCCACGCCGACGAACTGCGGACCAGCGAGGAGATCGCCAAGGCCTCGCTCGTCGTCTCCGACGCGGCCCTGCGGGAGGAGTTCCGCGGCCGGACCGTGACGCCGAGAGACCTCACGGCGGCGGTCGGCGACCCGGCCGACGCTCCCGAGCCGGTCGCGTCCGATGCCCCCGCCTTCGCGGTGTTCACCTCCGGCACGACCGGCGCGCCCCGCCTCTGCTTCCACGACCACGGCGACGCGCTCCACTTCGACCGGGCCATCGGCGAGGTCCTCTCGCTCCGCCAGGGCGAGGTGAGTTACTCCGTGTCGCGGATGTACTTCGCCTACGGACTGGGCAACTCGGTCCTGCTGCCGCTCCAGCGCGGCGCCTCGGCCGTACTGACCCCGGAGCGCGCCGACGAGTCGATCGCCCTGTCGGTCCTGCAACGCCACGGCGTGAGCGTCCTCTACGCCCAACCCAGCTTCTACGCCCGGCTGTTGGCCCACCCCGAGGCGGAGGTCCTGGGCCGGCTGCGCCTGGCTCTCGTCGCCGGGGAGACCCTGCCCCGGCCGCTGGAGGACCGGCTGCGCCGCATCCTCGGACCACGGCTGCTGAACATCTGCGGCACGAGCGAGATCGGCCACGCCGTCCTGGCCAACGGCCCCGACGAGATCCACCCCTACAGCCTGGGCCGCGTCCTGCCCCCGTACCGGGTGCGGGTGGTCGACGACGCCGACGAGCCCGTACCGGCCGGCGAGGTCGGAAGGCTGCAGATCTCCGGTCCGACCATCGGCCCGGGCGTGCGCCGCGGCAGTCTGCCGCCGCACCGGCTGGACGCCGGCGAGTGGTTCACGACCGGCGACTCCGCCCGCCTGGACGCGGACGGGCTGGTGTGGCTGCTCGGCCGGGTGGACGACATCGAGATCGTCGCCGGCGCCAACGTCCACCCCACCGAGGTGGAGGACCTGATCACCGGTATCGCCGGGATACGGGAGGCCGCCGTGGTCGCGGTGCGCCGGCCCGGCGGGGTGACGAGCCTGCGCGCGTACGTCGTCACCGAGCCGGGCACGGGCCGTCCCGCCGCCCTCGCCAAGACGGTCCGCTCGACCGCCGAGGCCGCCCTGACCTGGTACAAGGTCCCCGAAGACGTCGAGTTCGTCGACGCCCTGCCCCGCAACAGCACAGGGAAGATCCTCCGCCGGGTCCTGCGCGGATGGAACGCCGAGAGCAAAGAGGTACCCGATGGCACCCCCTGAGACGCCCCCCGCCGCCGCGAAGATCCCGCCCGCGGCGACGGCCGCCGCACTGCTCACCATGGTGCTGTGGGCCTCCGCGTTCGTCGCGATCCGGCATGTCGGCGAGAGCGTGCACCCAGGCTCGCTGGCGCTGGGCCGGCTGCTCGTCGGCTCCCTCGCGCTCCTCGCCGTCGTGGCCGTCCGGGGCGAGGGACTGCCGCCGCGCGCCGCGTGGCCCGGCATCGCGGGCATGGGCGTCTTCTGGTTCGGGCTCTACATGGTGGCCCTCAACTGGGGCGAGCAGCACACCGACGCGGGCACGGCGGCCCTCCTCGTCGGCACCGGCCCGCTGATGGTGGCCCTGCTCGCGGGGTTCCTGCTGCACGAGGGCTTCCCGCGCCCGCTGCTGATCGGCCTCGCGGTGGCCTTCGCCGGCGCGGCGCTGGCCGGGGCCTCAAGCGGCGGCGGGGACACGGCGGTCGCCGGTGTGCTGCTCTGCCTGGCCGCCTCGGCCGGGCACGCGGTGGGCGTCATCTTCCAGAAGCCGGCGCTCTCGCACGCCTCGCCCCTGCAGGTCACCGCGTACGCCTCGGCGATCGGCGCGGTCGCCTGTCTGCCCTTCGCCGGCCAGCTCGTCGACGACCTCGGCGACGCCTCGGCGGGCAGCTGGGCCGGCATCGTCTACCTGGGGCTCCTGCCGACCGCCCTCGCCTTCTGGACCTGGTCGTACGCCCTCTCGCAGATGCCGGCCGGGCGGCTGGGCGCGGTGACGTACATCGTCCCGGCCCTGACCGTGGTGCTGGCCTGGCCCACGCTGGGGGAGTTCCCCTCGGGGCTCGCCCTGGCCGGCGGTGTCCTGTGCCTGATCGGCGTGGGCATCGCCCGCCGCCCGGCACCGGCCCCCGATACGTCCGCCGCCGAGTCCGAACCCGTCGCGGAAGTACGGGTGGGCCAAGCGGCCGAAGCCTCCGGCCCAACCCCCGAACAGGCCTGAGAGCAGGACGAGTTGGCACACTGCCCGCCCCTTTCTCCACGAGGGGGCGGGCAGTGCCGTATCTACGCGGGCCTGCGCTGCCCGGTGATCACAAGAGCACACACCAGCAGAGCGGTTACGGCGATCAGCGCGCCGACGCCGAAGGCGCGCGCCGACCCTTCGGTGAGCACCTCGGCCGGGGTGCCGGACGCGTGCCGGGTCGCCGTGCCGAACACCGTGACCAGGACGGACAGTCCGAGCGTGCCGCCGAGCCACTGCAGGGTCTGGAGCAGGCCGGAGGCCGCGCCCGCCTCGTGCGGCTCGATGCGGGCCAGGATCGTCGCGTTGAGCGGCATGAAGCTCAGGCCGACGCCGACGCCCATCAGCAGCAGCGGACCGAGCAGACCGACCGCGTACCCGTCGCCGGGTTCCAGGCGCCACAGCCAGGTGGCGGCGGTGACGAGCAGGGCCATGCCGGTGAGCAGCACCGGCTTGGCGCCGAACCGGGGCAGCAGCCGCGGCACGAAGCGCACGGTCGTGAACATCGCCAGGGTCAAGGGGAGGAAGGCGAAGCCCGCGCGCAACGGGCTGTATTCCAGGACCTGTTGACTGATCAGGGTGAGGAAGTAGAAGGCGCCGAACATGCCCGCGGGCAGCAGCAGGACGCCCGCGTAGCCGCCCGCGCGGTTGCGGTCGGAGAAGAGGCGCAGCGGCATGATCGGCTGCGGTGCGCGGGACTCGACGAGGGTGAAGGCGACCAGCAGGGCGGCGGCCGTACTGAATCCGAGCATCGCCTGGCTGTCGCTCCAGCCGGCCTCCGAGACCCGGATGAAGGCGTACACCAGCGAGGTCATCCCCGCCGTGCCGGTGAGTGCTCCGGCCGCGTCGAACTTCCCCGCGTGGCGCGGGGTTTCGGTGACGAAGCGGGGCAGGGCGAGGGCGACGGCGGCGCCGATCGGGACGTTGATGAGCAGGGCCCAGCGCCAGGACGCCCAGGAGGTGAGCATGCCGCCGAGGACCAGGCCGACGGAGGCGCCTATGCCGGCCATGGAGGAGTAGATGCCGAGGGCGTGGTGGCGGCGCGGCCCGTCGGGGAAGTTGGTGGTGATCAGGGCCAGCGTGGAGGGTGCGGTGAGGGCGGCGCCGACGCCCTGCAGCGCGCGGGCCGCGAGCAGCCAGGCGCTGTCGGTGGCGAGCCCGCCGAGCAGGGAGGACGCGGCGAAGAGCAGGACGCCGGTGGTGAGCGTACGGCGCCGGCCGAGGATGTCGCCGACGCGGCCGCCGAGCAGCAGCAGTCCGCCGAAGGCGAGCGTGTAGGTGTTGAGGACCCAGGACAGGCCGGTGCGGCTGAAGCCGAGGTCGTGCTGGATGTCGGGCAGCGCGACATTGACGACGGTGGAGTCGACGCCGACCATCAGGTAGGCGGTGACGATGACGAGGAGGACCGTGCCCAGCCGGGCCGGATGGTCCGGTGGGGCGGAGCGGGTGCCGGTGGTCGTGGACGGGGTGGACATGAGTTCTCCCGTTTCGAGGTCCCCGGTGAGGTGGGTGCGGGCAGCACGAAGCAACGGATGTGGGCAGGTCAGGACGGCCCGCGAAGAAAAGCGGGGACTGTCTCCGTTTAACTCTCGCTAAGATACGGAGAGAGTCCCCGGTTCGCAAGGAGTATCTGAATGGCGCAGGTCAAGCCCATGCGAGCGGACGCTCGGCGCAACTACGAACGGCTGCTGAAGGCCGCGGCGGAGGCCTTCGCCGAGCACGGGGAGAACGCGTCCCTCGACGACATCGCCAAGCGGGCGGGCGTCGGGTCGGGCACGCTGTACCGCCATTTCCCCACGCGGCAGGCGCTGTTGGAGGCCACGTACGTCGATCGCATCGAGGCGCTGGGGGAGCGGGCCGACGAGATCGCGAAGGAACTGCCGCCGGGGGAGGCCCTGGTGGAGTGGCTCTACGAGGTCTGCGTGGGGACGACCGAGGTGCGGGGGCTGAAGTCCCTGCTGGGGTCGGCGGTCACGGACGGGAGCCGGGTCGAACTGACCGCCTGCGCCACGCATATGAAGGCGGCGGCGGAGCGGCTGGTGGAGGCGGCGCAGAAGGAGGGGACACTGCGGGGGGACGTCGAGCCGATCGACGTCCTGCGGCTGGCCCACGGAGTCGCCACGGCCTCGGAGCTGGCGAAGGGCGGGGGGTCGCACGTCCGCCGGTACCTGTCGCTGCTGACGGAGGGACTGCGGCCGTAGGGGCGGGGTGGGCGCGCTCACCTGCGCTGGCAGGGTGCCGCTGCGCCCACCCGTGCCGCCCCAGCGGCACGACTGCCCGCAGCTGGGTCAGAGTGCTTGGGCCGCCGGCTTCACCATCCCCCTGACCGTGCGGGACTTCACGAAGTCGCCCATCGCCGTCATGTCCCACTCGCCGGAGAACTGGCGGATCAGCTTCGCCATCATCACGCCCGTCTGCGCCTCCGCGTTCGTGAGGTCGAAGCGGACCAGTTCCTCGCCCGTCGCCGCGTCCAGGAGGCGGCAGTAGGCCTTGGCGACCTCCGTGAACTTCTGGCCGGAGAAGGAGTTGACCGTGAAGACCAGACCGGTGACCTCCTGGGGGAGCCGGCCGAGGTCGACCACGATGACCTCGTCGTCGCCCCCGCCCTCGCCCGTGAGGTTGTCGCCGGAGTGCTTGACCGCGCCGTTCAGGATCGACAGCTTGCCGAAGTAGCAGCTGTCGATGTGGTTGCGCTGCGGGCCGTACGCGATGACCGACGCGTCCAGGTCGATGTCCTTGCCGCGGTAGGCCGGCTCCCAGCCGAGGCCCATCTTGACCTGGGAGAGCAGCGGGCGGCCGCCCTTGACCAGGGAGACCGTCTGGTTCTTCTGGAGGCTGACCCGGCCCTTGTCGAGATTGATCTTCCCGGCACCCGGCGCCGGCGGACCCCCTGCGGGCGCGGGGTTGGCCGGGGGAGGCGGCGGCATGGTCAGCGGCGGGGCCGGCGGCGCCACCGGCGTCTGGACGGTGGGCGCGGGCGGGGCGACGGGAGCCGGCGGGGCCACGGGCGCGGACGCCGGCTCCTCCACCGTGACGCCGAAGTCCGTGGCGATGCCCGCCAGCCCGTTGGCGTATCCCTGGCCGACCGCCCGGGCCTTCCACTGGCCGTTGCGGAGATAGATCTCCACGACCACCAGCGCCGTCTCGGTGCCCAGCTGCGGAGGGGTGAAGGTGGCCAGCACCGAGCCGTCGTCCGTGCCCCGGACGGTGGCCGTCGGCTCGATGCCCTGGAAGGTCTGCCCGGCGGCGTCCGGGCTCGCGGTGACCACGATCTTCTCGATGCCCGGCGGCAGCGCGGACGTGTCGACGAGGATCGCGTCCGGTGACGTACCGCCGCCGGAGCGGTACGTCACACCCGGGCCGCTGGGCTGGTTGTAGAAGATGAAGTCGTCGTCCGAGCGCACCTTGCCGTCGCCCGTGAGCAGCAGGCCCGACACGTCGAGCCGCACCGGGGCGGCGACGTCCACCGTCACGCGGGCGGTGGGGAGAGGGATGTTCGAGCCTGGGGTCATAGCTGTCATGCCCGGTGAACGAACGACCTCGCTTTACCGTTCCCTTAAACTTCGACGGCTCACAGGATGTCTACGGCACCACGACGATCTTCCTCCCGACCCCCGCCGCGAACTGGTCCAGCGCCTCCGGGTACCGCTCCAGCGGTATCCGGTCGCTGATGAAGACCTCCGGGTCGAGCACTCCGTTCGCGAACAGTTCGGCCGCCCGCTCGAAGCTGTGCAGGACCGCCATGGAGCCGGTGATGGTGATCTCCTGGTTGTAGATGCGGTACGGGTCGATCGTCACGCGGGTCGCGTAGTCGGCCACGCCGAACTGCAGGAACGTGCCCGCCTTCGCCACCCGGCCCAGGCCGTCCTGGATCGCCGCCGCGTTGCCCGTGGCGTCGACGACCAGGTCCCAGCCCTGCGGCCGGTCCAGCTCGTCCGCGTTCGCCGCCGACGCCGAGACACCCAGCCGTACCGCCGTCTCCAGGCGGGCCGGGTTCAGGTCCACCACGTCCACGCTCGCCGCGCCCGTGCGCTTGGCGAGTTCCAGCATCATCAGGCCCATCGTCCCGGAGCCGTAGATCAGGACGTGCGCGCCCAGACGGGACTGGAGGACGTCGTAGCCGCGGACCGCGCAGGACAGGGGCTCCACCAGGGCCGCGTCCTGGGGGCGTACGTGTTCGGGCAGCTTCACGCAGTTCGCCACGGGGGCGACCGCGTACTGGGCCGCGCCGCCGGCGGTGGTGACGCCGATCGCGGCCCAGCGTTCGCAGAGGTTGTTGTGGCCCGTACGGCAGTACCGGCACTCGTAGCAGTACAGGGACGGGTCGACGGCCACCTGGTCGCCGACCGCGACCTCCGTGACCTGAGTGCCGACGCCGACCACCTCGCCGGCGAACTCGTGGCCCGGCACGATCGGCAGCTTGGGCGCGAACTCGCCCTGGAGGATGTGCAGGTCGGTGCCGCACAGGCCGCACGCGGCGACCTGGACGACGACCTCGCGCGGGCCGGGTGTCGGGTCGGGGACCTCGGTGACGACGGCGCGGCCCACGGACTCGATGACGGCGGCCTTCATTTGACGGCTCCCAGTGACAGGCCCTGGACCAGCTTGTCCTGGGCGGCGAACCCCGCGGCGAGCACCGGCAGGGAGATGACGAGCGACGCGGCGCACACCTTCGCCAGGAACAGGCCCTGGCTGGTGATGAAGCCGGTGAGGAAGACGGGGGCGGTCTCCGCGACCACGCCCGTGAGGACCCGGGCGAACAGCAGCTCGTTCCAGCTGAAGATGAAGCAGATCAGGGCGGTGGCGGCGATGCCGGGCAGGGCGATCGGGGCGACCACGCGCGCGAGGATGGTCGGCAGCCGGGCCCCGTCCACGCGGGCCGCCTCGATGATGGCCACCGGGACCTCGGAGAGGAAGGACTGCATCATCCACACCGCGATCGGCAGGTTCATGGACGTGTAGAGGATGACCAGGAACCAGATGTTGTCGAGCATGTCCGTGTTCTTGGCGAACAGGTAGATGGGCAGCAGGCCCGCCACCACCGGCAGCATCTTCGTGGACAGGAAGAAGAACAGGACGTCCGTCCACTTGCGCACGCGGCGGATGGAGAGCGCGTATGCCGCGGGCAGCGCGAGGAGCAGTACGAAGGCCGTCGACGCCACCGATGCCACGGTGGAGTTGATCAGGGCGGGCCAGGGGCTCGCGCCGCCGCCCGTGCCGAAGAACTCGCGGTAGCCGTCCAGGGTGAGGGCGGCCCCGAAGGACGGCGGGTTGGTGGCCGCGTCCGCCTCCGAGTGGAAGGACGTCAGCGCCATCCAGGCGATGGGCAGGAAGAAGACGATACCGACCAGCCAGGCCACCAGGCCGAGACCGTTTCGGCGCAGTACGGCGTTCATGCGCGGGACACCTCCTCGCGGAACAGGGACGACACCACGCGCAGGGCGAAGGTCGCGATGATGATCGAGCCGATGACCACCAGGACGCCCGCGGCCGAGGCGAGGCCGTTCTCGTGAGCCTGGTAGAAGCTCTGGTAGACGGTGTAGGGGAGGTTGGCGGTGCCCAGGCCGCCGGAGGTGATCGTGAAGACCGCGTCGAAGTTCTGCACGATGTAGATCGAGCCGAGCAGGGCGCCGAGTTCGAGGTAGCGGCGCAGGTGCGGGAGCGTCAAGTGGCGGAAGATCTGCCAGTCGTTCGCGCCGTCGACGCGCGCGGCCTCCAGCTGTTCGTTGTCGCGGCTCTGCAGGCCGGCCAGCAGGATCAGCATCATGAACGGCGTCCACTGCCAGATCAGGGAGGCCTCGACCGCGATCAGCGGGTTGTTGGAGATCCAGTCGGGCTGCGGGCCGCCGACGTAGTGCAACAGGCCGTTCAGCAGACCGTATTCGGGGTTGAACAGCACATGCTTCCACAGCAGGGCCGCGGCCACGGGGACCACCAGGAAGGGCGCGATCAGCAGCGTCCGTACTATTCCTCGGCCCCGGAACCTGCGGTCGAGGAGGAGTGCGAGCGCCAGGCCCAGGACCAGGCTGACCAGGACCACGGTCACCGTCAGCAGGACCGTCGTCCACACCGAGTGGCGCAGGTCCGCGTCGGTGAGGACCTCCTTGTAGTTGTCGAGGCCGGTGAAGTGCCGGGCCTTCGGGTAGAGGGCGTTCCAGTCGAAGAACGAGATGATCAGCGTGGCCACGAAGGGCAGCTGGGTCACCACGATCATGAAGACCAGGGCGGGCAGCAGGGGGGCGCGGGTGGCCCAGGCGCGCATCCGGGTGGACGGCCGGCGCCTCGTGCGTACGGGAGTTGCGGCTATCGGAGCCGTTGTCGTGGCGCTCATCGCCCCTCGTACTCCTTCGAGATCTTCTCGGCGAGCTGCTGGGACTTCTTCAGGGCCGATTCGACGGACTGGCGTCCGGCGATGGCCGCGCTGATCTCCTGGGAGACCTTGGTGCCGAGATCGGTGAACTCGGGGATGCCGACGAACTGGATGCCGGGTGCGGGGCGCGGCTGCACCCCCGGATCGTTGGGCTTGGCGCTCTCGATGGCCTCCTTGGTCATCTCCTGGAAGGCGGCGGCCGACTTGACGTAATCGGCGTTGGTGTAGGTCGAAGCGCGCTTGCCGGCGGGCACGTTGGGCCAGCCGCTGGTCTCGCCGACGAGCTGTTCGTACTGCTTGCTGGAGGCCCAGGAGACGAACTTCCAGGCCTTGTCGGGGTTGCGGGAGGCCTTCTGGATGCCCCAGGCCCAGGTGTAGAGCCAGCCGGAGTTGTCGGTCTTCTCGACCGGGGCGGGCGCGTAGCCGAGCTTGCCCTTGACCGGGGAGCCGCTCGCCTCCAGGGAACCGGCGGCGCTCGTGGCGTCGTACCACATGGCGACCTTGCTCTGGGTCATGTTGTTCAGGCACTCGGCGAAGCCGGACTGGGCGGCGCCGGACTCGCCGTGCTTGCGCACCAGGTCGACATAGAACTTCGTCGCCTTCTCGAAGGCGGGGGAGTCCAGCTGGGCCTTCCAGTCCTTGGTGAACCAGGTGCCGCCGAAGGTGTTCACGACCGTGGTGAGCGGTGCCATCAGCTCGCCCCAGCCGGGCAGGCCGCGCAGACAGATGCCGCGCATCCCGGACTCGGCCCCGTCGACCTCGGCGGCGAGCTTGGCGACCTGGTCCCAGGTGGGGTGGGCCGGCATGGTCAGGCCCTTCTTCTCGAACACGTCCTTGCGGTACATCAGGAAGGACGACTCGCCGTAGAAGGGCTGGCCGTAGAGCTTGCCGTCGTCGGCGGTCAGCGACTGGCGCATCGGCTTGAGGACGTCCTGCTCGTCGTAGGACGGGTCCTTGGCCACGTAGGAGTTCATCTCGTGCAGCCAGCCGTTCTTGGCGTAGATCGGGATCTCGTAGTTGGAGAGCGTCGCCACGTCGTACTGGCCGGCCTGGTTGGCGAAGTCCTGGCTGATCTTGTCGCGGACGTCGTTCTCCGGCAGCACGGTGAAGTTCACCTTGATGCCGGTCTCCTTGGTGAAGTGCGCCTTGGTGAGCTTCTGCAGCTCCACCATCTGCGGGTTGTTGACCATCAGGACGTTGACGGAGTCACCGCCGGAACCGGACCCGCCCGCTCCGACCCAACAGCCGGAGAGCAGCGGGGCGAGCAGCGTCCCTGCGGCGGCCAGGGCGAGCGTCGCTCGCGGTGGCCGTCGTCGGCTCTGGGTGCGCATGGATCGCTCCTGAACATATGGGGAGATAAAGGGCGGCTCTTGGGCAGGGGGGTGCCCTGGAAGGTGGGTTTGTTTTTCAAACGCGGATGACCTGGGGGCCCAGCAGTGAATAGCGGTGCGCCTCGGCCGAGGGCAGCAGCGTGCTCGTGACGATCGTCTCCAGCGAGCCGATCTCCGCGAACCGGCAGAAGCTGACCGCCCCGAACTTGGTGTGCACGCCCGCGAACACCGTGCGCCGGGCGGCCCGGATCGCCTGCGCCTTGACCTCGCTGACGGCCGGGTCGGGGGTGGTCAGGCCGTGCTCGCGGGAGATGCCGTTGGCGCCGATGTAGGCGAGGTCGATGACGAAGCCGGCCAGCATCTTCGTCGTCCAGTGGTCGACGGTGGCGAGGGTGCCGGGGCGGACCCGGCCGCCGAGCAGCAGTACGGAGATGTTGCCGGCCTCGGCGAGGCTGCCCGCGACCGGCAGCGACGCGGTGACCACGGTCAGCGGCCGGTCCGCGGGCAGGGCCTCGGCGATGAGCTGCGGGGTGAAGCCCTCGTCGACGAAGACGGTCTCGGCGTCCCCGAGCAGCTCGGCCGCGGCGGTGGCGATCCGGCGCTTCTCGGGTACGTGGCTGGTGGCGCGGAAGGCGAGGGTCGTCTCGAAACCGGCGCTCTCCACGGGGTAGGCGCCGCCGTGGGTACGGCGGACCAGGCCGTGGTCCTCCAGGGCGCGGAGGTCTCTGCGTACGGTTTCCCTTGCCACGCCGAGTTGGGTGGCGAGGGTGTTGACGTCCACGGCGCCTGTTGTGCGGGCGACTCGCACGATTTCCCGCTGGCGTTCTTCCGCGGTACTGGTCATTCGGTCACCCGCTTTCCTGGCGTGCTGCCCGTTCGGGCCGTATGCAGGAAGTTGTACAGCGGGTGCGAGGTGGTGACCAGGTCTGTTGCGGGGGTGATCCTGTCCGTCTCTGCCCGTTCGGGCGGGCCGGGCCTACGGGCTGGGGTGGTGTGGTTGTGTGGCGGCTGCGGGTTTGTTGTGGCTGGTCGCGCCCCGCGGCGGAGCCGCAAATGTCACAGCCCCGCGCCCCTGGGAGTGGCGCTGGCGCGCCACATCAGACACTGCGCCCGTGCCCGAACAGGACCGTGGGCGGGTCCGTTCGGTGCCCGTCCGTCGTGTGATGCGGCCGGATCAGTACGGCCAGATGGGCGGGTCGCTGACGAAGTGGCCGCCCAGGTAGGCGTGGGCGATGTTGCCCGGGTCCAGGTCGCCCTGGTCGGCGATCAGCTTTTCCGCGTACGGCTCCGAGTCGTCCTGGGGGTCGTAGCCGAGGGCGCGGGCCGTGGTGAGGTCCCACCACAGGCGGGTGTTCCGCGAGGAGCCGTAGACGACCGTGTGCTCGACGTTCTCCGCGGTCAGGGCCGCGTGGAAGAGGCGGGCGCCGTCGGCCGGGCTCATCCACACCGAGAGCATCCGGACGCTGGTCGGCTCGGGGAAGCAGGAGCCGATGCGGACGGAGACCGTCTCCAGGCCGTGCTTGTCCCAGTAGAGCTGGGCGAGGTCCTCGCCGAAGGACTTGGACAGGCCGTAGAAGGTGTCCGGGCGGCGCGGGGTGTCGATCGGGATGAGGGGATCCTGGCCCTGGGGGCGCGGGGTGAAGCCGACCGCGTGGTTGGAGGAGGCGAAGACGATCCGGGCGACGCCCTCCTCGCGGGCGGCCTCGTACAGGTTGTACGTGCCCTCGATGTTCGCCCTGAGGATCTTCTCGAAGGGGGCTTCCAGGGAGATGCCCGCGAGGTGGATGATCGCGTCGACGCCCCGTACGGCCTCGCGCACGGCCTTCTTGTCGGCGAGGTCCGCGGCGATCGCGTCCGGCGCGCCCTCGACCGGACGCAGGTCGAGCAGGCGCAGCTCGTAGCCGTACTCGGGGAGCAGGTCCCGCATCAGGGTGCCGAGTCCGCCGGCGGCGCCGGTGAGCAGAACGGTGCGGGGGGCCGGCATCTCGCGTCTCCTTCGGTCAGCGGCTGCATGCGTGCACGCTATTCACATCCGTGGACACGCTAGGGAGCTTGAACACGGCTCGTCAAGTATCCCGTGAACGGCGGAAATCTGCTGGTGCGATGGGCATTTGCGCGCTTGACCGGCCCCAAGGCGGCTCCTTAGGGTGGCGATGTTCAGAAATATAGACACCGATCAGAAGAACGTACGCGCCTGCCTCAGGGAGAGCCCGTGACGACTGCCCCCCTCGCCGCTCGACTCAGCATCCCCAGCGGGCCGCTGTTCTTCCCCGTCACCGCCTACGGCCCGGACGGCTCGCCCGACCTCGACGCCTACCGCGCCCATGTGCGCCGCGGGGTCGACGCCGGGGCCGCCGCGGTCTTCGCGTGCTGCGGCACCGGCGAGTTCCACGCGCTCACGCCCGAGGAGTTCGAGACGTGCGTACGGGCGGCCGTCGAGGCGGCGGACGGGCGGGTTCCGGTCGTCGCGGGCGCCGGGTACGGCACCGCGCTCGCCGTCAGGTACGCGCGCGTGGCCGAGTCCGCCGGCGCGGACGGGCTGCTCGCCATGCCGCCGTACCTCGTGGTCGCCGGGCAGGAGGGGCTGCTGCGGCACTACCGCGAGGTGGCCGCCGCGACCGCGCTGCCGGTGATCGTCTATCAGCGCGACAACGCCGTGTTCACCCCGGAGACCGTCGTCGAGCTGGCCCGCACGGACGGGATCATCGGCTTCAAGGACGGGCTCGGCGACCTCGACCTGATGCAGCGCATCGTCAGCGCCGTACGCACCGAGGTCCCCGGCGACTTCCTCTACTTCAACGGCCTGCCGACCGCCGAGCAGACCCAGCTCGCCTACCGCGCCATCGGAGTCCCGCTCTACTCCTCCGCCGTGTTCTGCTTCGCGCCGGAGCTCGCGCTCGCCTTCCACAAGGCGCTGGAGGCGGGTGACGACACGACGGTGAACCGCCTGCTGGACGGCTTCTACCGGCCGTTCGTGGAGCTGCGCGCCCAGGGCCGCGGGTACGCCGTCTCCCTGGTCAAGGCGGGCGTACGGCTGCGCGGGCTCGACGTGGGGGAGGTCCGGCCGCCGCTGCACGAGCCCACCGAGGAGCATGTGAAGCGACTCGCCGAGCTGATCGAGCGCGGCTACGGGCTGCTGGAGGAAGGCAAGTGAAGGCGTCGACTTTCGTCTACCCCTGGGACGTCAACGGGGACCCGGAGGCCGCGGACCGTATCGCCGCGCTCGGCGTGCAGCAGGTGACGCTCGCCGCCGCCTACCACTCCACGCGCGCGCTCACGCCCCGCCACCCCCGCCACCGCATCGTCACGGCCGAGCACGCGGCCGTGCTGTACCCGGCCGGAGACCGTTGGGAAGGACGGGAGCTGCGGCCGTACGCGGCCGGCGACTGGGCGCCCGGCGACGCGTACGGCGAGGCCGCCGAGGCCCTCGCGGGCGCCGGCTTGGAGGTCCACACCTGGGTCGTCCTCGCGCACAACTCCCGCCTGGGCGCCGACCGTCCGGACACCTCGGTCGTCAACGCCTACGGCGACCGCTACCCGTGGGCCCCCTGCATCGCCCAGGCCGCCACGCGCGCGTACCTCGTCGACCTGGCCGCCGAGGCCGCCGTACGGCCGGGCGCGCGCGGCACCGAACTCGAATCCCTCGGCTGGTACGGCCTCCAGCACCTGCACGCCCACGACAAGACCGCCGGCGTCGGCCTCGGCGACGCGGGCCACTACCTGATGGCGCTCTGCTTCTGCCCGGCCTGCCGGGAGGGTTACGGCGAACAGGGCCTGGACGCCGACGAGTTGGCGGCCGCCGTACGCGACGCGCTGGAGCCGCTGTGGCAGGGCGCGCCCGACGACGGAGGCTGGGCCGGGGTGGAGAAGCTGCTCGGCGAGGCGAAGGCGGCGGCCACGCGCGCGTGGCGTGACGAAACCGCCCGCACACTTCAGGAGACGGCGGTCCGCGCGGTGCGCGAGGCGGCCCCCGAGGGCTTCCAGGTGCTGCTGCACGCGGACCCGGTGACGTACCACGTGGGCGCCAACCCGGGCGTCGACCCCGAGCACATCCTCTCCGTCGCGGACGGCGTGGTCGTGCCGTGCGCGGGCGGTACGGGACTGCTGACGCCGTTCGCCGAGCAGGGCCGGGAGGGTGCCGTGATCGCGGCCAACTTCCCGGTGGTGTCCGGGATGGGCGGCAGCCCGGGCACGCTGGCCGCGGACGCGGCGGAGGCCCGGGGCCGGGGCGCCACCGAACTGCGGCTGTATCACGCAGGGTTGGCGTCGGACGGCGACCTGGAGGCGGTGCGCTCGGCGCTCGCCGGGCTCTGAAACAGCGGGGCGGCCGTGACGAGCAGGAAGGCGCCGAGGGTGAGCAACACCGGCTGGTAGTCGAGGAGTTCGACGAGGGCAGCTCCTGCGGCCAGCCCAAGCACGTTCGGCGTGAACATCAGGGTGTTGGCGGTCGCGGCGGTACGGCCCAGCAGCGCGTCCGGCGTCTCGCGCTGCACGGCGGTCAGGGCGGCGATCAGGACGCAGGGCAGCCCGAGGCCGCTGGCGAGACTGGACGCCAGCGCCACCGGGTCGGCGGGGACGGCCCGCGCGGCGACCGCGACGCCGGTCAGGGCGATCCCGCAGGCCGCGAACCGGCGCTCGCCGAGTCGGCGCAGGGCCGGGCCGGAGACCAGCCCGACGGCGACCGAGCCGGCGCCCTGGACGGCGTACAGGACACCGGCGTACGCGGGGGAGCGGCCGAGGCCGTCGATGACGGCGTAGAGCAGCGCACCGGCCAGTCCGGCGCAGAACATCATCGTGCCGCCCGCCAGGACCAGGGGGCGCAGCCGCGCGTGCGACCACAGGTGGCCGGCGCCCTCCGCGGTCCGGGCCCACCAGCCGCCCGCGGGTGGTGCGGGCGGTTCCTCGCGGACCCGCAGCAGCGCGTACACGCCCGTGGCCAGTACGAACGTGAAGGCGTCCAGCAGGGCGACGCCAGGGCCGCCGTACGCCGCGAAGAGGCCTGCGCCGGCGAGCGGGGCGAGGAGCTTCATGCCCTCGGTCGCGGTCATGCGCAGTCCGTTGAAGTCGCCGAGCAGCGAGCGGTCGACGGCGGCCGCGACCAGCGCCGACTCGGCCGCGTCATGGACGACGCCTGTGGCGCCGTACACGAAGAGGACCGTGTAGAGGAGCCACAGCCGGCCGGGGGAGTCGACGGTGAGGAGGGTGAGGAGGAGGGCGGCGAGCAGGAGGTTCGCGGCGATGAGGAGGGGTTTGCGGCGGAACCGGTCGGCGAGGGTGCCGAGCAGGGGGCCGGCGAGCGTGGGGGCCCACATCGCGAGCAGGCACAGCGCGGCCAGGCCGTCCGAGCCGGTCAGCTGCTTGACCCAGACGCCGGAGGCCAGCCACAGCGCGGACGTCCCGAAGCCGGAGACCACGACGCCGGTGAGATACAGCCCGGCGTCGCGGTCGCGCAGGACCCGTACGACCGCCCATGTCGATGTCGTCATGGCTGGCCATCGTGGGGCTAAGGGCGTCGGTGGCGGATGAGGCAAGTGCCCTATAAACGGCGGGCGGGCGGCGGCGGGAACCCGTCGGAACCTGTCGGTCGTCCCCGGCCGGGCCGCTTACCTCAGCGGTGCGAGGCCATCCAGCTCTCCCACCACTTCCTCTTCGCCGCCGCGAACGACCCGAGCAGGGGCGGCGGCAGCTTCGGCCCGGTGATCCCGGTCCCGGCCGAGGCACCGATGCTGGACCGGGCGGTGGGGCTGAGCGGGCGGCGGGAGCTTGTGGGCGACGCAACGGTCGACAAACCGGAGGCGAGCCCGAAGGAGCGGCCCGTACTCTCCCTCCCATGGCGCTCACCCTCACCATCCTCGGCACCGCCTCCCCGCACCCCGGCCCGGACACCCCCTGCTCCGGCTACCTGGTGCGTGGGGGAGGGGCGGAGGTGTGGGTGGACGCGGGGTTCGGGAGCTTCGCGGAGTTGCGGCGGCACACGGATCCGGCGCGACTGAGCGCGATCTGGATCTCCCATCTGCACGCCGACCACACCGCCGATCTCCTCGCGGCCTGTTATGCGTTCGCGTACGGCGGGCTCACCCCCGTCGCGCCGATCCCCCTGTACGCCCCGGCCGGCTGCGCCGAGCGGCTCGCCGGGTTCTTCGGACGGCCGGACACCGCCTTCCTGAACGACGTCCTCGACTTCCGGACGCTGTACGGCGGGCACACCGTCCGGCACGGTGAACTGACCCTGACCGCCCATGCAGTCGAGCACGACACCGAGGCCTATGGACTGCGAGCCGAGGCGGAGGGCAAGGTCCTCGCGTACTCCGGCGACACCGGACCGTGCGACGGGCTGCTTCAACTCGCCGGTGGAGCAGACGCGTTCCTCTGCGAGGCCGACGTCGACGCCCATCGCGAAGGCGAACACGACCCGGTGCATCTGACGCCCGAGGAAGCCGGTGCCGGCGCCCGGCTGGCAGGCGGCGTACGGAAGTTGCTGGTCACCCATGTCGGCCCCACCCTCACCGTCGAGTCGGCCGTCGCCCGCGCCGCCTCGGCGTTCGGCGGACCGACGGCCCCTGCCCGAGTCGGCGAGACCCACACCCTCTGACGCGCAACCCCGACTTCCTTTGTCAGAAGCATTGACGAAACATGCGCCCCCTCCTACCTTCAACGCGTCGTACTTCGTACGTCATATATGAGACGCGATACGCGAGATCAGATACCCGAGATCTGATACGTGACTTCCGAGAGGCGCGCATGACCTCTGTGCCCATGCCGATCCCGTCCCGCACGCAGTTCGTGCTGGACGCGATCAAGCACCGCATCCTCACCGGGCAGTTGACGCCCGGTCAGGCCCTGGTCGAGACGGAGCTCGCCGCGCAGTTCGGGGTGTCGAAGACCCCGGTGCGCGAGGCGCTCAAGACCCTCGCCGGGACCGGGCTCGTCGTGATGAGCCAGTACAAGGGCGTCACGGTGCGCATGGTGGACGCGGACATGGCGCGCGAGGTCTACGACGTGCGGCTGCTGCTCGAGCCCGAGGCGCTGAAGCGGGCCGTCAGGCGCGGGGCCTCCCTCGATGCCGCGCGCGACGCGCTCAGCAGGGCCGACGAAGCCACCGACACCGCCGAACGCTCCCTCGCCAACCGGGAGTTCCACCGCGCCCTCTACCTGCCCTGCGGCAACCCGCTGCTCGGCCGGATGCTCGACGAGGTCCGCGACCAGGCCGCCCTGGTCTCCGCCGTCGCCTGGGCCGCCCAGCCCTCCTGGGAGCGGGAGGCCGGCGAGCACCGGGAGATCCTGCGGCTCGCCCTGGAGGGCGACGCCGAGGGCGCCGGACGTGCCCTCCACGACCACATCGCGTCGTTCGTGCAGCGGGCCTTCCCCGGCGCCCGCCTCGACGACCAGGCAGAGGAAGGCAAGGAATGAGCAGCGTGACGTTCGAGTCCCAGCGGGCGGCCCTGGCCGACGTGGTGGCGATCCCGGTGACCCCGTTCGCCGAGGACGGCTCCGTCGACGCCGGCGCCCACCGGACCCTGCTGCGTCGGCTGCTGGAGGGCGGCATCAGGACCCTCACGCCGAACGGGAACACCGGCGAGTTCTACGCCCTCACCCCCGAAGAGCGCCGCCTCGTCACGGAGTTGACCCTCGACGAGGCCGGCGACCGCGCCGCGATCCTCGTCGGCGTCGGCCACGACATACCCACCGCCGTCGCCTCCGCCCGGCACGCCCGCGAGCTCGGCGCCGGGATGGTGATGGTCCACCAGCCCGTCCACCCCTACGTCTCCCAGGCCGGCTGGGTCGACTACCACCGCGCCATCGCCGAGGCCGTCCCCGAGCTGGGCGTCGTCCCGTACATCCGCAACGCGCAGCTGTCCGGCGCCCGGCTCGCCCAGCTCGGCGAGGCCTGCCCGAACGTCATCGGCGTCAAGTACGCCGTCCCGGACGCCGCGAAGTTCGCCGCCTTCGCGCGGGACGCCGGCCTCGACCGCTTCGTGTGGGTGGCGGGGCTCGCGGAGCCGTACGCCCCCTCCTACTTCTCGGCGGGCGCCACCGGCTTCACCTCCGGACTCGTGAACGTCGCCCCGTCCGTTTCGCTGAACATGATTGAAGCGCTTCGATCCGGCGACTACCCGGCCGCGATGAAGGTCTGGGAGCAGATCCGCCGCTTCGAGGAACTGCGCGCCGCAAACGGCTCCGCCAACAACGTCACCGTCGTCAAGGAGGCCCTCGCCTCCCTCGGCCTGTGCCGCCGCGACGTCCGCCCGCCGAGCAGGCAACTGCCCGAGGGCGAGCGCGCGGAGGTCGCCGCCATAGCCGCCGGGTGGTCGATATGACCGACAGAAAGCGTCCGGAAGAGCTCAGAAGTCATCAGTGGTACGGCACCGAGGGGCAGTTGCGCACCTGGTCGCACAACGCCCGGATGCGCCAACTCGGTTACGAGGCCGAGGAGTACCGGGGCCGCCCGGTGATCGGGATCCTCAACACCTGGTCCGACATCAACCCCTGCCACGTGCATCTGCGCGAGCGCGCCGAGGCCGTCAAGCGGGGTGTCTGGCAGGCGGGGGGTTTCCCGCTCGAATTCCCGGTCGCCACCCTCTCGGAGACCTACCAGAAGCCGACCCCGATGCTCTACCGCAACCTCCTCGCGATGGAGACGGAGGAGCTGCTGCGCTCGTACCCGATCGACGCGGCGGTGCTGCTCGGCGGCTGCGACAAGTCCACCCCGGCGCTCCTCATGGGCGCCACCTCCGCTGACGTACCGTCAATCTTCGTTCCCGCAGGGCCGATGCTCCCCGGCCACTGGCGCGGGGAGACCCTCGGATCCGGCACCGACATGTGGAAGTACTGGGACGAGCACCGCGCGGGCAACCTGACGGACTGTGAACTGCGGGAGCTGCAGGGCGGGTTGGCGCGTTCGCCCGGCCACTGCATGACCATGGGGACCGCGTCCACGATGACAGCGGCGGCGGAGGCCCTCGGGATGACGCTGCCCGGCGCTTCCTCGATCCCGGCCGTCGAGTCCGGGCACGAGCGGATGGCCGCCGCCTCCGGGCGCCGGGCCGTGGAGCTCGCCTGGACAGGCCACAAGCCGTCGGAGATCCTCACCCGCGAGGCCTTCGAGGACGCGGTCACCACGGTGCTCGGGCTCGGCGGCTCCACCAACGCCGTGATCCACATCATCGCGATGGCGGGCCGAGCCGGGGTCGAGCTCACCCTCGACGACTTCGACCGCATCGCGCGTACCGTGCCGGTGCTGGCGAACGTCCGGCCCGGCGGACAGACGTACCTCATGGAGGACTTCCACTTCGCCGGCGGACTGCCCGCCTTCCTCTCCCGGATCACCGACCTGCTGCACCTGGACCGGCCGACGGTCAACGGCACGCTGGGCGAGCAGATCGAGAGCGCCGTCGTCCACGACGACGACGTCATCCGCACCCGCGAGAACCCGGTCGCGGCCGAGGGCGGGGTCGCCGTCCTGCGCGGCAACCTCTGCCCGGACGGCGCCGTGATCAAGCACATCGCCGCCGAGAAGCACCTGCTCAAGCACACCGGTCCCGCGGTCGTCTTCGACGACTACAAGACCATGCAACACACCATCAACGACCCGGAGTTGGGCATCACCGCCGACAGCGTGCTGGTGCTGCGCAACGCCGGCCCCAAGGGCGGCCCCGGCATGCCCGAGTACGGCATGCTGCCGATCCCGGACCACCTGCTCAAGCAGGGCGTGCGGGACATGGTCCGCATCTCCGACACCCGCATGAGCGGCACGAGTTACGGCGCGTGCGTGCTGCACGTGGCGCCGGAGTCGTACATCGGCGGCCCGCTGGCCCTGGTCCGCTCCGGTGACCTCATCACCCTCGACGTCGAGGCCCGCAGCCTCCATCTCCACGTGGACGACGAGGAGTTGGAGCGGCGCCGTTCGAACTGGAAGACCCCGCCCATCCGTTACGAGCGCGGCTACGGGGCGCTCTACAACGAGCAGATCACCCAGGCCGACACCGGCTGCGACTTCGAGTTCCTGGCCAGGCCGGGCAAGGCCCCAGATCCATACGCAGGCTGACTGAACCCACCCAAGGGGCGCGGGACTGTATCGATATGCGGCTCCGCCGCGTGGGCCCGACCAGCCACAACGAACACCGCACCCGCCACACAACAGCAAGAGGCACCCCGTACCGCGAAATACAGGCGGACCCCCGCACAGCGAGAAAGCGCTTCCTGCACCACGAAAGCAAGCCGCACGTACTGAGAACGGAGACCAGTGATGGCCCAAGCCGCTGTGGCGAACCCGCGGCGCCGTGCCTCCGCCACGCCCCGCAGGCTCCCGTACCTGCTGATCGCGCCGGCGGCCCTGCTGATGCTGGGCTTCATCGCCTACCCGGTCCTCAGCGTCTTCTACTACAGCCTGCAGAACTTCAACCCCACCAAGCCCTGGCGCAACGGCTACGCGGGCTTCGACAACTTCGTCCAGATCTTCACCAAGGACACCCAGTTCTGGGACACGCTGACCTTCAGCGCCAAGTGGGTCATCGTCGAGGTCGGGCTCCAGCTGCTCTTCGGCCTGGCACTCGCCCTCATCGTCAACCAGACCTTCGTGGGGCGGGCGCTGGGAAGGGCCCTGGTCTTCTCCCCGTGGGCCGTCTCCGGTGTGCTGACCTCAGCGATCTGGGTGCTGCTCTACAACTCCCAGACGGGCATCACCCGTTACCTCGCCGACGCGGGCATCGGCTCGTACGGCACCAGCTGGCTGTCGGACACCTCGACCGTCTTCCCCGCGGCGATCGTCGCCGACCTCTGGCGAGGCGTCCCCTTCTTCGCGATCCTCATCCTCGCCGACCTCCAGTCCGTCTCGAAGGACCTGTACGAGGCCGCCGAGGTGGACGGCGCGAGCCGCCTCAAGCAGTTCTGGCACATCACGCTGCCGCACCTGAAGGACGCGATCGTCCTGTCGACGCTGCTGCGCGCGGTGTGGGAGTTCAACAACGTCGACCTGCTCTACACGCTGACCGGCGGCGGCCCTGCGGGGGAGACCACCACCCTCCCGCTGTACATCGCCAACACCAGCGTCGACGCGCACAACTTCGGCTACGCATCCGCTCTGACCACGGTGGCGTTCGTGATCCTGCTCTTCTGCTCGATGGTCTATCTCCGGCTGAGCAAGTTCGGAGGTGACGAGAAGTGATCACCGAGATCGCACCCGCTCCCGAGCGAGTGGAGCCCCGGCCGGCCAAGTCGCGCGGAAAGCGCCGCGCCTGGGACGAGGTCCCCCGCTGGCACATCTACCTCCCCCTGTCGATCTACGTCCTCTTCACCCTGATCCCCTTCTACTGGATCCTGCTCTTCGCGCTCCGCCCGGCCGGCTCGACCTCCCTCGTGCCCTGGCCGATGACCTTCGACCACTTCGAGAAGGTCTGGAACGAGCGGGCGTTCGGCACCTACTTCCAGAACAGCGTCCTGGTCGGCGTCGCGACCCTGGTGATGACGACCCTGGTCGCGCTGGCCGGCGGCTACGCCCTCGCCCGGTTCAACTTCCGGATCAAGAAGGCGTTCATGCTGGCCCTGCTCTGCACGCAGTTCGTGCCGGGCGCGCTGCTCCTGGTCCCGCTCTTCGAGATCTTCGCCAACCTGCGGATGATCAACTCCCTCGCCAGCGTGATCATCGCCGAGACGGTCTTCCAGCTGCCGCTGTCGATGATCCTGATCAGCGGCTTCATCCGGAACGTGCCGTACTCGCTCGAAGAGGCCGCCTGGGTCGACGGCTGCAACCGCTTCACCGCCTTCCGGATCGTCGTACTCCCGCTGCTGCGGCCCGGGTTGATCGCCGTCGGCTCCTTCGCCTTCGTGCACGCCTGGAACCACTTCCTGTTCGCCCTGATGTTCCTCAGCGACCAGAGCAAGCAGACCATCCCGGTCGGCCTCAACACCCTGATGAGCGCGGACAGCGTGGACCTGGGGGCGCTGGCGGCGGGCGGCATCATCGCGGCCGTACCCGTGGTGATCGTGTTCGCCTTCATCCAGAAGTGGCTGATCACCGGCTTCAGCGCGGGGGCGGTGAAGGGATGAGACTCCGTCAGCTCGCCGTCGCCACGGCCGTGTTGGGAGTGCTCTGCGTCCCCGCACACGCTGAGGCCCGTGACATCAGCCGCGACACCCTGCCCGCGAACGACGGTTGGGCCGCCGAAGGCACCGGCACCACCGGCGGGTCCGCGGCCGACGACGCCCACGTCTACACGGTCACCGACCGCGCCGGCCTGGTCCGTGCCCTCGACGGCGGCAGCGACACCCCGAAGATCATCAAGGTCGCCGGGACGATCGACGCCAACACCGACGACGACGGCCACCACCTGGACTGCGCCGACTACGCCACCGACGGCTACAGCATCAAGAAGTACCTCACCGCCTACGACCCCCGCACCTGGGGCTCCGCCAAGCCCAGCGGCGCCCAGGAGGACGCCCGCCAGGCCTCCGCCGCCAGGCAGGCCGAGCGGGTCACCCTGCCCGTCGGCTCCAACACCACCATCGTCGGCCTCGGCGACGCCGTCCTGAAGGGCGCGAACCTCCAGGTCAGGAACGCCAACAACGTCATCGTCCGCAATCTCGACCTGCGCGACGCCTACGACTGCTTCCCCGTCTGGCAGCCCAACACCGGCGGCCTCGGCGACTGGAAGACGTCGTACGACAACATCTGGCTGACCGGCGCCACGCACGTCTGGATCGACCACATCACGGCGAGCGACAAGGGCCACCCAGACGCCGACGAGGCCACCTACTTCGCCCGCAACTACCTGCGCCACGACGGCCTGCTGGACATCACCAACGGCTCCGACCTGGTCACCGTCTCCTGGAGCCGCTTCCAGGACCACGACAAGGCGATGCTCATCGGCAACAGCGACTCGGCGACCGGGGACCGCGGCAAGCTGCGGGTGACCCTGCACCACAACCAGTTCGAGTCGGTCGTCCAGCGCGCGCCGCGTGTCCGCTTCGGGCAGGTGCACGTCTACGACAACCGGTACGTGGTGCCGGAGGGCAGCGAGTACCGCTACTCGCTCGGCGTGTCCACGGAGTCCGGGATCTACGCGGAGAACAACGCCTTCCACACTCCGGGCCACGTCGAGGTCGCCGACCTCGTGAAGAGCTGGAACGGCACGGTCCTCCACCAGACCGGCACTCTCTTCAACGGCTATCCGGTCGACCTCCTGGCCATCTACGACGCCTACAACTCCGGCAGCGAGCGCGATCTGACCGCGGACGTCGGCTGGACGCCTACCCTGCACGGAAAGATCGACAGCGCTGCTACGGCCGACCGAGAGGTGGCGCGCGGCGCGGGCGCAGGGAGGATCCCATGAGCACCGTAGACATCGTCCTGGCGGGCGCGCGCGGCCACGGCCGCTGGCACCTGGACAACATCCGCCGGCTGCAGGACAAGGGCATCGTCCGGCTGGCGGGGATCTGCGAGCTGACCCCGCTCGCCGCCGACGAGATCCCCGACGGGCTCGGCACGCCCGAGCAGTCCCCGGACTTCGGCGCCCTCCTCGACTCCACCGGGGCCCGGATCGCGGTGATCTGCACGCCGATCCCGACCCACACCGACCTGGCGCTGACCGCCGCGCGCAAGGGTGTGCACCTGCTGCTGGAGAAGCCGCCGGCGCCCTCGTACGCCGAGTTCCGCCGGATGGCCGACGGGGTCGCCGAGGCGGGCGTGGCCTGCCAGATCGGCTTCCAGTCGCTGGGCTCACACGCCGTGCCCGCGATCCGGGACATGGTTGCCGAGGGGGCGATCGGCGAGGTCGTCGGGATCGGCGGGGCCGGGGCCTGGGTGCGCGCCCAGGCGTACTACCGGCGTGCGCCCTGGGCGGGGAAGCGGCGGCTGAACGGCGTCGACGTCATCGACGGCGTGCTGACCAACCCCCTCGCGCACGCCGTCGCCACCGCCCTCGCGCTGAACGGCTCGACGCGCGCCGAGGACGTCACCGACATCGAGCTGGAGCTGCTGCGCGCCAACGACATCGAGTCCGACGACACCTCCTGCGTCCGCGTCAGCACCGCGCAGGGCCGCCGGATCACCGTCGCCGCCACGCTGTGCGCCGAGCGCGACGACGAGCCGTACGTCCTCGTGCACGGCACGCGCGGCCGGATCACCTTCTGGTACAAGCAGGACCGCGTCCTGCTCCAGCGCGCCGACCACGGCCCCGAGGAGTACGAGTACGGCCGCACCGACCTGCTGGAGAACCTCGCCGACCACCTCACCGACGGCACGGAGCTCCTGGTCACACCCGACTCGACGGGCGCTTTCATGACGGTTGTTGAAGCGATTCGACAGGCTCCGGACCCGACCCCGCTCCCGTCCGACGCCTGGCGCCTGATCCCCGAAGAGGACCGCAGGGTCGTCCCAGGCATCGACGGCCTCGTCGCGGCCTGCGCGGACACCCTCTCCACCTACTCCGAGCTCGGCGCCACCTGGGCCCTACCGAAAGAGGTGAGCACCTGATGACGACCAACGACTCGCCGGTCCTGCGCGTCGCGGGCCGCCCGGTCGGCCGTTACGTCACCCGGCCCGAACTCCCCGCCCGGCTCTCCCCGCGCCCCTACCTCCACCCCGTCACCACCCTGGCCGGCACGGCGGTCACCGAGCTGAGTCCCGCCGACCACATCCACCACCTCGGCGTCGGTGTCGCCGTTCCCGACGTCGAGGGGCACAACTTCTGGGGCGGCCGTACGTACGTCCGCGACCAGGGCCCGACCGAGCTGGACAACCACGGCGCCCAGCGCCACAGCTCCTTCCAGCTCCGCGACCCCGACGGCTTCGTGGAGGAGCTGCGCTGGGTCGCCTCCGGAGCCGAGCTGCTGCGCGAGCGCAGGACGGTCGCCGCCACCGAACTCACCGACTCCGCCTGGGCGTTGGACTTCACCTTCTCCCTCACCAACGTCACGAACGGCCTGCTCTCCATCGGCAGCCCGGCCACCAACGGCCGCCCCGGCGCCGCGTACGGCGGCTTCTTCTGGCGCGCCCGCAAGGAGCGGCAGGCACCGGACGTCTTCACCCCCGACCGCGAGGGCGAGACGGAGGTCCACGGCACCCGTGCCGACTGGCTCGCCCTCGCCGGCGCGAACTGGACCCTCGTCTTCGCCGGCGCCACCGAACAGACCCGCCGCGACCCGTGGTTCGTGCGCACCGCCGAATACCCGGGCGTGGGCTCGTCGTTGGCGTACGACGAGCGGCTGCCGATCGAGCCGGGGGAGACCTCGGTACGGCGCGTCGTGACCGTCGTCGCCGACGGCCGCCTCGGCCACGACGAGGCAACGGTCCTGGTACGCAAGGCGGTGAGCCAGTGACGTACACGAATCCGGTCCTGAACGCCGACTGGTCCGACCCCGATGTCGTCCGCGTCGGTGAGGACTTCTACCTCACCGCCTCCAGCTTCGGCCGTGTCCCCGGCCTGCCCCTGCTGCACTCGCGCGACCTGGTCAACTGGACGCTGGTCGGCCACGCACTCCAACACCTGGAACCCGCCGGCGAGTTCGCCACTCCCCGGCACGACTGCGGGGTCTGGGCGCCGTCGATCCGGCACCACGACGAACGGTTCTGGATCTTCTGGGGCGACCCCGACCAGGGCATCTTCCAGGTCAACGCCTCGGAGATCAGGGGCCCTTGGTCCCGCCCGCACCTGGTCAAGGAGGGCAAGGGCCTGATCGACCCCTGCCCCCTGTGGGACGAGGAGACCGGCGAGGCCTACCTCGTGCACGCCTGGGCCAAGTCCCGCTCCGGCGTCAAGAACCGCCTCACCGGCCACCGTATGGCACCTGACGGGACGTCACTTCTCGACGAGGGCAAGCTGATCGTCGACGGCGACCGGATACCGGGGTGGTTCACCCTTGAGGGCCCCAAACTGTACAAGCACGACGGCTGGTTCTGGATCCTCGCCCCCGCCGGGGGAGTCGAGACCGGCTGGCAGGGCGCCTTCCGCTCGCGCGGCTTCTTCGGGCCGTACGAGGAGAAGACCGTCCTGGAGCAGAAGGACACCGAGGTCAACGGACCGCACCAGGGCGGTTGGGTGCGCACGGCATCGGGCGAGGACTGGTTCCTGCACTTCCAGCATCGGGGCGCGTACGGCCGTGTCGTGCACCTCCAACCCATGCGCTGGGGGGCCGATGGCTGGCCGGTGCTCGGGGTCGACGGCGCCCCCGTCGCCGTACACGCGAAGCCCGACCTGCCGCCGCAGCCGGCCGCCGCGCCCGCGACCGACGACGACTTCCCCGGCGGACGCTTCGGCCGGCAGTGGAGCTGGACCGCCAACCCGCAGGACGGCTGGGCTCCGCACCACTCGGGGGACGGGCTGCGGCTGTCCTGCGTCCGCTCGGCCGACGCACATGACCTGCGGAAACTCCCGAACGTCCTTACTCAGCGGCTGCCCGGCACGCCGTCCGCCGTCGAGGTCGCGCTGAAGCTGCACAGCGAGGAGCCGGGGGCGCGGGCGGGGCTGGCCGTCCTCGGGGACGCGTTCGGGTGGATCGGGCTGGAGCGCGGGGCCGACGGGGTGGTGCAGGTCGTGCACCGGTTCGCGGAGGGCGTCGCCGAGAGGGAGCGGGACGCCGATCGTCCGCGGCTCGCGCCCGAGGGGCGGGTGCGGCTGCGGATCGAGATCGGGGCCGGGGCGCGCTGCCGGTTCTTCTTCGACCTCGGCGACGGTCCGGTTCCGTCGGGGCCCGTCTTCGCCGCCACCCCCTGGCGCTGGGTCGGCGCCCTGCTCGGGCTGTTCGCGCTCGCGCCCGTCGGGCCGGGTCACGCCGGCGCGGCAACCTTCACGCACTTCAGGATCGACTCCTTGTAGCCCAGCGCAGTAACCCACCGCATCTGTACGCCTGTTGGGAGCCGCAATGACGCAGCACCTTCATAGCAAGCGCTTGCCGAGACCGGTGCCGAGACCGGGGACGGGCAAGGTTCTGGCCGCCGTGATCGGGCTGGTGGCCGCGCTGAGCCTCGGGGCGATCGGGCAGGCCAGGGCGGCGAACACCGTGCAGGCCCCGGTTTCCGCCGACCGTTTCAGCGACCGGGCGCACGGCTTCGCCTCCCTCGCCGGGGGCACCACCGGTGGCGCGGGCGGCAAGGTCGTGACGGTCACCGACCAGGCCTCGCTGATGAAGTACGCGGCGGCCGAAGAGCCGTACATCATAAGGGTGTTGGGGTCGATAGCCGTCGAGCCCTTCGGCTCGGACGTCGTCGTCGGCTCGGACAAGACCATCATCGGGGTCGGCGGCAGCGGCGAGATCGTGCACGGGGAGCTGCATCTCAACCCCGGTACGCACAACGTCATCATCCGCAATCTGACGATCCGTGACTCCTATGTCGAGGGCGACTGGGACGGCAAGACGCAGGACTTCGACGCGATCCAGCTCGACACCGTCGACCACGTCTGGATCGACCACAACCGCCTCACGCACATGGGAGACGGGCTGATCGACCTGCGCAAGGACAGCCAGTACATCACCGTCTCGTACAACCAATTCAGCAACCACAACAAGGCGTTCGGGATCGGCTGGACGACCAACGTCAAGACGCAGGTGACCATCGACCACAACTGGTTCACGGGTACGAAGCAGCGCAATCCGTCGGCCGACAACTGCGCCTATGCCCACCTCTACAACAACTACCTCTCGAACCAGGTGGCCGACGGGGACCCCGTCTGGACGTACGGGAACTGGTCCCGTGGCCACACGAAGATGGTCATCGAGAACAGCTACTACGACGGGATCCAGCACCCCTACCAGGCCGACGCCACCGCGGAGTTGGTGCAGCGCGGGTCGATCCTGAAGGACACGACCGGGCGGACCGACGAGTGGGGTGCCGCGTTCGATCCGCGGGAGTTCTACGACTACCGGCTGGACCCGGCCGCCGCCGTACCGGCACTGGTGAAGCGCTTCTCCGGGCCGCAGCGGCGGATCGGGATCACGCTCCACGTGCCCGGCGAGTACCCGACCGTGCAGGCCGCGGTGGACGCCGTGCCGGACGGGAACGCCGTGCCCGTGACGATCGCCGTCGCGCCGGGGACGTACCGGGCGAAGGTCTACATCCCCGCGACCAAGCCGAACGTCGTGCTGGAGGGGACCGGCCGGGACCGCTCGGACACGGTCATCGTCTACGACACGCCCGCCGCGTACGGGGGTTCGACGGGCAGCGCGACCGTGCGGATCGCGGCGAACGACGTCACCGCCCGCAACCTCACCTTCAGCAACGACTTCGACGAGGCCGCGGTCGAGCTGAACGGCGAGCAGGCCCTCGCGATGAAGACGACCGGCGACCGGATCGTCTTCGAGGACACGGCCTTCCTGGGCAACCAGGACACGCTGATGACGGACAGCCCGAAGCTGGACGCGACCAGCCGGGGCTACATCCACGACTCGTACATCGAGGGCGACGTCGACTTCGTCTACGGGCGGGCCACGACCGTGATCGAGCGGTCGGTGATCCGGCTGCTGAGCCGGGGCTCCACCACCAACAACGGCTACATGACGGCCGCTTCGACCTGGACGGGCAATCCGTACGGGTTCCTGATCACCCGGTCGAAGGTCGTCAGTGACGCGCCCGAGCAGTCCTTCCATCTGGGGCGGCCCTGGCATCCCGGCGGTGAACCGGCCGCAGTCGCCCAGGTGTTGATCCGGGACACCGAGCTGCCGGCCGCGGTCAAGTCGTCTCCGTGGACCGACATGAGCGGGTTCTCGTGGAAGGACGCGCGGTTCGCCGAGTACCGGAACTTCGGGCCGGGCGCGGCTGTCACGGCCGACCGGCCGCAGATGAGTGATGCCGACGCGTGGACGCACACCGTCGCCGACTACCTCAGCGGCGACGACAACTGGGCGCCCTACGCCCGCCGTTGAGCAGCGTCTCGCAGACCCCCCACAACTTCATATCTCCGTTGGATCCAGAAGAAGAGAGCCGACCAATGAAGAGCAGCATCCGTAGAAGCAGGCGCGTCGCCATCGCCGTCGCCCTGGGCTCCGTGCTCGCGCTGACCGCCACCGCCTGCGGCGACGACGGCAGCGGCAGCGCGGGGGACAAGGGGAACGAGGGCTCCGGCAAGGGCGAGATCACCTTCTGGGACAACAACGGCGGTGTCCGCACCGACATCTGGAAGGAGATCATCGCCGACTTCGAGAAGGCCAACCCGAACATCAAGGTCAAGTACGTCGGCATCCCCGCCGCGAGCGCCCAGTCCAAGTACGACACGGCCATCCAGGGCGGCGGCCTGCCGGACGTCGGCGGTGTCGGCACGGCGATGCTCGCCGAGGTGGCCGTGCAGGGGGCGCTGGAGCCGCTGGACAGCCGGCTGGAGAAGAGCTCGCTGAACGGCAAACTGAGCCAGAACCTGCTGGACAGCAGCAGGGCCGCCGGTGGCGGCGGCAAGCTGTACCAGATCCCGACCTCGTCGAACAACGGCACGCTGTGGTACCGGACCGACCTGTTCAAGAAGGCCGGCCTGGACGCGCCGACCACGTGGTCGAAGTTCTACACGGCCGCCGACAAGCTCACGAACAAGAGCAAGAACGAGTTCGGGTTCACGATTCGCGGCGGCGAGGGGTCCATCGCGCCGGCGCTGGACGCCGCGTACAGCCAGAGCGGAATCACCTCGTTCTGGAACGGCGACACGACGACCGTCAACGACCCCAAGAACGTCGCCGCGTTGGAGAAGTACGTCGCGCTGTACAAGAAGGACACACCGTCCGCCGACGTCAACAACGACTTCACCAAGATGGTCGCGCAGTGGGACAGCGGCACGATCGGGATGCTGAGCCACAACCTCGGCTCGTACCAGGACCACTTGAAGGCGCTCGGTGCCGACAAGTTCCGGGGGCTGCCCAACCCGACACAGGACGACGGGACCCGGGTGCAGATCTCCAACCCGGTCGACGGGTTGAGCGTCTTCAAGTCCAGCAAGAACAAGGCGGCCGCCTGGAAGTTCGTGGAGTTCGCGGTTTCGCATGCGGAGAACTCGAAGTTCAACGAGTCCGCCGGGCAGATTCCGGCGAACACGGAGGCCGCGCAGGACGCGTGGATCCAGAAGGCCGAGCCGACGAAGCTGGCGGCCGAGGCGTTGAACGGTGACGGTACGAAGATCGTGCAGCTGCCGTACTACCTGCCGGACTGGAACACCATCTCCAAGGCCGACAACGAGCCGAACTTCCAGAAGGTGCTGCTCGGGAAGATGAGCGTGAAGGAGTTCCTGGACACGCTGGCCGATCAGCTGAACAAGGCTCAGGCGGACTGGAAGAAGAACCACTGAGGTTTTGCGTAGATGCGGTTGGTGGGGGACTGTCGGTCGGTTGTGGCTGGTCGCGCCCGCGCGGCGATAGCCGCAAATTCACCGCAGTCCCGCACCCCTCAGGTCAGAAAGGTGCAGGGTCTTGTCAGTCACCCGCAGACAAATCACCGCGGCCGCTCTTGCCGCCGTTCCTCTCGCGCTCGCGGGCAATCCCGCTCAAGCAGCGCAGCGCCATCGCACGCTCTACATCGCCGGTGATTCCACCGCCGCGCAGAAATACGCCGACGCCGCCCCGGAGACCGGGTGGGGCATGGCGCTTCCGTTCTTCCTTCGGAAAGAACTCGCCGTCGCCAATCACGCCGTGAACGGGCGGAGTTCGAAGAGTTTCGTCGACGAAGGTCGGCTCGATGCCATTCTCGGGCTGATCTGGCCCGGCGATCTCCTTCTCATCCAGTTCGCGCACAACGACGAGAAGAGCGCCGATCCCATCCGGTACACCGAGCCCTGGACGACGTACCAGGACTATCTGCGGCTGTACATCGAGGGGGCCCGCTCCAAGGGGGCCCGGCCCGTGCTCGCCACTCCCGTCGAGCGCCGGAAGTTCGACGCCGACGGCAACGCGGTGCCGACCCACGGCGACTATCCCGCGGCCATGCGCGCGCTCGCCCAGGAGGAGCGGGTCGCGCTGCTCGACGTCGAGGCGTTGTCGCTCGCGCTCTGGCAGGAGCTCGGGGTCGAGGAGACGAAGGTCTACTTCAACTGGACCGACACCGAGCAGGACAACACGCACTTCAACCCGCCGGGCGCGATCGCCGTGGCGCGGCTCGTGGCGCGGGAGCTGCTGCGCACGCGGGTGCTCGCACCGCGGGACGTCATCCGGCTGCACGACGAGATTCCCACGTCCTGGATCACCTGGCCCGAGGCGACCGACGCCTCGGCCGTGTAACGAGGAGAGCCGCACAGTGCGTACACAGAAATGTCATGGACGCGTCATAGCGTCCGTCGTGGGGTGCACCGCCCTGGTGCTCGGCGTCACCGGGGCCTCCGCCGCCCAGGCCCAGCCCAGGGACCTCGCCCGCCAGGTGCTGGGCGCGAACGACGGCTGGGGCTCCTACGGCACCGGCACCACCGGCGGCTCGGCCGCCGACTCCGCGCACGTCTACACCGTCACCGACTGGGCCGGCTTCAAGGCCGCCCTCGCCGACGGAGGCAGCGCGCCGAAGATCATCAAGGTGAAGGGCACCATCGATGCCGACGGGCCGAGCTGTGACTCGTTCGCGGTGGCCGGGTACGACTTCGCCGCCTACCTCGCCAAGTACGACCCCGCCGTCTGGGGGCACGACAAGACGCTCGACGCCGAGCCCGACGACAGCCCCGAGGGGCTGAGGCGTGCCTCGGCCGCCCAGCAGGACGCCTACATCAAGGCGGACATCCCGGCCAACACCACGATCATCGGCGTCGGCAAGGACGCCGGCTTCAAGGGCGCCAGCCTGCAGATCAAGGGCGTCGACAACGTCATCGTGCGGAATCTGGCCTTCGAGAGCCCGCTCGACTGCTTCCCGCAGTGGGACCCGACCGACACCGCCGACGGCAACTGGAACTCCGAGTACGACAGCGCCGTCGTCTACGGGTCGACGCATGTGTGGATGGACCACGACACCTTCACCGACGGCGACCACCCGGACAGCACGCTGCCTTACTACTTCGGGCGGATCTACGAGCAGCACGACGGCGAGCTCGACATCGTCAAGGGCGCCGACTACGTCACCGCCTCCTGGAACGTCTTCGAGGACCACGACAAGACGATCCTGATCGGCAACAGCGACAGCGCCTCGACGGCCGCCGTCGACCGGGGGCATCTGAAGGTCACCTTCCACCACAACCTGTTCTCGAACCTGGTGGAGCGGGCGCCGCGCGTCCGGTTCGGACAAGTCGACTCGTACAACAACCACTTCGTGGCCCAGGACGGCTTCTCCTACAGCTACGGCATCGGCATGGAGTCCCAACTCGTCGCCGAGCACAACGCGTTCACGCTGGCCGACGGGGTGAGCGCCGGTTCGATCCTGAAGAAGTGGAAGGAAGCGCCGCTGACCGCCGACGACAACTACGTCAACGGCGAGCTCACCGACCTGATCGCCGTCCACAACGCCGAAGTACCCACGGAGATCCTCCAGTCGGGCGCGGGCTGGACGCCCACCCTGCGCACGAAGACCGACCCGGCGAAGAAGGTACCGGGCATCGTCGACCGCGGCGCGGGCGCAGGCCGCATCTGCTGACACCGCCGTACCGGCCGGGGCGGATGCCGACCACTGCCCCGGCCCCATCCCCCACGCGAGGAAACCCCCTGCTTGAGCCGCACCCCCAAGGAGCACCCGCATGTCCTCGCACCACAGCCAACTCCCCCTGTCCAGAAGGGGATTCCTGCTCGCGACCGCCGCGACGGCCACCGCGCTCGGCCTGGCGTCGGGCCCGGCCCGGGCCGACGGCACGTCCGCATCGGTATTCACCGGCACCGACGGCCACCGACGCCCCTTCGGCCGCTTCGGCTCGCCCGCCGCCCGCCTCACCCCGCAGACCCTGTATGTCGACGCCCAGGGCCGCGGCGACCACACCACCGTCAAGGACGCCGTCACAGCGGCCGCCGGCAGTGGCTGGACCCTGGTTCTCGCGCCCGGCGTCTACCGCGAGACGGTCTCCGTCGACGTCACCCGTACGGAGGCCACCTGGATCGGCGCCTCCGAGGACCCGCGCGATGTCGTGATCGTCTACGACAACGCGGCCGGCACCCCCAAGCCCGGCGGCGGCACCTACGGCACCACCGGCTCGGCCACCACCACCGTGCAGGCCGACGGTTTCACCGCCCGCTGGATCACCTTCGCCAACGACTGGCTGCGCGCCGACCACCCCGAGATCACCGGGACCCAGGCGGTGGCCATCAAGGTGCAGGGCGACCGCAGTGCCTTCGCCCACTGCCGCTTCCTCGGCCACCAGGACACCCTGTACTCCGACTCGATGGCCCTCGGCACCTTCGCCCGCCAGTACTACACGGGGTGTTACGTCGAGGGTGACGTCGACTTCGTCTTCGGGCGGGCCACGGCCGTCTACGACCGCTGCCAATTCCGGACGCTGAACCGCACCGACCTCGCCGCCGCGCCCTACGGCTTCGTCTTCGCGCCGTCCACCGCGGTCGCCAATCCGCGCGGCTACCTGGTGACCCGCTCCACCGTGAGCAGTGAAGCCCCGGACGCCTACTACAAGTTGGCCCGCCCCTGGGTGCCCGGCTCCGACCCCACCGCCCGCCCGATGCTGACCGTCCGGGACACCCACCTCGGCCCCGGCATCGACGCGGTCACGCCCTACACCAACATGTCGGACACCTATCCGTGGCAGAGCCAGCGGTTCGCCGAGTACCGCAACACCGGGCCGGGGGCCAGGATCACCGTCCCCGCGAACCGGCCCCAACTCACCGGCACGGAAGCGGAGTCGGCGACCCGCGAGACCTACCTCGGCGACTGGGCGCCCTGGAAGGAGGGCTGCTGAGATGCCCACCCGACGCGCTCTCCTGACGGGCCTCACCGGAGGCCTCCTCGCCGCGGGCACCGGCCGCGCTTTCGCAGCCGGCTCCGCCTCTGCGGCAAGCCTTTCCGGCGCCGACCCCGTCTCCACCGGCTCCCGCCGTGTCCTGCACGTCCACCCCGGCGACTCCCTCCAAGCAGCCGTCGACACAGTGGGCGGCCCGGGCCGGACGATCGTCGTCCACCCTGGCACCTATCGCGAGGTCGTCAACATCCCGGCGACCACTGCCGAGTTGACCATCCGCGGTGCCACCCGCGACCCCCGCGCCACCGTCGTCGTCTTCGACCACGCCAACGGCACGAAGAAGCCCGACGGCACCACCTACGGCACGGCCGGCTCCGCCACCTTCACCTCCGCCGCGCCCGGGCTGACCGTCCGCGACCTGACCCTCGCCAACGACTGGCTGCGCGCCGACCACCCCGACATCACCGGCACCCAGGCGGTCGCGGCCTACGTCACGGGCGACCGGTCGTACTTCGAGAACGTCCGGCTCCTCGCCCGCCAGGACACCCTCTTCGTCGACACGAGCGCGCTCGACGCCTTCGACCGGCAGTACTTCCGCCGCTGTCACATCGAGGGTGACGTCGACTTCGTCTTCGGGCGGGCCACCGCCGTCTTCGACGAGTGCCACTTCCACACCCTCCAGCGGGACGTCACCTTCACCCCCAAGGGCATGGTCTTCGCCCCCTCCACCGCCCGTGCCAACCCGCACGGCATCCTCGCCGTCCGCTCCCGGATCACCTCCGGCGCGGAGGACGCGGCGTACAAACTGGCCCGCCCATGGGTCCCGTCGTACGAGACGACCGCCTGGCCCTCGCTGGTCGTCCGCGACTCCTGGATCGGGCCCGGCATCGACCCCGTCGTGCCCTACACCAACATGCGGGACACCTATCCCTGGCAGACCATGCGTTTCAGGGAGTACGCCAACTCCGGCCCCGGCGCGGTGATTTCGGTGCCGGACAACCGGCCGCAGCTGACGCCCGAGGAGGCCGGCTCGCACACCAGGAAGGCCTACCTGGGCGACTGGCGGCCGTATGAGCGCTCCTGACGGTCTCTACCCGGCGCTGAAGAAGGAGCTCAACTTCCCCCTCGCCTGGGGCACTTCACCCGTCCGCGACTTCGAGGAGTGGCGGCACACCGCCCGCGCCGAGGTCGAGGAGCACCTCCTGGTGGAGCGGCAGGACGAGACGCCGTACGCATCCGAGTACGACGGCATCTCCGAAGGTGACGGATACACAAGGGAGTTGGTCACCCTCTCCCTCACCCGTCACGAACGTGTCCGCGGCGCCCTGCTCACCCCGCGGGGCCGCCCCGGGCCCTTCCCCGCCGTGCTGCTCCTCCACGACCACGGGTCCCGGTTCGACATCGGGAAGGAGAAGTTCGTCCGGCCCTGGTACGACGACCGGCGCCTCGCCTCCGCGCGGGACTGGGCGGGCTGTCACTTCAGCGGGCGGTTCGTCGGCGACGAGCTCGCCCGGCGCGGATACGTCGTGCTGTGCCTGGACGCTCCCGGCTGGGGCGACCGCGGCCCCGTCACCTACGAGCAACAGCAGGCCCTGGCAAGCAACTTCTTCAACCTCGGCTCCTCCCTCGCCGGACTCATGGCCCGCGAGGACGCGCGCGGCCGAGTTCCTCGCCGGCCTCGACCGGGTGGACCCCCGGCGGGTCGCGGCCGTCGGCTACTCCATGGGCGCCTACCGCGCCTGGCAGACCGCCGCGCTCACCGACGCCGTCGCTGCCGTCGCCGCCGTCTGCTGGATGAGCGGTCTCAAGCAGCTGATGGTGCCCGGCAACAACATCCTGCGCGGGCAGTCCGCGTACTACATGCTCCACCCGGGGCTGCCCCGCTACCTCGACTTCCCCGACGTGGCGAGCATCGCCGCACCCAGGCCGGTGCTCTTCTTCGACGGCGGCCTCGATCCGCTGTTCCCGCCGGAGGGCGTCCAAGCCGCCTACGACCGGCTGCGCGCCGTCTGGCGCTCCCGCCACGCCGAGGAGCGGTTGCACCTGAAGTCCTGGCCCGACCTCGGCCATGTCTTCACCGACCGCATGCAGGACGAGGTCCTCACCTGGCTCGACCGCGTCCTGTGATCCCCCCATCCACATCCCCGCACGACGAAAGGACCGCACTCCATGTCTCGTCGTACCGCTCTCGCCACCGCGGCGGCCCTCGCCCTCGGCGCCGGCCTCGCCGTCCTCCCCACCCAGGCGCAGGCCGCCACCGTGGTCGTCAGCAACTCGACCGACCTGTCCAACGCCATCAAGAACGCCACCGCCGGCACCGTCATCCAGGTCCGCGGCGGCACCTACTACCCGACGGCCACCCTCCAGTCCACGGCCAACGGCACCTCCTCGTCGCCGATCACGCTCACCGCGTACGGCTCGGAGACCGTGAAGATCGACGGGTCCTCGCTGCCCTCCGGCGACTGGATCTTCAAGCTGACCGCCGACTACTGGAACGTCTCCAACATCACCTTCCAGAACTCCCCGGACAGCGCGGTCGTCTGCCAGTCCTGCACCGGCACCAACTGGAACAACATCAAGACCATCAACGGCGGCGACTCCGGCTTCACCCTCACCGGCGACGGGACCGTCAACAACACGGTCAAGAACATCGACTCGTACGGCAACTACGACGCCGCCAACCACGGCGAGAACGCCGACGGGATCGCCATCAAGTTCGGCTCCGGCAGCGGGAACCTCGTCACCGGCGCCCGGCTCTACAACAACTCGGACGACGGGATCGACTTCTGGTCCTTCTCCACGCCGGTCACCGTCGAGCACACCTGGTCCTTCGGCAACGGCGTCAACCGCTGGTCCGACTCCGCCTTCGCGGGCGACGGCAACGGCTACAAGCTGGGCGGCGACGGCGAGGTGGTCGCCCACGTCGTCAACAACTCCGCGGCCTGGGGCAACGCCGGCAACGGCTTCACCGAGAACTCCAACACCGGCGCGATCGTCATCAACCGCACCACCGCGTACGCCAACAGCAAGTGGGGCTACTACTTCGCCACCAGCTCGGCGAAGCTCGGCAAGAACCTCGCCGTGAGCAACGGCAGCGGCTCGGTCACCAAGGGCTCCTCGGTCACCTCGTCCGGCAACAACTGGGACTCCGGGATCTCGACGCCCGCGTTCATCTCGACGGACGCGAGCAGCACGTACAACGCCCGTAGTTCCAGCGGCACCCTGCCCGCGACCACGTTCCTGACGACCGGCAGCAGCACGATCGGCGCCACCATGAACTGAACCGGAACCCGCCCGTCCGGGGCGCTTGACCCGTTCTTTGCCCGACACATAGGTCTCGATCGGGCAACGGGTCTCGCGCCCACGGGGGTGACGCGCGTAGAAACCTGTCATGCATAAGCCACTGCGTATCGCGGCGATCGCCGCAGCGTGTGCCGTCACCGGCGCCGCTCTCTACGGCGCCGGTGCCGCCACGGCCGGCCAGTCCACGGCCAACTCCACCCACGAGCCCTACAACATCGGGCTCCTGGTCAAGGACATCGACACCTACTACGGCACCACGGCCGACGCCAACGGCGTGTACCAGGCGTCCCCGGACAGCCCGTACGCCGATGACCTCGCGCGCATCGACGCCGCTGCCCGCAAGTACATCGACCAGGCGGCCCGCAAGGCCCACCACCGCGGCGAGAAGCCCGCGGTCGTCTTCGACATCGACGACACGCTGCTGCTCAGCCTGGACTACGAGAAGCGCTACAACTACACGTACAACTCGACCACTTGGGCCGACTACGTGAACAAGGCGGACCGCCCTGGCGTGTTCGGCAGCGCCGAGCTGGTCCAGTACGCCGAGTCCAAGGGTGTCGAGGTCTTCTACAACTCCGGTCTGAGCGAGGCGCAGCGCACCGCCGCCGTCGCCAACCTGAAGAAGATCGGCGCCGATGTGAACCTCGACGCCGACCACATGTTCCTCAAGGACAAGGCGAACCCGCCGGCCTACCTGAGCGCCTGCGCCACCCCGGGCACCTGGAACTGCACGACCGTGCAGTACAAGTCCGGCACGCGCAAGCACATCGAGGACGACCTCGGGTACGAGGTCGTCGCCAACTTCGGTGACCAGTACTCGGACCTCGACGGCGGATACGCCGACCGCACCTACAAGCTCCCGAACCCGACGTACTTCGTCAGCTAGGCTTGTCGGTCCGTACCGGCCCGATCGACTCCAGGGTCGGCACGACCGGCTGAAGGGTACCGTCCGCGGCGAACCACAGCCGGTCGACGGTCGTCTCCCGGTGCATGCCGTCACCGCCGGGCCTGCCAGGCCCGTTCAGGGCGAAGCGATGGTAGACGATGTACCAGTCGTCGGTGCCGGGCGCGTTCACCACGGAGTGGTGGCCGGTGCCGAGGATGCCGTACTCGGGACGCTTGGACAGGATCGTCCCCCGCTTGGTCCACGGACCGAGCGGGGACGGTCCCGTCGCGTAGGCGACGTGGTAGTTCTCGCTGCGGGTGTCGTCCTCGGACCACATGAAGTAGTAGGTGCCCTTCCGCTTGATCACGAAGGATCCCTCCCGGAAGTCGTCCGGGGTGATGTCCTTCACCTTCGCAGGGTCGTACGAGGTCATGTCCTCGTTCAGCGGTACGACGTACCCGTGCCCGTTGCCCCAGTAGAGGTACGAGGTCCCGTCGTCGTCCGTGAAGACGGCCGGGTCGATCATCTGGCCCGCCAGCGAACCGCCCTTCGCCACCAGGGGTTTGCCGAGCGCGTCCTTGAAGGGCCCGGCGGGGGAGTCGGCGACCGCCACCCCGATCTGCTGCTCGGCGCAGAAGTAGAAGTAGTACTTGCCGTCGCGCTCGGCGACCGCGGGCGCCCAGGCGTACTCGTCCGCCCAGGAGACGTCCGGGCCGAGGTCGAGGATGACGCCGTGGTCCTTCCAGTGGACCAGGTCGGGTGACGAGTAGGCCTTGAAACTCGTGCTGCCCCAGCCCTGGTTGCCGTCGGTCGTCGGATAGATCCAGTACTGGCCGTCGAGACAGTGCACGTCCGGGTCGGCGTCGAGGCCGGGCAGGATCGGGCTGCGGGTGCGGACGGCCTCGACGGTCCAGGTGCAGGCGGTGCCGTCGGCGGCCGTCACGGTGTACGTCTGCGGGGTCCGGAAGTCGTGGTGCGTACCGGACTTGGGGCTGACGCTCGCGCCCTTACCCACCGCGAGCTTCGGCGCCAGGCGGGACAGGTCCGCGTCCGGCTTCATCGGCAGCACGACCTTCGAGGAGGCCTCGGTGACGACGGCGTACCCCTTCTGGTCCTTGGCCGTCGCGTCCACGACCGAGGTCGGGGTCGCCGGATACGCGGCCAGCAGCCGGTCGTACTCCTCCTGCGTCACCGGAAGTACCGTGCCGTGCCGCGGACTTGAGGGCAGCTGGTAGTTGCTGGACGGCGTCCACTTCCCGGAGTCGAGGTCGGTCGTCTCGAAGGGGACGTAACCGCGGCCGCCGTACTCGTCGATGAACAGGTACCACTTCTTCTCGGTGTTGGACCTGAAGACCGTCGGCCCCTCGCCGCGGTCGATCGCGCCGCTGCCGATGCAGTCCGAGACGAAGTCGTACGTGGTCGAGGTCAGGCTCGTCGACTTCTCGCCGGTGATGAACTTCGAGCACGGCGAGCTGGAGGACGGGTCGCGCTCGTCCTTGGTGTAGCGGTAGTAAGTGTCCTTGTACTTCACGACAGTCGAGTCGATCACCGAGTAGCCGGGGTCGTCCCAGACCTTCGGCTCGCTGAAGGTGCGGAAGTCCTTCGTCGTGGCGTAGAGCATCTTGTTGTACGTCGACCCGGTGTGGTCGGGGTCGTCGTCGGCGTACAGCTTCGACGCCCAGAAGACGACGTACTCACCCAGCGAGCCGTCCCAAGAGGCCTCCGGCGCCCAGGTGTTGCCCGCGTTGTCCGGGGCCACCTTCACCAGGCGCTGGTCGGTCCAGTGAACCAGGTCGGTGGACTCCCAGATCATGACGGACCTGCTGCCGTGCCGCTGGACGTAGTCCCAACTGCCGCTGCTGTTCTTGTACATGCGCAGGTCGGTGGCGATGAGATAGAACCTGTCGCCCTTGGGGGAGCGGATCACGAAGGGGTCGCGCAGGCCCTTCTCGCCGGTCGTCGACGTCAGGACCGGCTTGCCCTGGTTCAACTCCCGCCAGTGCAGGGGGTCGTTGCCGCGGCTGAGGGCGTAGCGGATCTGTTCGCCGTCGGCGGTGCCCTCGCCGGTGAAGTAGGCGAAGAGGTAACCGGCGTACTTGGGGTGGTTCACGGGCGGGGCTCCTGAGTGGGCGGTGCATGCGCGCCTTCGGAGTGTCACCAGTGGGAAACAGCACGTCAACCGGTAGACGGGGGATGGAGCGGGGCGAAAGTTTCGGGGGTTTTCGGTGGGGCGCGGCAACCTTTCCGGCCTTGGCGGCGACCTGATCGCGTAGGCATCCCCTAGGAAAGGAACGCCCAGTGCGACTCAGCACCGGACGCCACCGTCGGACGCGCACGCTCTCCATCGCCGCGGCGGTGGCCGTCTCCGCCGGGGCGGGCGGCGTCTACCTCGGCCTGTCGAACGGCGGCGCCCAGGCCGCGACGACGACGGTCACCGTGTCCACCACGGCCCAGCTGGAGTCGGCCGTGAAGAACGCCGCCGCGGGCACCGTCATCCAGGTGCGCGCCGGCACGTACTACCCGACGGCCACCCTCAAGTCCACGGCCAGCGGCACGAGTTCGAGCCGGATCACCCTCCAGGCGTACGGCAGCGAGAAGGTGAAGATCGACGGCTCCAAGCTGCCCGCCGGCTCCTGGCTCACCGGCATCTACGGCAGCTACTGGACCGTCCAGAACCTCACCTTCCAGAACTCCCCGGCCCAGGGCTTCGTCGTCACCTCGTCCACCGGCGGTGTCTTCAAGAACCTCGTCACCGCGAACAACGGCGACTCCGGGTTCACGCTGCGCGGCGACGACACGGTGAACAACCTCGTCCAGAACCTGGACAGTTACGGCAACTACGACGCCGCCGGGCACGGTCAGAACGCGGACGGCATCGCGATCAAGTTCGGCTCGGGCACGGGCAACAAGGTCACCGGGGCCCGCCTCTACAACAACTCCGACGACGGCCTCGACCTGTGGCAGTTCTCCTCGCCGGTCACCATCGAGCACAGCTGGGCCTTCGGCAACGGCAAGAACCGCTGGAACGACTCCGCCTTCGAGGGCAACGGCAACGGGTTCAAGCTGGGCGGCGGGGGCGTCGCGGTCGCGCACGTCGTCAACAACAACGCGGCCTGGGACAACACGCTCAACGGCTTCACCGAGAACTCCAACACCGGCGCGATCGTCCTGAACCGCAACACCGCGTACTCCAACGCCGAGGCCGGCTTCTACTTCGCCACGGGCAAGGCCCGCCTGGCCCGCAACCTGGCGGTGAGCAACAAGGGCGGTCTGGACAAGCTGAGTTCGTCGACGGTGTCCGCGGCGAACAACTGGGACAGCGGTGTCTCGACCCCGGCCTTCAAGTCGACGGACGCGACGACGGCGTACGGAGCCCGCAAGTCGGACGGCTCGCTCCCGGCGACCACGTTCCTCACCACGGGGTCCACGACCATCGGATCCACCATGAACTGAACCGGGAAGACCGAACGCCCCGCCGGTCGTCACCGGCGGGGCGTCTGTCGCCGACGAGGGGGGCTCAGTCGGCGGCTGCTGACCGAGGGGGGCTCAGGTCAGCAGGTCCATGGCGTCGAACGACGTGCCGGCGCTGAGGTACGCAGCGCCGCCCGAGCCGCTCACGATGTTGATCTTCAGGACGTTGTACTGGGAGGTGTCCGTCTTCCACGCACTACTAGGGACGCTGAAAGTGAAGGTGTGGTTGTTCCCGCGGTAGGAACCCGTGGTGAGGGAACGCGTTGAGGGCTGTGTGGGCGCAGTGGGAATCGGGGACACCCACTCGTTCACGGTAACCCGCGGCCGCCCGTTGGAGAATGCGTCGGTCACACCCACTCGCAGCGTGTGCGCGGCCGCCGCCTGCGCCTTGGTCAGCTTGAAGTAGACCAGGATCCCGTCGTTGACGTCCTTCCAGATGTACGCCGGGAAGGACGCGGCCTCGCTGCCGCTGCCGATCGTGACGTTGCCGGTCCACTTCGCCGCGCGCCCGTCGGACGGATGCGCGTACGTCATCAGCTCGGCGTTCTTGAACTCCCCGGGCGTGCCGTCCCAGTCGCCCAGCCGCCAGACGGCACCCGCGGTGGACGGGTCGCCGGTGATGGCGAGCGTGTGCAGGGACGTCGTACCGCCCGCCGTGACCTTCACCGACTCGGTGTGCACGGCCAGTTCGTTCTTGTAGACGGTCAGCGTGTACGTCCCCGGCAGCATCCCCTTGCAGGAGAAGGCCCCGGTGCCGGCCGCGGCCTTCGCCCAGTACTGCGCGTCCGCGTTCGCGAAGCCCACGGTGTACGGGTACTTCGCGTCCATGCCCTTCAGGCCGACGCCCGCCACCTTGCCGCGCCCTGCCTTGCCGACCCAGCCCGTGATCCCGAGGCCGTCCACCCACGAGGTGTCGAGGTTGGCCTGGAAGAGCGAGGAGGAGGGCGCGCCGCCGTCCGTGAACGAGATGACGTACGGACCCTGGAGGCCGAAACGTTCCGCCTCCGTCTGGGCCTCGTTGTAGTGCAGGATCTCGTACAGGCCCGCACCGCCCTCGTTCGAGTGGCGAAGGAGGGAGCGGTAGAAGGGGCCGCCGGACGCCTTCTCGTGGTTGGAGCGGACCAGCCAGAGGCCGACCGAACCCGTCGTGAGGCCGACGTAGTCGTAGTCGATGGTCCGCTTGCCCGAGTAGTGCTTGGAGTGGGTCGTGCCGTCCGGGGCCCGCCAGACGTCACCCGCCTCGATGATCGTGTCCTTCGTCGAGTCCCAGGCGTCCGAGCCAGTGTTGGGGAACATGCCAGGCTTGAGGCGGACGATGTAGCGGGTCGCGGTGAAGGACGCGTCCGCCTTGTCCGTCCACAGGTACACGTTGTCCTGGCCGCTGCGGGCCGCGTACCACTGGGTGATCGCGCCGTGCACGACCTTGATCAGGATCGTCGACCCGGACTGCTCGATCGTGACCGTGGAGGCGCCGAGCCCCGACTCGACGTGCGAGTGCTTGCCGCCGTACCCCTCGTACTCCTTGCCCTTGTAGGCCAGGGACGTGATGTCGCCGGTCGTCCTGGAGACCCTGAAGACGAGGGCGGAGCCGGTGTTCACGACGTAGTTCTTGCCGTCGTCGCTGTACCCGAAGCCCGCGGCGGAGGCGGAGGCCAGCAGGCCGGTGCCGCCCGCGACCGCGGCGCCGGTGGCGGCCACGCCGATCGCGGAGGCCCCCAGCACACGTCTGCGGGTGAGGTGCTTCTTGTGCGTGCTCAAGGGTCTTGCTCCGTGGGGACTCGAGGAACCTTCTGTCTCCTGGTCGCCACCGGCACGGAAAGGGTTGCCGCGACTTCGGAACTTTTTACGAGTCGCCCTCGCCGTCCGTGTGGGCCGCGAAGCCGCCGCCCACCGAACGCTGCTTGCCGTCCGCCGTCGCCGTGATCGTGTAGCTGTCGTCCTTCGCGTCCCGGCCGCCGCGCGTGTGGTTGTACTGCCCGGCGAACACCCACTCGCCCTTGGCGACCGTGCTGCCCGGCTTGAGCGTCCAGGTGTAGACCAGGAAGCCGTCCTGCTCGGTGACCGTGAGGTCGAAGTCCTGCTCCGGCAGCGAGCGCCAGGCGCCGGCGTTGGTGACCCCGCCCGTCTGCGCGATCTTCAACTGCACGGTGAGCGCGGTCAGTTGCGAGCTCGTCTTCAGGGTGAGGTTGCTCTGCGCCCAGAAGTCGCCGCTGTGCGGGTCCACCGAGCCGTCCGACCACAGCGGGCCGTCGCTCTCGCCGCCGGCGGACGGCAGCACGGAGACGGAGGCCGAGGGCTGGGAGGTGGGCGAGCTGCTCGCCCTGTGGGTCTCCTGCGACCGGCTCGGCTTCGGGTTCACCGGCGGGACGGGCGCGCGGCTCGTCGCGTCCGGCGACGGCGTGGGCGTCGGCGAGGTCTCGACGGTCTGCTGCTGGGGGTGGGTGTCGTGCTTGACGGCCGACGCCACCGCGTAGCCGCCGACCGCGAGCATGCCCGCGACCGCGGCCGTGGCACCGACCACCCGCGCCCAGCCCCACACCGGTGGCCGGGTCGCCCGGTGGTCGCGGCGGTCCTGCGCGGTCATGCCCCGCTCGACGCGGGCCAGGATCCTGGCCCGGTCCGGCTCGTGCGCCTCGGCCGCCTCGTGCAGCCGGGCGCGCAGCTCGTCGTGCACGTCCTGCTGCCTCATCGGTCCCGTCCTCCGGTCTCGCCGCCGCGTGCCATCGCCGCGTGCACCTTCTGTGGGACGCCCTGGGAGCCCAGCTGCCTCTGCAGCTCCGCCATCCCCTTGGACGTCTGGGACTTAACCGTACCCACGGAAACACCCAGGGCGAGCGCGGTGTCCTTCTCCGACAGATCGAAGGCGTGACGAAGCACCACACACGCCCTTTTCCGGAACGGCAGCCGGCGCAGCGCCTCCTGGACGTCGACCACACCCGCGATGTCGGGGTTCTCGGTCTTCTCCTCGCGTTGCGACCAGAACAGCGAGATCCGCCGGCGTTCGCGCACCGCGCTGCGGATGCGGGTGCGGGCCAGGTTGGCGACCACGCCACGGGCGTACGCGACCGGGTGGTCCGCGGCGCGTACCCGGTCCCAGCGGTGCCACAGTGCGAGCAGCGCGTCCGCCGCCAGGTCGTCGGCGGCGTCCGCCTCACCGGTCAACAGATGGGCGAGCCGGGAGAGTTCGGCGTAGTGCCGCTCGAAGAAGGCATGGAACTCCACGGAGGCTGCGTCGTCGACGACAGTGCCCACGGGTGACCTTCCTGTGCGTGTCATGTGTATGACATGTGATCATCCGGAGGTGGTCCGGGCGAGATCCGGAAGCGTAGCAGTGATCGACTCGATGCTTCGTACGCGCTGTCGAACGCAGTCTGACGGGTCGACTTCGATTCCGTAACACGAGGAAAACCTGAAACGCGTTCAACGCGGGAACAATCCAGCCAGCATCCGCACACGAACGATCATGTACCTAGGAGCACCCGCCATGTCCGAGACGAAGAGGGCGACCGCCGGGCCAAGTGCCGCGCCGCCAGGGGCGAACGGGGTCGACCGGTTCTTCAAGATCTCCGAACGGGGATCCACCATCGGCCGGGAGGTACGCGGCGGCTTCGCCACGTTCTTCACGATGGCCTACATCCTTGTCCTGAATCCCATCATCCTGGGCAGCGCGAAGGACAAGTTCGGGCACACCCTCGACACCGGTCAACTCGTCACCGCCACCGCCCTGGTGGCCTGTGTGATGACGATCATCATGGGGGTCGGTGGCAACCTCCCGCTCGCCATCGCCGCCGGCCTCGGCCTGAACGCCGTCGTCGCCTTCCAGTTGGCGCCGCTGATGAGCTGGGCCGACGCGATGGGGCTCGTCGTCCTCGAGGGCATCCTGATCTGCGTCCTGGTCGTCACCGGGCTGCGGAAAGCGATCATGGACGCTATTCCGCAGCAGCTCAAGCAGGCCATCGGCGTCGGCATCGGGCTGTTCATCGCCTTCATCGGCTTCGTCGACGCGGGGTTCGTCAGCCGTATCCCGGACGCGGCGCAGACCACGGTGCCGGTGCAGCTCGGCGCGGTCGGGCGGCTCACCGGCTGGCCCGTCCTCGTGTTCTGTCTCGGCGTGCTGCTCACCATCGCGCTGCTCGCGCGCAAGGTGAAGGGCGCGATCCTGATCAGCATCGTCACCATGACGATCGTCGCGATCATCATCGACGCGGTCGCCGACATCAAGAGCTGGGGCCTGACCACCCCGCACGTGCCCGACAAGATCGTCTCAACGCCCGACTTCGGACTCGTCGGTCACTTCAGCCTGTTCGGCGGCTTCGCGAAGGCCGGCATCCTCACCGCCGTACTGCTCGTCTTCACGCTGATCCTGTCCGACTTCTTCGACGCGATGGGCACGATCGTCGGCATCAGCGCGGAGGCCGGGCTGCTCGACGAGCAGGGGCAGGTGCCGGGGATCGGGCGCGTGCTGTTCATCGACGGCGCGGCGGCGGTCGCGGGCGGCCTCGGATCGGCCTCCTCCAACACCGCGTACATCGAATCGGCGGCGGGCGTCGGCGAGGGCGCGCGCACCGGATTCGCGAACCTCATCACCGGCGGCCTCTTCGGCCTCGCGCTCTTCCTGACGCCGATCCTGACGATCGTCCCGCTCCAGGCCGCGGCCCCCGCCCTCATCGCGGTCGGGTTCCTGATGATGACCCACGTCAAGCACATCGACTGGGACCGGTACGAGATCGCCATCCCGGCGTTCCTGACCATCGCCGCGATGCCGTTCACGTACTCGATCACGGACGGCATCGGCGCGGGCTTCCTGGCCTACGTCGTCATCAAGGCGGTCCTGGGCAAGGCGAAGGAGGTCCACTGGCTGCTGTGGGGCGTGTCCGCGCTGTTCCTGGTGTACTTCGCGATCGACCCGGTGGAACAGATCCTCGGCGTGAAGTAGCCGTCCGGGCCTAGTTCTTGAGTGCCGCCTCCATCATGGCCTTGGCCACGGGGGCGGCCAGGCCGTTGCCGCTGACCTCCGAGCGGGCCGCGTTCGACTGTTCGACCACCACCGCCACGGCGACCTCCTTGTCGCCGGCCTTGGCGTACGACGTGAACCAGGCGTACGGGGTCTGGCTGTTGTTCTCGCCGTGCTGGGCCGTGCCCGTCTTGCCGCCCACTGTCGCGCCCGATATCCGCGCGTTCGTACCGGTGCCCTTCTCGACGACCGTCTGCATCGCCGACTGCAGCTGCTCGGCCGTCGAGGACTTGACGATCTCCTTCGTGCTCGTGCTGTCGTCGTAGTTCTTCAGCACGTCACCGCCACTGTCGGTGATCTGCGAGACCATGTGCGGAGTGACCAGCTTGCCGCCGTTGGCGATCGCGGCGGACACCATGGCCATCTGGAGCGGCGTCGCCGTGACGTCGTACTGGCCGATGCCCGTCAGGGCCGTCGACGACTTGTTCATGTCCTTGGGGTAGACGCTGGTGTAGGCCCGCACCGGAACGTCCTGCTCGGTGTCGTTGAAGCCGAACTTCTCGGCCATCGCCCGCACCTTGTCCTGGCCGAGGTCGACGGCCATCTTCGCGAACACGGTGTTGCACGAGTACTGCAGCGCGACGCGGATCGACGCGTTCTCGCAGGGCGCGGACTTGCTCTCGTTGTTGAGCGGCGTGACCGTGCCCGGCAGCGTGTACGGGGCCGGGCTGTCCGTCTTCTCGTCCACCGACGAGTACAGCCCGTCCTCCAGCGCGGCCGCCGCCACGACCAGCTTGAACGTCGAGCCCGGCGGCAGCGGCTGCCGCAGCGCGCGGTTGGTGAGCGGCTTGTCCGGGTCGGCGTTGAGCTTCTTCCAGGCGGTACCGGCCGTGTTGGCGTCGGTCAGCGACGACGGGTCGTACGACGGCGTCGACACCACGCCCAGGATCTTGCCGGTCTCCGGGTCGATCGCGACGGCCGCGCCCTTCTTGTCGCCGAGCGCGTCATAGGCGGCCTTCTGCACGTCCGGGTCGATCGTCGTGACCACGTTGCCCGGATCGGCGCGCTTGTCGGTGATCGTGTCCATGACCGTCTTCAGGCGGCTGTCCGTGCCGTTGAGCAGGTCCTGGTAGATGCCCTCCAGCTGGGTCGGCGCGTACGCCTGCGAGGCGTAGCCCGTCACCGCGGCGTACAGCTTGCCGTCCTTGTACGTGCGCTTGTACGCGAGGTCGCCGCCGCTGGTGCGCGCCGAGCCGGTGACCGACTCCCCGGCCACGATGATGTTCCCGAGCGGCTCCGCGTACGTCTCGATCGCGTTGCGCCGGTTGTCCTTGTCGTCCGCCAGGGCCTTGCCGTCGTAGAACTGCACCCATGTCGCCCTGACCAGCAGCGCGAACACGAGCAGCAGCGCGAAGACGGAGGCCCGCCTGATCGTCTTGTTCATCCCGCCCAGAAGACGAACGAAACGGCCCGGATCGTTCCCGTCCGCCCGGATTTCTCATCGGGCGCTCATGAAAGCCGCGGTCGTCGACGCGGGCTAGCCGGCCTCGGCGGCCAGTGTCAGCACCACCTCGTCGATCTCCGCGCCCCGCGCGTTCGCGAACCCGGTCGCCGTGGCCGTGATCCGGAAGCCGCACTTCTCCAGGACCCGCCGGGAGGCGGCGTTGTCGGCGGCGGCGCGTGCGTACATCGGGCGCTCCGGCACCTCCGTCAGCAGCCCCCGCAGCGCGGCCGTGGCCACGCCCCGCCCCCAGTACGCCCGGTCCACCCAGTACGTGACCTCGCGTTCGCCCGGCTCCCCGTACACCGCCGTGCTGCCCACCACGTCGCCGTCCGCCAGGATCGTGCGAATTACGGCGTCGGAGGCCCGGATCCGTTTCCAGTGGGCTTCGAAGGCGTCCCGGTCGGCCGGGTCCTTCGCGGTGAAGGCGGCCATGTGGAGGGCCTCGGGATCGTTCATCTGCCGGAAGAAGACGGGCAGATCGCTGTCGTGCACTTCACGCAGTACGACGTCCATGAGACCCGACCCTATGAGTCAGAGCCTCCGAGTCGCCAGGGTGAGGCGGTCGCGCGCGTCGAACAGGGCGTCCTTCACCATCTGTTCATGGGCCGGGGTGAGCCGGGCCACCGGCACCGAGCAGCTGATCGCGTCGCGGGCCGGGGTGCGGTACGGGATCGCCACGCCGAAGCAGCGCAGCCCCAGCGTGTTCTCCTCGCGGTCGACGGCGAAGCCCTGCTCGCGGACCTGGTGCAGCTCCTCGATCAGCTTCTCGCGGTCGGTGATCGTGTTCTCGGTCAGGGCCGGCAGCGTCTCCGGGAGCATCTTGCGGACCTGCTCGTCCGAGTACGTGCTCAGCAGCGCCTTGCCGAGGGAGGTCGAGTGGGCCGGCAGCCGGCGGCCGACCCGGGTGAAGGGGCGCAGGTAGTGCTGCGACTGGCGGGTGGCCAGGTAGACCACGTTCGTGCCGTCCAGACGCGCGAGGTGGATGGTCTCGGTCGTGTCGTCGGAGAGGCGGTCGAGGGTCGGGCGGGCCGCCGCGACCACCTCGTCACCGTCGATGTACGACGTGCCGACCAGCAGCGCCCGCACCCCGATGCCGTACCGCGTGCCCGTCGCGTCCGTCTCCACCCAGCCCAGCTCGACCAGCGTGCGCAGCAGCATGTAGAGGCTGGACTTGGGATAGCCGACGGCCTCCTGGACCGAGGCGAGCGAGTGCATTCCGGGGCGGCCGGCGAAGTACTCCAGCAATTCGACGGTCCGCACCGCCGACTTGACCTGCGCCCCGCCGCCTGTCTCGACTGCCGACATCGCCCTTGACCCCTTCGTTCGACGAGACACAGAGTTATAGTCTCCAACAGCATATTCATCATCAGAGACAGCGTTCAGTATATCGAACGACCCTGGTGGATGACCCAGATACTGCGGCAATAACGAGCGCAAGACATACGTGGAGGGACCCGCGGTGGCAGCAGCACCAGTCTGGAGTGTCGACCCCCGAACCGGGAAGCAGCGGGAACAGGTTGCGGTGGAGGCCACAGCCCAGGAGGTGGACGCCACCGTCCGCGCGGCGCACGAGGCGCGCGGCTCCCTCGCCGACCGTGCCGTCCGCGCCGCCTTCCTGCGCACCGCCGCCGAGCAGCTGGAGGCCGCCAAGGACTGGCTCGTGGAGACCGCCGACGCGGAGACCGCGCTCGGCCCGGTCCGCCTCACCGGCGAACTCGCCCGCACCTGCTACCAGTTGCGGGCCTTCGCGGACATCGTCGACGAGGGCGCCTTCCTCGACGTGATCATCAACCACCCCGACGACACCGCGACCCCGCCCATCCCGGACCTGCGCCGCTACAAGGTGCCGCTGGGCGTCGTCGCCGTCTATTCCGCCTCCAACTTCCCCTTCGCCTTCTCGGTCGCCGGCGGCGACACCGCGAGCGCCCTCGCCGCGGGCTGCCCGGTCGTCGTCAAGGCCCACCCCGACCACCCGGCCCTGTCCGAGCTGGTCGCCAAGGTGCTGCGCCGCGCCGCCGCCGCGCACGCCATACCCGAGGGCGTCGTCGGCCTGGTGCACGGCTTCGAGGCGGGCGTCGAGCTGGTCAAGCACCCGTTGATCTCCGCGGCCGGCTTCACCGGGTCGGTACGGGGCGGTCGCGCCCTCTTCGACGCGGCAGCGGCCCGCCCGACCCCGATCCCCTTCCACGGCGAGCTGGGCTCGCTCAACCCGGTCCTCGTCACGGAGGCCGCGGCGGCCGAGCGCGCCGAGGCCATCGGCACCGGTCTCGCCGGGTCCATGACGCTGGGCGTCGGACAGTTCTGCGTGAAGCCCGGCCTGGTCCTCGCGCCGAGCGGCGCGGCCGGCGACCGGCTGGTCAAGTCCCTGACGGACGCGGTCAGCGACACCGACGCGGGCGTACTGCTCGACCACCGCATGCGCGACAACTTCCTCGCCGGCGTCGCCGAGCGCACCGAGCTGCCCGACGTCGAGTCGCCGGTGACGCCCGGAGCGGGCGGCGAGCACACGGTGAGCGCGGGCTTCCTGACGGTGGGCGCGGACAAGCTCGCCGAGGAGGGGGCGTACGACCTGCTCCTGGAGGAGTGCTTCGGTCCGGTCACCGTCGTCGCCCGCTACGAGGACGACGCCCAGGCGCAGGCCGTGCTCTCCCGGCTGCCGGGCAACCTCACGGCGACCGTCCACCTGTCGACGGAGGAGGCGGCAGGCGAGGGCCGCGGCCCCGAGCTGCTGGCCGAACTGACGCCGCTGGCCGGGCGCGTGCTGGTCAACGGCTGGCCGACCGGCGTCGCGGTGGCCCCCGCCCAGCACCACGGCGGCCCCTACCCGGCGACGACCTCGACGTCGACCTCCGTCGGCGGCACGGCCATCGAGCGCTGGATGCGCCCGGTGACCTACCAGGGCGCTCCCGAGGCGCTGCTGCCGCCCGAGCTGCGCGACGACAACCCGCTCGGCCTCCCGCGCCGATTCGACGGCCGCCTGGAACGGTGAACACCCGCACCTGACACACTCCCTCCATGGACGTGGAACTTCCCGAACTCCCCTTCGCCCTCCGCACGTACGGCCCCAAAGGCAACTGGTCCTACGAGGACGGGATCCTCACCGGATGGGCCGGACCCCGGCAGGACCGTTTCGTGCCGCCCACCGGGGAGGCGCTGGAGCCCGCCTCCGACGCGCCCCGGCTGCTGGGCTGGCCCGAAGGCGACTTCCAGCTGATCGCCCGGGTCACCGTCGGCTTCGCGGCGGCCTTCGACGCGGGGGTGTTGTACGTCCATGTCGGCGAGCACGCCTGGGCCAAGCTCTGCCTGGAGAACTCCCCGGACGTGCCCACCGTCTGCACGGTGGTCACCCGGGGACACTCCGACGACTCCAACTCCTTCACGGTCGACGGCAGTTCGGTGTGGCTGCGGGTCAGCCGCACCGGCCGCGCCTTCGCCTTCCACGCCTCCCGCGACGGCCGCCGCTGGACCTTCGTGCGCCTGTTCACCCTGGGCAGCGAGAAGGAGACGGACGCGGCCCTGGTCGGCTTCATGACGCAGTCGCCGATGGGGGAGGGGTGCGTGGTGACGTACGACCACATCGAGTTCCGGAACAGCTGGCCTAGCGATCTGCGAGACGGAAGCTGAGCCCGAAGGTCACCAGCAGCAGAGCCGCGCCGACGGCCAGGCTCATCCGCATGCCGTCGACGAACCCGCCGGAGACCAGCGTCCCGAAGACGGCGATCCCCAGACCGCCCGCCACCTGCCGCGCGGAGTTGAGCACCCCGGCCGCGAGCCCGGCCCGCTCCGCCGGTACGGCGTCCATCATCGCGGCGGTCAGCGGCGGCACGGTCAGCGCACAGCCCAGGGCCAGGGGCACGAGCAGCACGGCCGTCAGAACGGACGACGTCCCGGCGTCGACGTACAACAGCACGAGCAGTCCCACGACGGCCAGGGCCTGCCCGATCAGCATCGGCAGCCTCGCCCCGTACCGTCCCGCGAGCTTGCCCGCGACCACGTTCGTCGCCGCGATCAGGCCCGTCATGGGCAGGAACGCCAGCCCGGCGCGCAGTGCGGACAGGCCCTGGACCTGCTGGAAGAAGAGCGAGAAGACGAACACCACGCTGTAGAAGGCCACGCTCACCGCCGCGCCGGCCGCCACCGCCACGGCCACCGTCCGGTTGCGGAAGAGGCCGAGGGGGACGACCGGGTGCGGGCTGCGCGCCTCCACGCGGAAGAAGACCACGGCCGCCACGACGGCCACCGCCAGGGCCACCCACCCCGCCGTGCCGCCCTCGATCACCGCGAAGGTCAGGCCCGTGAGCGCCAGTACGGCCGTCGCCTGCCCCGGCAGGTCCAGCGGCGCCGGGCGGCGCTCGGAGCGCGGGGCCCGGACGAGCAGGGCCAGGATCAGCGCCCCCACCGGCAGGTTGACGAAGAAGATCCCGCGCCAGTCCCACACCGTGGTCAGCAGCCCGCCGGCCACCGGCCCGAGCGCCACCGCCGCCGAACCGCCCGCCGCCCACGCGGCCACCGCACGGGCCCGCCGCGCCGGATCCGGGTACGCCTGCCGCACCAGCGCCAGCGAGGCCGGGAGCACGACGGCCGCCGCCACGCCCTGCACCACTCGCGCGCCGACCAGCGCCGGCAGACCGGGCGCCAGCCCGCAGACCACCGAGGCGAGGGTGAACACGGCGGTGCCCAGCGCGAACGCGCGGCTCGCCCCGGCCCGGTCCGCGAAGGCTCCGGTGGACAGCATCAGCGCGGCGAAGGCCAGCGTGTAGGCGTCCACCACCCACTGCAGCCCGGACATCCCGCCGTGGAGCGAGGCGCCGATCGAGGGGAGTGCCACGTTCACGACGGAGGCGTCCAGGCAGATCAGCGCGAAGCCGAGGAGCGCGGCGGTGAGGGTGAGCGCGGGAGAGGGCCTCTTGGGCGCCAAGTCCCGCTCGGCAAGAGGGAGTTGTTCGCTCCCGAGGGTCTGGTCGGTCGACATGCCTCCATGCTGCGGATGGCCGCCCGCGTACAGTAGTGACCTGAATGCCATGCATCCGGAGGTTCTGGCCATGTCCGAGCGGCTCGCCCCGCACCGCATCGCCGTGATCGCGCCCTCGCCGGTCTCGATGTTCAACCTCGCCATCCCCGAGCTGCTGTTCGGCAAGGTCGAGCTGGCCGGACGGCCGGGTTACGAGGTGGTCATCTGCGCCGCCGACCCGGGCCCCGTGCCCACCAGCGGTGGCCTCGACCTGTACGTCCGCCACGGTCTGGAGGCCGTACGCGAGGCCGACACCGTGGTCGTCGCCGGCACCGGGGCGCCGTACGAGCCGGAGCCGCGGATCGTGGCCGCCGTGCGCGAGGCGGCCGAGGCCGGGAAGCGGATCGCGTCCCTGTGCACCGGTGCCTTCCAGCTCGCCGAGGCGGGTCTGCTGGAGGGCCGGCGGGCCACGACGTACTGGGCGCACGCCGAGGCGCTGCGCGCCCGTTACCCGGGCGTCGACCTCCAGGGAGACGTCCTCTACGTCCAGGACGGCCCCTACGTCACGGCGTCCGGCTACGCCGCCGGGATCGACCTCTGCCTGCACGTCATCCGCACCGACTACGGCGCCGCCGTCGCCAACGAGGTCGCCCGCCTCGCCCTGGTCGCACCCGTGCGCCCCGGCGGCCAGACCCAGTTCACGCACACCCCGCTGCCGCCCGAGCGCGGCACGGCCTGCGCCGACACCCGGGGCTGGGCCATGCGCAACCTCGACAAGCCGCTCACCCTCACCGACCTGGCCCGCCACGCGGGCGTCTCGGTCCGCACCCTCACCCGCCGCTTCCACGCGGAGAGCGGCGTCAGCCCCCTCCAATGGCTCCTCCACCAGCGCATCGAACGCGCCAAGGAACTCCTGGAGACCACCACCCTCCCCATGGACCAACTGGCCCGAGCCTGCGGCCTCGGCACGGCGGACTCCCTGCGCGCCCACGTGGTCCGCCGCACGGGCCTGACCCCGAGCGCCTACCGGGCCCAGTTCAGCCGCCTGGGAACCGGGAGCGACGCGGACTCGTCCTCGGCTGCATGATCGAAGCGAACCGGACCATCGACTCCCTGGTGATCAGAACGGCCCTGCCCGCCGAGGCGGCCGCCGTCGCCGAGCTGCACCTGCGGGCCCGGGCGACCTACTACCCGGAAGGCCTCCCGGACGACGGTCTCGACTGGCCGACCCTGTGGCGCGAGGCCATCGAGCGGCCCGACGGGAACGTCCTGTGCGCCGTCCGCGACTCCCGCCTGATCGCCATCGCCTCCTTCCGCACCCCGCCGGACACCTCCGCGGAAACGGTCAAGCTCTTCCAGTTCCACGTCGACCCCGGCCACTGGCGCGGCGGAGTCGGTACGGCCCTGCACACCGCCTGCGTCGAGCAGTGGCGGGCCGACGGCCGGCGCACCGCCGTACTCGACGTGCACGTCGGCAACGAGCGCGCCCAGGCCTTCTACGCCCGCCAGGGCTGGGTGCCGGACCCGGAGAACCCGCCCGCCGAGGACGACCACCACCTGTACCTGCGGTACTCCGTGGCCGGGGAATGATCGCGGCTGCTTGAACGTTCACGCTCCCGGCGGAGGGTGCCTCCGTAACCGTACGAGGTGGAGTGGACATGAAGGTCGAGATCTGGTCGGACATCGCGTGCCCCTGGTGCTACGTGGGCAAGGCCCGCTTCGAGCAGGCGCTCGAGGCCTTCCCGCACCGCGACCAGGTCGAGGTCGTGCACCGCTCCTTCGAGCTGGACCCGGGCCGCGCCAAGGGCGACGTCCAGCCGGTGATCAGCATGCTCACCAAGAAGTACGGCATGAGCGCCGCCCAGGCCGAGGCCGGCGAGGACAACCTCGGGGCGCAGGCCGCCGCGATCGGCCTGGAGTACCGCACCCGCGGCCGCGACCACGGCAACACCTTCGACATGCACCGCCTGCTGCACTTCGCCAAGGAGCAGGGCCGCCAGGACGAGCTGATCCAGCTCCTCTACAAGGCCAACTTCGCCGAGGAGCGCTCCCTCTTCACCGAGGGCGACGAGCGGCTCGTGGAGATCGCCGTCGCCGCGGGACTGGACGCGGACGACGTGCGCAAGGTCCTCGCCGACCCCACCGCCTACGCCGACGAGGTCCGCGCCGACGAGCGCGAGGCCGCCCAGCTCGGCGCGAACGGCGTGCCCTTCTTCGTCCTCGACCGCAAGTACGGCGTCTCCGGCGCCCAGCCCGCCGAGGTCTTCCAGCAGGCGCTGACCCAGGCCTGGGGCGAGCGCTCCCCGCTGCAGCTGATCGACCAGGGCGACGCGGACGCGTGCGGCCCGGACGGGTGCGCCGTACCGCAGAAGTAAAAGTGCAGGTCGGGGCGGATCCATAAGGATCGCTTAGCGAATCCACGTAAAAATCGGCAATGGACTACGACTTCTCCCGGGCTCAGAGTGGAGCCATGGAGACCTTCGAGAGCCTCGTCCGAGCCGAGTTCGCCCCGAAGAACACCTACCTCAACACCGCGAGCACCGGGCTGCTGCCGGCCCGTACCGTCGCCGCCATGCGGACCGCCGTCGAGGCGGCGGCCGCGGGCGCGCCGACCGACATGTTCGGGGACGTCGAGGCGAGCCGCGCCTCCTTCGCGCGGCTCGCCGGCGTACCGGAGTCGCGCGTGGCGGCCGGCGCCTCGGTCGCCGTCTACAGCGGCCTGATCGCCGCCTCCCTGCCCGAGGGCGCCGAAGTCCTCACCGCCGAGGGCGACTTCAGCTCCGTCGTGAACCCCTTCCACGTCCGCGCCGACCTCAAGGTGCGCACCGTCCCCCTGGAGCGCGTCGCCGAGTCCGTGCGCCCCGGCACCGCCCTGGTCGCGGTCAGCGCCGCCCAGTCCGCCGACGGCAGGGTCGCCGACCTGCCCGCGATCCGGGCGGCGGCGCAGACGCACGGGGCGCGTACGTACATCGACGCGTCCCAGGCCGCAGGCTGGCTGGACTTCGACGCGGACGCCTACGACTACTCCGCCTGCGTCGCCTTCAAGTGGCTCGTCTCGCCGCGGGGCGTGGCCTTCCTCGTCGTCCCGGCGGACCTCGGCTCGCTCACCCCGCTGTTCGCGGGCTGGGTGGCGGGGGAGCATCCCTGGGACGCCTGTTACGGCCCGATCGACGAACTCGCCCGTTCCGCACGCCGGTTCGACGAGAGCCCCGCCCTCTTCTCGTACGCCGGCGCCCGCCGCTCCCTCGAACTCCTGGAGGAGCTCGGCGTGGACACCGTACGCGCCCACGACCTGGAGCTCGCCGACCGCTTCCGCGCCGGCCTCGCGACACTGGGCCACGAGCCCGTCCCGGCACCGGGCTCGCCGATCGTCTCCGTACCCCAACTCGGCCACCGCCAGGCCGAGTTGAGCGCAGCCGGAGTCGAGGTGTCGGACCGCGCGGGCAACCTCCGCGCCGCCTTCCACCTCTACAACACACCGGCCGACGTCGATCGCCTGCTGGACGTGCTGTCTTCCTGAACCACTGGCGCGGGCCCCGCAGGGACGCTAGGAAGGGCACCAGGGGTGGTGGTGCCGGTGGAGTCCACGGGCGATACGTCCGTCCAGCTTCCCGTCGACGCGGAGCTGCACAGGCGGCTCGTGTACGGAGACGAGTCCGCGCTGGCCGAGGCGTACACGGCGTACGGCGGGCTGGTGCGCCGCGTCGCCGCGCGGGTCACCCGGAGCCCGGGCGCCGCCGAGGACGTGGCACAGGAGGTCTTCGCCCAGCTGTGGAGCCGCCCGTACGCCTTCGACGCGCGCCGTGGCTCGCTGCGCACCTGGCTGTCCATGCTGGCCCACCGGCGGGCCGTGGACTGGGTGCGCAGCGAGGCCCGGCACCGCAAGGACGCCCGCGCCGACGACTCCGCGCTGCACGCCATCCCGGACGCGGCGCCCGGCCCCGACGAGACGGTCGTCGACCGCGAACGCTCCCTCCTGCTGCACACGGCCCTCGCCGAACTCCCGCAGACCCAGCGGGAGGTGGTCCACCTCGCCTACTTCGCCGGCCGCACCTACCGGCAGGCCGCCGTGGAACTCGGCATTCCCGAGGGCACCGCCAAGACCCGCCTGCGCACCGCCCTACGCACCTTGGCTGTTTCTTTGGCGGATTCGCCCGACCCGCCGGACCCCGCGCTGGAAAGGGGCGCATGATGGCGAGAAGGTGCATGGGAGGCTGTTTCCCGGCGGAACGGGCGGAAGGAGGCGCGCGATGACCGACGACCACGACGGCGTACGCGACCTGCTGGCCGCCTGGGCCTTCGGCGCCCTGCCTCCCGCCGAACGGCAGGCGGTCCCACGCCACCTGGCCCGCTGCGAGAGCTGCGCGGCGGAGGCGGAACAACTCCGGGAGACTGTACGGCTGTTGGACGGGCCGTCGGGGAATGGGCGGGCCGAGGGCGCGGTGCCCGCCGTCGGTACCCCCCGTGCCCTGACCGCCGCCCTGCGTGCCCGCCCCGCCGCCGCCCGGGTCGCCCCGCACGCCGCCGCCTACGCCGCCTCGGTCGCCGGGCTCCAGGCACTGCTGCCGGAGGCGGAGGGGCGCTGGTCCACGCCCGTCGTGCACGACTGGGACGTGCACGCCACCGTCGCCCACCTGCTGGCCGCCGACGAGCCGCTCGCCGGACGGCTCGGTGTCGGTGCGCGGGTGCCGGACGTCGCGGAGGAGACGGAGGCGGACTGGACGGACGCCTGGAACCGGCGTACCGCCGAGGTCATCGCCCAGGAGCACGCCCGTACCCCCGAGGAGACCGTCGCCGACTGGGCCGCCCAGGCCGCCGCGCTGCTCTCCGCGCCCGAGGCCCGCGACCCCGAACTGGCCGCGCGCGCCACGACCTTGATGGGCGTACGGCTGCCCGTCGCCGACCACTTCGTGGTGCGGGCCTTCGAGGCGTGGATCCACACCGACGACATCGGCCGCGCCCTCGGCCTCGCCATACCGCCGCCGCCCCCCGAGCACCTCTGGCGCCTTGTCCGCCTCGCCGTCCGCATCCTCGGCCTGGCCCTCGGCCCCACCGCACCGCCGGTGCTGTTCGCGGTCACCGGCGGCGACGAGTGGGTGCTGGGCTCCGACGCCGAACCGGTACGCGCCGAACTCACCCTGGACCCGATCGACTTCTGCCTCCTGGTCGGCGGCCGCCACACCCCGCACGAGGTGCCGCGCCGCGCGGCGGGAGACCAGGGCGCCATCAGGAACGTACTGGAACGGGCGGCGGAACTCTCGTGGCTGTAGGGGCGTGGGACCTCGTCGTTCAACGCACCGGCGTGAAGTCCCGTGCCCCGATGAACTCCGGGCGCCGTACCGGAGCCGCGAACGGCTCGACCGCCGTGTTCTCCACGCTGTTGAACACGATGAAGACGTTGCTGCGCGGGAACGGCGTGATGTTGTCGCCGGAGCCGTGCATGCAGTTGCAGTCGAACCACGTCGCCGAACCGGCCCTGCCCGTGAAGAGCTTGATGCCGTACTCGCTCGCCATGGCCGTCAGCGCCTCGTCCGAGGGCGTGCCCGCGTCCTGCATCTGCAGCGACTGCTTGTAGTTGTCCTTGGGCGTGGCTCCCGCACACCCGAGGAACGTGCGGTGCGAGCCCGGCATGATCATGAGCCCGCCGTTGGTGTCGTAGTTCTCGGTCAGCGCGATCGAGACGGACACCGTGCGCATGTTGGGCAGGCCGTCCTCGGCGTGCCAGGTCTCGAAGTCCGAGTGCCAGTAGAAGCCGCTGGCCCCGAAACCGGGCTTGACGTTGATCCGCGACTGGTGGACGTACACGTCCGAGCCGAGGATCTGCCGGGCCCGGCCCACGACCCGCTCGTCGCGCACGAGGTTCGCGAACACCTCGCTGATCCTGTGCACCTCGAAGACCGAGCGGATCTCCTTGGACTTCGGCTCGACGATCGAGCGCTCATCGGCGCGGATCGCCGGATCGGTGACGAGCCGCTCCAACTCCCGCTGGTAGACGGTGACTTCGCCCGGGCCGATCAGCTGGTCGACGGCGAGGAAGCCGTCCCGCTCGAACGCCTGCAGCTCATCGGTCGCGATCGGCCCCGGGGTGTCCGGAGAGCCCCAGACGACGGGGTCCTTGCGCGGGATCGACACCTCGGTGGCGCCACGGCTCGGGTACAGGTCGGTGATCGTGGTCATGGTTCAGACCTCCTCCGTCAGCAGGGGATAGACACCGTTCTCGTCGTGGTCCTCCCGGCCGGTCACGGGCGGGTTGAAGACACAGATGCAGCGGAAGTCCTCCTTGATCCGCATCGTGTGCCGCTCGTGCCCGTCCAGGAGGTACATGGTGCCGGGCGTGATGGTGTACTTCCGCCCGGTCTCGTCGTCGGTCAGCTCGGCCTCGCCCTCGACGCAGACGACGGCCTCGATGTGGTTCGCGTACCACATCGACGTCTCCGTACCCGCGTACAGGATCGTCTCGTGGACCGAGAAGCCGACCCGCTCCTTGGCGAGGACGATGCGTTTGCTCTCCCAGGTGCCGGACGCGGCCTTCACATGCCGGTCGGTGCCTTCGATCTCCTTGAACGAACGGACGATCACAGTGCTGCTCTTCCTCCTCGGTGGATGGCGGTCAGGCGGTTTCGCGGACGGCCCGGGCGAGGACGCTGAGCCCCTCGTCGAGTTCGTCGGCCGTCACGGTCAGGGCCGGGAGGAGCTTGACGACCTCGCTCTCCGGGCCCGACGTCTCGATGAGGAGCCCGAGTTCGAAGGCGCGCCGCGCCACTCGCCCGGCCCGCTCCTTGTCGTGGAACTCCAGGCCCCACACGAGCCCGCGCCCGCGGTGCTCCTTGACGTCGGCGCGGTTCTCCTCGGTCACGGCGACGAGCGCCTGCTCGATCTGCTCGCCGCGCGCACGGGTCTGCTTCTCCATCACGGAGCCGTCCGCCCAGTACGCCTCCAGGGCGGCGGTGGCCGTGACGAAGGCGGGGTTGTTCCCGCGGAAGGTGCCGTTGTGCTCGCCCGGCTCCCAGATGTCCAGCTCGGGCTTGAAAAGGCAGAGGGACATGGGCAGTCCATAGCCGCTGATGGACTTCGAGACGGTGACGATGTCGGGGGTGATGCCCGCCTCCTCGAACGAGAAAAAGGCACCGGTCCTGCCGCACCCCATCTGGATGTCGTCGACGATCAGCAGCATGTCCTGCCGCTCGCACAGGTCGGCCAGCGCCCGCAGCCACTCGGGCCGCGCCACGTTGATGCCGCCCTCGCCCTGCACGGTCTCGACGATCACCGCGGCCGGCTTGTTGAGCCCGGAGCCCTGGTCCTCGAGCAGCCGCTCGAACCACAGGAAGTCCTCGACCGTGCCGTCGAAGTAGTTGTCGAAGGGCATCGGCGTGCCGTGCACCAGCGGGATACCGGCCCCGGCCCGCTTGAAGGCGTTGCCGGTCACGGCCAGCGACCCCAGGGACATCCCGTGGAAGGCGTTGGTGAACGACACGATCGCCTCGCGCCCCTTCACCTTCCGCGCGAGCTTGAGCGCGGACTCCACGGCGTTCGTCCCCGTCGGGCCGGGGAACATGACCTTGTAGGGGAGGTCGCGGGGCCGCAGCACAAGGTCCTGGAAGGTCTGCAGGAAGGCCCGCTTGGCGGTGGTCGACATGTCGAGCCCGTGCGTGACGCCGTCCCGCTCCAGGTAGTCGATCAACGCCCGTTTCAGGACGGGGTTGTTGTGCCCGTAGTTGAGCGAGCCGGCCCCCGCGAAGAAGTCCAGGTACTCATGGCCGTCCTCGTCGTACATGCGGCTGCCCTGCGCGCGGTCGAAGACGGTGGGCCAGCCTCGGCAGTAGCTGCGCACCTCGGACTCGAGGGTCTCGAAGACGCTGAGGTCGGGCTGGGTGATGGTCACGACGAATCGCTCCTCTTTGGATGCGTGGGGGGTCAGAGGGAGAGGGGACCGATGCGGTACAGGACTTCGGGGTCGTGCGGCCCGTCGGGGAACAGGCCCGTCTCGAACAGCACCTCGCGCTCCACCTCGGCCCCGTGCCGCTCGGCGAAGGAGGTGAACAGGCGCTCGGAGCCGGTGTTGCCGGGTGTGATGGTGGTCTCGACGGCGGTGATCCGGTGCTCGCCGGCGGTCCGCGCGACCAGCCCGTCGAGGAGCCCGGCCGCGACTCCCCGGCCCCGGTACGCCTCGTCCACCGCCACCTGCCAGACGAGCAGGGTGCGCGGACGGTCCGGCCGTACGTACCCGGTGACGAAGCCGACCGGCTGCCCGCGGCCGTCACGCGCCACGGCCGAGGTGGCCGCGAAGTCGCGACACCAGAGCAGATAGCTGTACGACGAGTTCAGGTCGAGTGCCTTCGAGTCCCGGGCGATCCGCCACAGCGAGGCACCGTCCGTCACCGACGGACGGTCGATTTCCAGTTCTGCTGACGTGTCTGCTTGAGCGGCAGTCATGCGAATTGAACTTACCGAGGGAAATTCAAAAATGCATGGCTGGACGGGGTTACGTGTGCGTGGTGCATGTGTTATCACGCGGGCGCGAGTGGCGGTGTGACGGGCGTGCAAAAGGCCCGTTCTGTCCGGTAAATACCGTACAAAACGGGCCCGATGTGTAACGCGTCACAGCCGTGTAACCCTCACGAGATCTGCCCGAATTACCCCCCTCGGTGTTCGCGGAATCTTTGCGTTTAGGTCCGGGAAAAGCGGGCAGAAGAAGACGGGAAGCTGCTCAGGAAAAGGCTACTCGAATAAAGCCTGAAACGGGGCGGAATTCAGGTCCCGGTCACTCCGTCGATACGCTCGCGCAGAATATCGGCGTGGCCGTTGTGCCGGGCGTACTCCTCGATCATGTGAATGAGCACCCAGCGGAAACTGACCTCCATGCCGGCCATCGGTCCCTCGGGGACGCGCCCCATGTGCTCCAGCGACAGTCCGGCACACAGCTCTCGCCCGCGCGCGATCTCCCGGCGCCACACGTCCAGCGCCTCGTCGAGCCCACGTGCGGGATCCAGCCCGTATCCGCTCTCGTTCTCGACCCCGTACACCGGCGGTACGTCCAGCCCGGCCGCCTTCCGCTGGAACCAGTTCCGCTCGACCTCGGCGAGGTGCTGCACCAGCCCGAGCAGCGTCAGGGCGGACGGCTCGGCCGCCGCGACCCGCACCTGCGCGTCGTCCAGGTCCTTGACCTTGAGCTCCAGCGTGGCCCGATGAAAGTCGAGCCAACTGTCGAGCATGGCGCGCTCGTCACCGGAGAAGTGGGGGATGGGGCGGCCGTCGGGAAGAGTCGGAGTGGTCATGGAGCGAGCATGCCATCGGGGACTGACAATCTCAGCGCGCCCGGCACTCTCAGCCCGTCCGGCGTTTGAGGACGAGGCCCTTGGGCCGATGGGGGTCTGGGGGCGCGCCCCCAGGACCTCAGCCACCCACCACCGCAAGCGCCTCCCCCAGCGCCGCCAGACACGCCTCCACAACGTCCACCCGCGCATCCACCCCGTAGTGGTTGACCCGGATCATCTCCTTCGCCAACGCACCCCCACCCGCCGCCAACGGCAGCGCGGGGTCCCTTTCCAGCGCCCGAGCCACCAACTCAGACGCCACAACCCCGGAAGGGGCCCGCAAAGTCGTGGCAACCGGCGCCGCCTCCCGAGCCTCGTACACAAACGGCTCGAACCCCGCCCCCGGCGCCCCCGCCCGCGCAGCCTCCGCCGCGGCCCGGTGCCGGCCCATCACCGCCTCCAGCCCCACCGCCTCGATCCGCTCCACGCACGCCTCCAGCGCCAGCATCTCCAGCTGCGCAGGCGCGTGCAGCAGCGCCTTGCGCCCGCCGTCGACCCACCGCTCCTTCCAGTCCAGCAGCGAGAGGTACGACCTCCTCGGCGCCCGCGGATTCGCCGCCATCCGCGCCCACGCCCGGGAGCTCACGGACACCGCCGACACCCCGGCCGGCCCGCCCATCGCCTTCTGCGCCCCGATCACGCACAGGTCCACGCCCCACGCGTCCGGCAGCACCGGCTCGGCCCCGATCGAGGCCACGGCGTCCAGGTAGAAGAGCGCGCCGTGCTCCCGTACGACCTCCCCGATCTCCGCGACGGGGTTGGTGTTCCCGGTCGCCGCCTCCGCGTGGACGAGCGACACGAAGTCGATCTCGGGGTGCTCGGCGAAGGCCTCCCGGACCTGCTCGGCGGTCACCGCCGTGTGGAACGGCACCGACAGGTCGATCACCGTCGCCCCGCAGTCCCGCAGCCAGTTCCCGAAGGTCTGCCCGTACGGCCCGGTGATGACGTTCAGCGCGGTGCTGCCCGGACCGGCCGTCCCCCGGATCGCCCCTTCCAGCGGCAGCAGCGCCTCACCCTGCATGATCACCACGTCCTGCCGGGTGTCCAGCAAACGGGCGACCCGGTCCTCGATCTCGGCGAAACGGGCGGCGCTCAGCGGGGCCAGGTCAAGGAACGGGTGTGTCACGGCGGTGCCTTCTCCTCGGTCATGGGGTACAGGTGTCGAGAGTAACCGGCACCCCACTTCCCCCCTTGCCGGTGACTGCGCACTCCCGCCCCACCGGAGGTTCCCGTGTACACCGTCCCCGGCCGCAGAAGCCACGCCCTGCCCCGCGCCCTGGCCGCCACCACCGTCACGGCCGGGCTGCTGCTCGCGGCAGCCTGCACTTCGAGCGACAGCGGAGGCAGCGGCAGCAAGACCGCGGCCGGCGGGGTCGAGCTGGTCAAGGCCGGACAGCTCACCACCTGCACGCATCTGCCGTACCCGCCGTTCCAGTCGGAGATCGACGGCAAGGTGCAGGGCTTCGACGTGTCACTGATCGACCTGGTGGCCAAGGACCTGGGCGTGAAGCAGAAGATCCTCGACACGCCCTTCGAGAACTTCAAGACGGGTGCCTTCCTCAACTCCGGCGAGTGCGACCTGGCCGCGGCCGGCATGACCATCACCGCCGAGCGCAAGAAGAACGTCGACTTCTCCGACCCGTACTTCGACGCCACCCAGGCACTCCTGGTCACCAAGGACAGCGGGATCACCTCGCTCGCCGACGCCAAGACCAAGAAGGTCAAGCTCGGCGCGCAGGCGCAGACCACCGGCGAGGACTACGCCAAGAGCCAGGGCTTCGACCCCGTCTCCTTCGAGTCCTCCGACGCGGTCCTCAACGGCCTGCGCACCGGCCAGGTCAAGGCCGTGATCATCGACTACCCGGTGGTCCAGGGCTGGCTGAAGGACAAGGCCAACGCGAGCGCCTTCCAGCTCGCCGACAACATCAACACCGGTGAGCAGTACGGCTTCACGGTCAAGAAGGGCAACACGAAACTCCTCGCCGCCATCAACAAGGCCATCAAGGACGCGAAGGCCGACGGGACGTACAAGAAGCTGTACGAGAAGTGGATCGGCCCGTACGACGGGTCCACGGCCTCGCCCTCCGCCTCATGACCGCGGCCGACGCACAACTCCAGCCCCGCAAGAAGGGCCTGACCCGGCGTCAGAAGCGCAGCCTGTCACGGGGTGTGCAGTACGTCGTCTTCGTCGCCGCCGTGGTCGCGTTCGCGGTCGGCGCCGACTGGGGGCGGCTGAAGAACCAGTTCGCGCAGTGGTCCATCGCCAAGCAGATGTTCCCGGACGTCATCACCATGGCGCTGAAGAACACCGTGCTCTACACGGTGTCCGGCTTCGTCGTGGGCCTGGCCCTCGGCATGGTGATCGCGCTGATGCGGCTGTCGTCGGTGGGCCCGTACCGCTGGCTGGCCGGCGTCTACATCGAGATCTTCCGCGGCCTGCCCGCCCTGCTGATCTTCATCTTCATCGGGGTCGCCGTCCCGCTGGCCTTCCCCGGCACGGAGATCGTCGGCGGCACCTACGGCAAGGTCGCCCTGGCGCTCGGTCTGGTGGCCGCCGCCTACATGGCCGAGACGATCCGTGCGGGCATCCAGGCGGTCCCCAGGGGCCAGATGGAGGCGGCCCGTTCACTGGGCTTCTCACCGGCCCGCGCGATGGTCTCGATCATCATCCCGCAGGCGTTCCGCATCATCCTCCCGCCCCTGACCAACGAGTTGGTGCTCCTGTTCAAGGACTCCTCCCTGGTCCTCTTCCTCGGCGTCACGCTGGAGGAGCGCGAACTGTCCAAGTACGGCCGTGACCTGGCCAGTACGACCGCCAACTCCACGCCGATCCTGGTCGCCGGCCTGTGCTACCTGCTGGTGACCATCCCGCTCGGCTTCGTCGTGCGCCGTATGGAGGCGAAGGCCCAGGAGGCCGTGAAATGAGCCGACCCGAGATCGAGGTGAAGGGCCTGCACAAGTCCTTCGGCGACAACGAGGTGCTGCGCGGCATCGACCTGGAGATCGGCCAGGGCGAGGTCGTGTGCGTCATCGGCCCCTCCGGCTCGGGCAAGTCGACGCTGCTGCGGTGCGTGAACCTGCTCGAAGAACCCACCAAGGGCCAGGTGTTCGTGGGCGGCACCGAACTCACCGACCCCGATGTCGACATCGACGCCGTGCGCCGCCGTATCGGCATGGTCTTCCAGCAGTTCAACCTCTTCCCGCACCTGACGGTGACCGAGAACCTCACGCTGCCGCAGCGCAGGGTCCTCAGACGGGACAAGGCGAAGGCGGCGAAGGTGGCCGCCGAGAACCTGGAGCGCGTGGGCCTCTCCGAGAAGGCGGACGCGTATCCCGCCTCCCTCTCCGGCGGGCAGCAGCAGCGGGTGGCGATCGCCCGTTCGCTGTCGATGGGCCCCGAGGTGATGCTCTTCGACGAGCCGACCTCGGCACTCGACCCGGAGCTGGTGGGGGACGTACTGGCGGTGATGCGGATGCTGGCGAACGAGGGCATGACGATGATGGTCGTCACGCACGAGATGACGTTCGCCCGCGAGGTCGCCGACCGGGTGGTGTTCATGGACGGCGGGGTCGTGGTCGAGGACGGCTCCCCGGCCCAGGTCATCGGCAACCCCACCCACGAACGCACCCGCCACTTCCTGTCCCGGCTGCTGGACCCGGCGATGGCGGAGGTGGAGGAGGACGAGTCCTGACCCGGGCCGGACTGCCGGAGGCGTGTGGCCCGTATCGAGCAGGGACTGCCCGCCGTCCTAGGCTGACGCCCATGAGCGATCAGGCGGTGCTGCACGTGAAGGGCCGGGTCCTCGTGGGACCCGAGGACATCCGCGACGAACTGTGGGTGGTGGGCGGTCGAGTCTCCTACGACCGTCCCGCCGGCGCCCGGGACATCCGTACCGTCGAGGGCTGGGCCCTCCCCGGCCTGGTCGACGCCCACTGCCATGTCGGCCTCGGCCCGCACGGCACGGTCGACCAGGACGTCGCCGAGAAGCAGGCGCTCACCGACCGGGACGCCGGCACCCTCCTCATCCGCGACGCCGGCTCCCCGTCGGACACCCGCTGGGTCGACGACCGCGAGGACCTCCCGAAGATCATCAGGGCCGGCCGGCACATCGCCCGCACCCGCCGCTACATGCGCGGCTACGCCCACGAGATCGAGCCGGAGGACCTCGTCGCGTACGTCGCCCAGGAGGCGAACCGGGGTGACGGCTGGGTCAAGCTGGTCGGCGACTGGATCGACCGCGACCTGGGCGACCTCGCCCCCAGCTGGCCGCGCGAGGCGGTCGAGGCGGCGATCGCGGAGGCACACCGGCTCGGCGCCCGCGTCACCGCCCACTGCTTCGCCGAGAACTCCCTCCAGGACCTGGTCGAGGCGGGCATCGACTGCATCGAGCACGCGACCGGCCTCACCGACGACCTCATCCCGCTGTTCGCCGAGCGCGGCGTCGCTATCGTCCCGACCCTCGTGAACATCGCGACCTTCCCGCAGCTCGCGGCGAGCGGCGAGAGCAGGTTCCCGCAGTGGTCGGCACACATGCGGCGCCTGCACGAGCGCCGCTACGACACCGTGCGGGGCGCCTACGACGCCGGCATCCCGGTGTACGTCGGCACGGACGCCGGCGGCCACCTCGCCCACGGCCTGGTGGCGGGCGAGGTCGCCGAGCTGGTCACCGCGGGCATCCCGCCCGTCGAGGCCCTGTCGGCGACGACGTGGGCGGCGCGGAAGTGGCTCGGGCGGCCCGGTCTGGAGGAGGGGGCGCCGGCCGATCTCGTCGTGTACGAGACCGATCCACGGGCCGATGTACGGGTACTGGCGGCGCCGAGTCGCATCGTCGTGAACGGCTTGCTCGTCGGCTAGTTGACGCTGCACGCGCCGTCTTGCGCGCCCCGTGTCAACCGCCGTATTCGGACAGAAGGCGGTGCGGCGGTGAAAATGTGGAACGTGTGTGCCGGGCGATTCGAAAACGTTCACGGGGAATGCACGATGGGGTGAACTGGCGCTGGAACGCCGCCAGTTCACTCTTGGTGCGTAATTCTTGGCGGGTCCCGAGCAAGTCTCCTCTGAGGGGTCCCCACCTTGAACGGCAAGAACTTCCGTATGCCCGCACGCCGTCTCGCCACCGTCGCGACGGCCACGGCCCTGGCCGCCGGTCCCGCGGCCCTCGCCGCGGCGGGCACCGCGCACGCGACCGATGACCAGGGTCGCGCGAGCGCCGTCGTCCTGCGCACCGGGCTCGACGTGTCGCTGCTCAACAAGACCGTGAACGTCCCGCTCGCGGTCTCGCTCAACCAGGTCGAGGCGCCGCGGAGCGCCGAGAAGACCGCGCTCACCGCCACGCTGGACGGCGTGGACGGCGGCAAGCCCTTCAGCGTCCTGGACGCGGAGGTGGCGACGGCGAAGGCGACCGCGACCTCCGCGAAGGCCGAGGGCTACACGAACCTCGCCCACGCCAGGCTGCACGTCCCCGGCCTGCCGCTGCTCTCCCTGATCGAGATCGGCCAGGTCACCTCCAAGGCGACCTGCGAGGCCGGCAAGGAACCGGTCGCCACGTCGAACCTGCTCGGCGCGGTCACCGTGCTGGGCAAGAAGGTCACGGTGACGACCGGCGGCACGACGGACGTCAAGGTGCCGGGGGTGGGCGAGGTCCGCCTGGACCTCTCCAAGACGGAGAAGACGTCGACCACGGCGGCGGCAACCGCCCTCGAACTCAAGGTCTCCGTCAACCCGTTGAAGCTCAACGTGGCGGAGGTCGAGGGCACGGTGACCCTCGCGAAGGCCACGTGCGAGACACCGAAGACGGCCGCGGCCACGACGCCGGCCAAGGACCCGGCGGGGGGCTCCGACAGCGGGTCCGGCTCCAGCTCCGGTTCCGGAGACGTCAAGGCGCAGGGAGCCGCCGGCGACGAGGCGAACCTCGCGGAGACGGGCGGCAGTTCCATGACGCCGTACCTCGCGGGCGGCGCGATCGCGCTGGTGCTGGCGGGCGGCGGAGCGGTGGCAGTGGCACGGAGGGGCCGGGCCTGACGATCCCGCAGGGGCGCGGAGCCCCCTGGGCGGGGCCGGAGGGGGCGGCAGCCCCTGGGGATGGGACGGGTAGGGGCGCTGTGGGTTGTGGGGTGGGGTGTGCGAGCCGTTTAGACGCGCGGGCCGTGTAGAGGGGGCGCGGCGTGGCGTCG